>NZ_WBMR01000341.1 GCF_008923365.1 Actinomadura montaniterrae
GGAGCGGGCGCTCGGCGCGCCGCCCAACGCGACCGGCGACGAGGGCGCGGCGGCGCTCGCGGCGGCGCTGCCCGGCAGCCCGCTGCGCCGCCTCGGGCTGAGCCACACCGGGGTCACGGGGCGGGGCGCGAAGACGCTGCTGGCCGGTGTCGGCGCGGAGAGCCGGCTGGAGTACGTCGGCCTCGGCCCGGGCGTCCCGCGCAAGGTGAAGCGCGCGTTCGCGCAGCGGCTGCGCCCGGCGGCCCGGCCGCACCCCGACGTGCACGCGATCGCGAGCGTCTACCGTTGACGCGTCCAGGCCGGGACCCGTCGTTTCCCGGGCCTCTGCGGGCGTGGCTCCAGGTCCGCCGGTACGCGGTGCCCCGGGGGCGGATCGAGCGGGCCGCCGAGCGGCGGCTGGCCGGGGACTGGCGAGGGGCGTGCGCGGCGGCGGACGTCGACGTCGCGTTCGACCCGGCGGACGCCGGCCGCGCGTTCGGCGCGGACGTCAGGGCGCGCCTGGAGGACGATCTGCGCCACCTCGTGCCCGACCTGCTGCACTGGCACCTGCCCCGGGACGTGACCGACCGCGGCGGCCTCACCGCGCTCGCCCCCGGGTTCCGGGTGATCCTCGCGCGGTACGGGACGGGCACGCGCGGACCGGCCCCGGTGCTCAGCGTCGTGGCGCCGCCCACGCCGACCGCGCCGCAGCGGCTGACCTTGGAGTTCGGCGCCACGGTCCGGGAGTGCGCGGACTGGTCGGTGGTGCCGTACCTGTTCGACGACCGGCACCATCGCGGGCTGCTCGGCCACTACGGCGGCGACGTCCGCGCGCCGTTCTTCGCGGCGGACGGCACGCCCCGCGACCCCGCCGATCTGCCCGCGTCCCGGCCGGACGCGGGCGATCCGGATGCGGGCGACCGCGCGGCCCGCAGCGAGCGGTCCGCGCTGCTCGCCGAGCGGCCGGACGGCGGTGACGAGGCCGTCGCCGCCGCCTTCGCCGCCGCCGGCATCGGCGTGATCGTGGAGGAGCGGCCCGGCGGGCGCCCGACCGAGCGGCAGACCTGGACCAGGCTCGCCCGGCTGGCCGGATGCGCGCCGATGCTCGCGCACCAGATCGAGCGCCTGACCGGCGGCGGCCCGGCGTCGCTGTCGGTCCGCCTCCCCGATCACCGCTTCGGCCTGCACGTGGAGGCGGGAGGGCGGCACCGGCGCCCGCTGTTGTGGGTGGCCTCCCCCGAGGAGTCGAAGCGGCGCCGCTCGTCCCCCGGCTGCTGGCACGCGCTCCCCGATCTCGCGCTGCTGCGCGCCGGGATGATCGCGCCGGACGAGCTGCATCCGCTCGTGCGGTCGGCGCTGTTCCCGGAGCGCCCGGCCCACGACCGTCCGGCCGGGCCGGCGCTTGCGGAACCGCCTCCGCCGGTCCGGGTGCGTTGCCAGGGCGTGTGGCACCTCGTCCGCTCCGGCGGAGGCGGCCTGGAGATCCCGCACGGCGATGAGGAGCGGCGCAGGGAGCAGGCGCTCGGGGCGTTCGGCGGCACCGTGAACGGCTGCTTCGTCGCCCACCGGACCTGGAGGGCGGGGACGGGATGGCTGCCGCGCGCGCTGCGCGCGCACCGCCGGGAGGTGTTCCTGAGGGCGGCGCACGGCGACACCGAAGGCGTCCTGCGGCTGCTGGACGCGGGGCTCGACCCGCACGTCCGCGACGGGCGCCGCTGGACGCTGCTGCACGCCCTCTACGCGATGGACCACGAGGTGCTGCTGCCGCGGCTGCTGGACGCGGGCCTGGACATCGACGCCACCGAGCACGAGGGCTACACGCCGGTCCTGCTCGCGGCGCTGAACCATGGCTCCCCCGCCTTCGTGCGGGCACTGCTGGACGCGGGGGCGGCCACGACGGCGCCGGACGGCGCGGCGCGGGCGGCGGGCCGCCCGGACACGCTGGCGAAGGCGATCGAACGAGCGAGACGCGAGGATCTGGAGTCCGTGCTGTGACCACCGAGACCGTGACGGGGCCGCTCGACGCGGCGGACGAGCTGAACCGGCGGGCCGCCGCCTGGCGGGCCGAGCCGGCGCGCAGCGTGCAGCTGGAGGCGCTCGCGCTGGCGGTGTCGGCGAACATCCCGGTGCTGCTGTGGGGCGAGCCGGGCATCGGCAAGTCCGCGGGCATGGAGCGGCTCGCGGACGGCCTCGGCGTGCCGCTGGAGACGGTCATCGCCAGCGTGCACGAGCCGTCCGACTTCGCCGGGCTGCCGATCATCGGGGACGACCCGGCCGCGACCGGGGTGCCGATGGCGCCGCCGGACTGGGCGGTGCGGCTCGCGGGCGCGGGCCGCGGCGTCGTGTTCTTCGACGAGCTGTCGTCGGCGCCGCCGGCGGTGCAGGCGGCGCTGCTGCGGGTCGTGCTGGAGCGGCGGGTCGGCAGCCTGCGGCTGCCGGAGCCGGTCCGGGTCGTCGCGGCGGCGAACCCGCCGGCGAGCGCGGCGGACGGCTGGCACCTGTCGCCGCCGCTGGCGAACCGGTTCGTCCACCTGCACTGGACGCACGACCCGCGCACGGTGGCGCGCGGCATGGCGGGGACGTGGCCGGAGCTGACCGTCCCGGTGGTGGACGCGACGAAGGTGCCCGCCGCGATCGCCCGCGCGCGCGGCGCCGTGTCCGGTTTCCTGACGGCGCGGCCGGGGCTGGCGCACCACCTGCCGGAGGACGCCGAGGCGCGCGGCGGCGCGTGGCCGTCGCCGCGCAGCTGGGAGATGGCGCTGCGGCTGCTCGCCACCGGGTACGCGACGGGCGCCGGGCAGGACGCGGTGGCCGCAGCGGTCGTCGGCGCGATCGGCGACGGCGCGGGCATCGAGCTGCTCTCCTACCTGGAGGAGCTGGACCTGCCCGACCCCGACCGGGTGCTCGCCGACCCGAAGGCGTTCGCGCTGCCGGAGCGCGGCGACCGGCAGCTCGCGTTCCTGACCGCCGTGGTGTCCTCGGTGCAGGGCGACTGCACCCGCAGGCGGTGGGAGGCGGGCTGGGAGGTGCTCGCGAAGGCGGTCGACGCGGGCGTCCCGGACGTGGCGGCGCGCGCCGCGTCCGACCTCGCGGCGCTGCGGGACGTCCGCTGGCCGGTGCCGCCGGGGATCGACGCGTTCCTCGACATCCTGCAGCTGTCCGGCGCCCTGCCGGGGGCGTGACCGCCGTGCTGGACCGGACGAAGCTGCTCGCCGCCCGCTACAAGGCCGCCGGCGACCGCCCCTACCTGGCGTCCGCGCTGTACTCGCTGACGGTCGTGCCGAGCGACCGCGTGCCGACGATGGGCGTCGACCGGCACTGGCGGTGCTACGTCTCCCCCGCGTTCGTGGACGCCACGCCCGTCGAGGAGCTGGCGGGCGTGTGGATCCACGAGGCGGCGCACCTGCTGCGCGACCACCACGGCCGCGCGTCCCGGCTCCCGGCCGCCGACCAGCGCGACCACGGGCGGGTCAACATCGCCGAGGACTGCGAGATCAACGACGACCTGCTCGCCGACGGGCTGCCGCTGCCCGCCGGGCGGGTCCACCCCCGCGACTTCGGGCTGCCCGAGGGCCGCATGTTCGAGGAGTACCTCCAGGGCGTCCCGCCGCAGCCGCACCACGACTGCGGGTCGGGCGCGCACGGCGTGCCGATGCCGTGGGAGCTGGACGGGGCGGCCGCGCCCTCGGTCCGCGCGACCGAGGCGGAGGCGCTGCGGCGCGCGACGGCGGAGGCGATGCGCGCGCACCAGCGGGCACGCGGGACCCTGCCGGCCGGGTGGCGGCGGTGGGCCGACCAGGTCCTCGAACCCGTCGTCGACTGGCGGCGGGTGCTGGCGGGCGCGGTGCGGGAGGCCGTCGCCTGGGCGGGCGGCGCCGTCGACTACACCTACCGGCGGCCGTCGCGCCGCACCCCGGCGCTGCGCGGCGCGGTGCTGCCGAGCCTGCGCCGCCCGCTCCCCCGCGTCGCCATCGTGGTCGACACATCGGGGTCGATGGGCGACGGCGAGCTGGCGGCGGCGCTCGCGGAGGTCACCGGGGTGCTGCGGGAGGTCGGCGTGCGCGGCAACCGGGTGAGCGTGCTGGCCTGCGACGCCGACGTGCAGGCGGTGTCGCGGGTGACGTCGGCGTCGCAGGTCGAGCTCGGCGGGGGCGGCGGCACCGACATGCGGGTCGGGATCGCGCGGGCGCTCGCCGACCGCGACCGCCCGCAGGTCGTGATCGTCCTCACCGACGGGTTGACCCCGTGGCCGGCGGAGTCGCCGTCCTGCCGGGTGATCGCCGCGCTGGTCGGCGACGGCGCGCCCGACCCGCCCCGGTGGATCGAGACGGTCCGCATCGACCGGGCCGCGTAGCGCCTCGTAGGGTACGTCCGAGGACCTGGAGGACCCATGAGCGACGTGCCCGGACGCGACGGCCCCGGCGAGCCCCGGCTCGAGGAGGTGTCGGACGGGGTGTTCGCCTACGTCCAGCCGGACGGCACCTGGTGGATCAACAACACCGGCTTCGTCGCCGCCGAGCGGGGCGTGATCAGCGTCGACGCGTGCTCGACCGAGCGCCGCACCCGCGCCTACCTGGACGCGATCCGGACCGTCACCGACCGGCCCGTCCGGACGCTGGTGAACACCCACCACCACGGCGACCACACGTTCGGCAACTACCTGTTCTCCGGCGCGACCATCGTCGGGCACGAGCGGACCCGCGAGAGCGCGATCGCGTGGGGCAGGCCGTTCGACGAGCCGTTCTGGACGAAGGTGGAGTGGGGCGGCGTCGAGGTCGAGCCGCCGTTCCTCACCTACACCGACGGCGTGACGCTGTGGGCCGGCGACCTGCGCTGCGAGGTCCGGCACGTCGGCACCGCCGCGCACACCACCAACGACTCGATCGTGTGGATCCCGGAGCGCCGCGTGCTGTTCTGCGGCGACCTGCTGTTCAACGGCGGCACCCCGTTCGTCATGCAGGGGTCGGTGGCGGGCGCGATCCGGGTGCTGGAGGAGGTCGTCGCGCCGCTGGACGCGGCGACGATCGTCCCGGGCCACGGGCCCGTCGCGGGCCCGGAGCTGATCGGCCGCGTCCTCGGCTACCTGCGGTTCCTCCAGGCGACGGCGGCGGAGGGCAAGGCCGCCGGGCTGTCCCCGCTGGAGGCCGCCCGGGAGGCCGACCTCGGCGAGTACGCGGAGCTCACCGACTCCGAGCGCATCGTCGGCAACCTGCACCGGGCGTACGCCGAGCTGGACGGCCTGGAGCCGGGCGGCGAGATCGACACCGCCACGGCCCTGCTGGAGATGGTCGACTACAACGGCGGCCGCCCCCTGACCTGCCGGGCGTGACGAGCCCCGGCCAGGCGGCGACGCCCGGCCAGGCGGTGACGCGCGGCCAGGCAGTGACCCCCGGCTAGGCGGTGACGCGCTCGTCCCAGTCGATGCGGAACCGCTGCACGAACCCGAACATCCGCTCCGGGTCGACCGGGCCCGCCGGTCCGCCGGCCGACTTCTCCTTGTTCGTCTGCGCGGCGGCCGCGGCGATCGCCTCGACGCGCGGGCGCCGCAGGTCCTCGTAGGCGGCGAACGCGGCGGACGGGCCGGGCACGTCGCGCAGGCAGCGGGCGAGTTCGACGGCGCTCTCGATCGCCAGCGACGCGCCCTGCCCCGAGCTCGGCGACGGCGCGTGCGCGGAGTCGCCGACGAGGACCATGCGGCCGCCGTGCCAGCGCGGGACGCGCGGCATGATCTCGATGCCGCCGAGGACGAACAGGTCCTCGGCTCGGCTGTGCCGGAGCAGCGCGGCGCCGGGGTCGTCGTCGGCGTGCAGGCCGCGGAGCCGTTCGAGCCATGCGGCGGGCGGGATGTTCCGCGAGGCGAACGCGGTGGCCGCGTCGGGCTCGGGGACGTTGCTGAACCAGGCGACGCGTCCGTCCGGCATCGACCAGTAGCCGAGGAACGCGCGGGCGCCGAACGCGAAGTACATGAGGTCGGGGTCGGGGGTCACGCCGCTGCCGGACGCGAACCCGCCGATCCCGATGAGGCCGGTGTACTCGGGGCCGGGGGCGGCGGGGTCGATGAGGCCGCGGACGGTGGAGCGGATGCCGTCCGCGCCGACCAGGATGTCGGCGGTGGCGGTGGTGCCGTCGTCGAACCGCGCGGTGACGCCGTCCGCGGTCTCCTCGGCGCCGGTGAGCCGCTTCCCGTGCTCGATCGCGACGCCCTGCCCGGCGGCGTGGTCGTGCAGGGCGCGGTTGAGGTCGGCCCTGGCCACCACGTGGCTCGCGGGCAGTCCCGGGAGCCCGGCGAACTCGGCGAACCGGTGGCCCTTGCCGTCCCCCATCACCATGCCGGGGACCGGGCGGCCCGCGGCCCGCACCGCGTCCGCGGCGCCGATCACCTCCAGGGCGTTGAGGCCGTTCGGCGCGACGGTCAGCGCGGCGCCGCCGTCCCGCTCGGCCTCGTGCGCCTCGTACACGGTGGCGTCGATGCCCGCCTTGCGCAGGGCCAGGGCCGTCACCGGGCCCGCGATGCCGCCGCCGATCACCAGGGCCGTCCGTACCGGGGTCATGTCGTCTCCTCGCGTCGTCATGGCTTCATAGTCACACTGAAACTAGTTGCAAGTCAACTAGTGCAGATGAGGCTAGTATCGGTGCATGAGCTCACCGGTCCGCAGTTCCCCGCTCGCCCTGACCGTGCTGGCGCTGCTGCACACCCGGCCGCTGCACCCGTACGGCATCCAGCGGCTGATCAAGGAATGGGGCAAGGAGCAGGTCGTCAACGTCGGGCAGCGCGCGGGCCTGTACCGGACGATCGACCGGCTGAACGCGGCCGGGCTGATCGCCGTCCGGCAGACCGAGCGCGGCAGCCAGTACCCGGAGCGGACCGTCTACGAGGTGACCGACGCGGGGCGGGAGACGGCGCGGACGTGGCTGCGGGAGATGCTCGCGGCGCCGAAGCGGGAGTTCCCCGAGTTCCCGGCGGCGGTGTCGAACATGATGCTGCTCCCGCCGGACGAGCTGCTGGACGTCCTCGACGAGCGGCTGCGGGCGCTGGAGAAGGACCTCGCCGGGCTCGACGCGAGCCTCGGCGAGGAGGAGGCGATGGGCCTGCCGCGCATCACCATGCTGGAGACCGAGTACCTGCGGGCGGTCACCGCCGCCGAGGCCGGCTGGGTGCGCTCGGTCCTGGACGACCTGCGCTCAGGCCGGCTCACCTGGAGCAAGGAGACGCTCGCCGCCTTCGACTCCGGCGACCGCTGATCGGGTCAGCGGAGTTCGGCGGTCGTCAGGAGGCGGATGTGGGCGGTGGCCCAGGCCTCGGCGATGCGGTCCGGGTCGTCGGAGCCGAGCGTCCCGGCGAGGTCGGCGAGCGCGCCGGCTGCGGCGCGCAGGCCGGTGCGCCGCAGGTCGTCGCTAGTGCGGGCGATCCGGTCGCGCAGCCCCGGCGTGGCGTGCAGCAGGCCGCGATGCGCGGCCTCGGCGCAGACGTCCAGCGCGGCCCGGACGGCGGCGGCGAGCGGGTCGGGCGCGGCGGCGG
>NZ_WBMR01000342.1 GCF_008923365.1 Actinomadura montaniterrae
CGCCCCGCACTGACCGGCCCTCCAGCGCGGGGCGGGCGGGCGGTCAGATGTTCTCGGCGCGGAACCGGCGTGCCCCCAGCCACACCGACACCACCAGCAGCACCGCCGCGACCAGCGCGCCCTCCGCGACCGCCGCCGTCGCGTAGTCGCCCAGGAACGCCGCCCGCGCCGCGTCCACCACGTACCGGAACGGCGTGCACCGCGACACCGCGTCCAGCCAGCCCGGCGCAAGGCTCATCGGCAGCAGGATCCCCGACAGCAGCATCAGCGGCAGCGTCACCGCCGACAGCAGCGGCGCGAACGCGTCCTCGGTGCGGGTCCGCATCGCCAGCACGTACGACAGCGACGCGACCGCGACCGCCAGCGACACCACGAACAGCAGCCCGACCGCGACGCCGCCCACCGGCGCCCGCAGCCCCAGCGCCAGCCCGACCGCCACCAGCATCACCGCCTGGACCGTGACGATGACGGTGTCGCGCAGCACCCGGCCGAGCAGCAGCGCGGTGCGGCTCACCGGTGTCACCCGCAGCCGCTCCACCACCCCCGACCGCAGCTCCCCGATCAGCCCGAACCCGACGAACCCGGCGCCGAACAGGGCGAGCTGGATCAGCACGCCCGGCACGAACACCTGCCAGGCGTTGCCGGCGCCGAACCCGCGCACGTCCACCAGCCGCGACAGCAGCGGCCCGAACAGCACCAGGTACAGCAGCGGCTGCACCGCGCCGAACACCACCGCGACCTTGCTGCGCAGCGTCTGCCGCAGATACCGGCCGAACACCAGGCGGGTGTCGGCGGCGGTCCGTGCCAAGGACATCGCACTCCTCCTTCTCATTGATTCGGGACGCGGCCCGCCGCCGGTCAGGCGGCGTCGCGCAGGGAACGGCCGGTGACGGTGAGGAACACGTCGTCGAGGCTGGGACGGGCCAGGTTCAGCGACGCCAGCTCCACCCCCGCGGCGTCCAGCGCCCGCACCAGGCCCATCAGCTGCCGCTCGCCGTCCTCGACGGTCAGCCGCACGGCGCCGCCGGCGGCCACCGCCTCCCGCACCGCGCGATGCCGCGCGAGCGCCTCGCGGGCCCGCGCCGCGCCCGAGGGGTCGGCGAGCTCGAGGGTGACCACGTCGCCGGCGACGCGGCGCCTCAGCTCCGCGGGCGTGCCCGCCGCGACGATGCGGCCCCGGTCGATGATGAGCAGCCGGTCGCACAGCGCGTCCGCCTCGTCGAGGTAGTGCGTGGTCAGGAACACCGTCGTCCCGTCCTCGGCGCGCATCGAGCGGACGTGCTCCCACAGGTTCCCGCGGCTCTGCGGGTCCAGGCCGGTCGTCGGCTCGTCCAGGAACAGCAGCGGCGGTCGGTGCACCAGCCCCAGCGCGATGTCCAGCCGCCGCCGCTGCCCGCCCGACAGCGCCCCGCACGGACGGTCCTGCAGCCCCTCCAGCTCCAGCCGCGCGCACAGCTTGGCGATCCGCTCCGCGCGTCCGTCCACCCCGTACAGGCGGGCCTGCAGATCCAGCTCCTCGCCGGCCGGGACGGACGGGTCGGTGCCGCCGCCCTGCGCGACGTAGCCGATGCGGCGCCGCACCCCGCCGGGGTCGGCGCGCAGGTCGCGCCCGGCGACGGTGGCGGTGCCGGCGGTCGGCGCCAGCAGCGTCGTCAGCATCCGCAGTGTGGTGGTCTTCCCGGCGCCGTTGGGGCCGAGGAACCCGACGATCTCGCCGGGCGCCACGGACAGGTCCACGCCGCGCACGGCCTCGACCGTCCCGTGCTTGCCGGTGAAGGTGCGGGCGAGCCCGCGTGCCTCGATCACGATGACCTCCGGTGGGGGTGAACGACTCGCCGATAGAGTAACCATAAATTTGCAGTCACACCAAGTTTTTAGTGACACCAGCGAAGGTAGGATCTCCGGCATGGCAGAGGAGCTCGACCGGCGGTCCGAACCCGAACTCGGCCTGCGCGAGCGCAAGAAGCGCGAGACCCGCCGCCGCATCGCCGACATCGCCACCGGGCTGTTCATGACGCGCGGCTTCGACAACGTCACCGTCGCCGACGTCGCCCGCGCCGCCGACGTGTCGGTCAACACGGTCTTCAACTACTTCAGGACCAAGGAGGACCTGTTCTTCGACCGCCAGGACGAGATGGTCGAGGCCGTCGGGCGCGCCTTCCGCGAACGGCGACCCGGCGAGGGCGTCGTCGCGCTCTACCGCCGCACCTACCTCGAGGGACTCGACCAGGGGTCCTACCGCACCGCCTTCCACGAGGGCTCGGAGGTGTGGTTCAAGACCGTCAGCGACAGCCCCGCCCTCACCGCCCGCTCCCGCGAACTCGGCCAGCAGCTCAAGGACGCCCTCGCCGGCCTGCTCGCCGAGGAGACCGGCGCCGGCCCCGACGACGTCACCCCCCGCGTCGCCGCCGCCATGATCTACGCCGCGCAGGGCGTGCTCATCGAGGAGATCGCCGCCCGCAAGGCCGCCGGCGAGACCCTCGCCGAGATGCGCGACGACGTCTACGCCTCCGCCGCCCGCGTCTTCGACATGCTGGAACACGGCATCGGCGACTACGCCCCCAAACCCGCCCCCGGCGAGTAGCGCGGGCGCCCGGCCGCGCCCCTCGGAACGCCCCCGCCACCGGCGCCCGGCCGGCCCGAGGACGCATGGCACCGCACCGACCCGGGTACGGCGGCCGGAAAATGAGTGTCGAGGCGCTCCGCGGCGTTCCTAAAATCCATGATTGCGGAGGCGATCAATCATGGACACCCCCACGCTCCTGGCCCACCTGCAGACCCACGACACCCCCCTCACCCTGCCCCGGGGCGGCACCCTGCGCTGGGACGACGCGGACGTGCACCGCGCCGCCCACGCCGCCGGCCCCGAGCACTACGCGCTGCTGGCCCTCGCCCCCGGCGCGCTGCCCTGGCAGCGCGCCCGCGTCCTGCTGCAGACCCTCGCCGCCTCCCAGGCCGGTCTCGACGACGCCACCCGCGACACCCTCGCGCGCCTCGCCCGCGTCCTGACGCTGGCGCTGCCGCCCGCGCACGTCATCACCGTCCTGCTCGCGCTGCGCCGGCTGCGCGCCAACCACAAGCACACCACCCGCGCCGTGCTGCGGTTCGTGCTGGAGCACCCCGACGCCGACGCCCTCATCGCCGCCCGCCGCCCCGCCCTGCTCGACTGCTTCGAGCACGCGCTCGGCAAGACCGCCGCACGCGGCTGCGCCCGCCGCATCGACGACGGCGACACCGGCTCGGACTACCTGCGGCGCCGCCTGCTGCGCTTCCTCGCCGTCCCCGCCGCCGCACCCGCCCGCGTCCAGGCCCTCTACGCCGCCGCCGCACCCGCGCCCACCGCAACCGGAGCGGCCGGCGCCGGCGCCGCGCGGCCCCTGCCCGACGAGCCCGCCCTCACCCTCGACACCGCCCGCCGGCAGCCCCCGACCGTCACCGCCACCAACCGCGGCGACATCGCCGCCACCCTCGTCCACCTGTACCGCGGCGGCCCCGCCGAGGACCTGTACGCCGCCCTCGGCCGCTACGTCGACGACGCCGCCCGCGCCTTCCCCCGCTTCGCCGGCACCGTCGCGCTCGTCCTGGACGCCTCGGCGTCGATGCGCGGCTACGGCGAACGCGAATGGGCCGTGCTGTCGCAGGCCGCAGCGCTGCGGATGCTGCTGTCGCGCGTCTGCGACCGGCTCGAGGTCGTCGAGGTCGGCGGCGACGAACGCGCCCCCCGCGGCGCCACCGACCTCGCCACCGGCGTGCTGGACGCCCTCGCCGCCGCCCCCGACCTGGTCGCCGTCGTCTCCGACGGCTACGAGAACCGCTTCCCCGGCGACCTCGCCCGCGTCACCGCCACCCTCCCGCGCGCCGGCGTCACCACCCCCGTGGTGTTCTGCCACGCCCTGTTCACCGCCGCCGACGACCTCGCCCTGCGCCGCCCCGACCCGTCGCTGCCGCAGCGCGGGTTCTGGCACCAGGACGACTTCACCGCCCTGCTGCCCTGGATGTTCGCGCACTGCCCCGCCGGCCGCCCCTGGCTGCGCACCGCCCTGCACGCCCGCCTGGACGCCCTGGACCGGCAGGCCGCCGACCTCACCACCGCCCTCGCCGCCTGACCCGCCCCACCGCAGACCCGCGGCGCGCCCGCCCGCGCGCCCGCCCGCGCGCCCCCTGGGGCGCTCTTGCGCCGGCACGAACGAAAGGAGCACCGCATGACCGAGATGACGGCGCTCGACACCCTGGTGCCCGGCCCGCTCAGCCTCGCCGGGCACCGCCTCGGCACCCCGCAGCAGGCCGGCGCCCTCACCATGGTCCCGATCTCCGGCCCCGACCGCCCCGGCTACGTCCCGCCCCGCACCGGGCTGAAGCTGTCGCGCGTCACCGGCTACGGACGCCTCGAACTGCGCAACGGCGCCGCCGACGGCGTCGCGATCGTCCCCCTGCACATCGGCTACGTCCAGGACGCCGCCCAGAACCACGCCCTGTGCCGGTCGGCGTTCCTGGCCCCCGGCCAGAAACTGCTGTTCGAGGACGCCTGCTGCGTCCAGCAGACCCAGGGCGGTTACCTCACCGGACGCGACCAGTGGTTCTTCGTCCTGCCCGGCGAACTGCGCGCCCGCGCCCTGGAACTGCGCGGCGTCCACGGCTACGCCAAGCTGTGGGCCGACATCGCCGAGCTCAACCAGCGCTGCGGGCTGCCACGCCGCGGCCACCTCGAGCAGATCCTGTCGCGCCAGCGGCCCGTCCTCACCCAGTTCCAGAGCCGCCTGGAACCCCAGCCCGGGCAGGTCGGCGCCCTGTTCCTCATCGACGGACGCTTCGCCGGCCTGGAGATCTGCCCAGGCCCCCGCTACTTCGCCGAGATGTGGCCCGCGCTGGCGTGCTTCGCCTACGGCGTCGCCGCCTGGCGCGCCGAACCCGCCCCCGCGCCCGCCGCCCCCTACAGCGCCGCCACCCTCGCCGAACTGCGCGGCGCCCTGGACCGCGACCGCGCCGCCCGCCTCACCGGCATCGCCGCCCGGCTCGCGGCCGCCGCGCTCGACGAGGCCGCCGACGTGCAGGAGGAGGAACGCTACTTGGACCTGCGGCTGTCCACCGTCACCGGCCCGCACCTGGCCGGGCAGGTCGTCACCGACGGCGGCCACGCCGTCTACGCCTCCCTGTTCGCCCGCTGACCCGGCCCCGCGCGGACCCGCCCGGGACGGCCCCCAAAAGGGGTTGCCCCGGGCGGCCCCCACCCAGTTGAATCGGACCCACGGGAACTGAGCCGGACCCGTCAGGCGAAAACCCGGATTCCACGTCCGGATCTCGCACGACGCTCAGCACGTCGCCAAGCGATCACGAGCCCGACCCGGTGCCGGCCACCTGTCCCGTCTCCTCCAGGTAGGGCGCGAGCGCCGCCCGCACGTCCCCCGGCATCTCCCGCTTGGACTTGGAGCCCGGGTCGACGAACACGTGCCGCACCTCCCCGTCGGCCATCAGCCGCCCGCCCACCACGAACCGCGGACGCACCACCATGCTCGTCGTCCCCAGATGCGCGACCGGCATCTCCACGTCCACCAGGTCGTCGAACCGCGCGCCCTCCCGGTACCGGATCCGCGCCTCCGCCACCACCAGGTCGTAGCCCGCGCCCACCATCTCGTCCGGCCCGCACACCGCCGCACGCCAGAACTCCGTGAGCGCCACGTCGTAGAAGAACAGGTAGTGGCCGTTGAACACCACGCCCTGCTGGTCGCACTCGCTGTACCGCACCCGCAGCCGATGCGTGAAGATCTTCCCCATACCGCCACATCCTGCCGCACTCCCGCACACGACGGACGGTGACATCCCGGACGGCCCCTTGCCGCGCGGCACCACGGATCCATAATTCTTGCTTCTGCATATGAGAAGAAGTATCTGTTGGACTTCTGACTTCCGGGCGCCGAGCATAGGAGGTGAACCAACCACCCACCAGGGAGGACACCATGGACAAGGCCATGCGCCCCGAGGACATCACCCGCCTGTTCGTCGAGCGCTCCAACGCCGGCGACGCGGCCGGAGTCGCCGCCCTCTACGAGGAGGACGCCGTGCTCGCCTACCCGCCCGGCTCGCAGACCGTCGGACGCGACGCGATCCGCGCGCTGTGGGAGAAGGTGCTCGCCGCCCGCCCCCACTTCGAACCCGAAGAGCCGCTGCCGACCCTGGTCAGCGGAGACATCGCCCTCACCTCCACACCGCCCCGCGACGGCGCCGGCGCCCGCGCCCAGGTCGTCCGCCGCCAGCCCGACGGCAGCTGGCTCCGCGTCCTCGACCAACCCGAGTTCACCACCCCCACCCGCTGACCCCCGCGCCGGCGGGCGGGCGTCGTCGGCCGGTGCAGGAGCGGGCGCGCGAGGCCTCAGGCGGCCAGGAAGTCCAGCAGGTCGCGGTTGAAGCGCTCCTTGTCGCCCGGGACCATCGCCAGGCCGTGCGAGGCGCCCTCGTAGACCTTCAGCGTCGCGTCCGGGACGATCCGCGCGGACTTGCGGGCGGTCGCGTCGATCGGGACGATCTGGTCGTCGTCGCCGTGCACGATCAGCGTCGGGACGTCGATCTTCTTCAGGTCGTCGGTGAAGTCGGTCTCGGCGAACGCCGTCGTGCAGTCCACGCCCGCCTTGACGCTCTCGTGCATCGCCATGAACCAGAACGCGTCCCGGTTGCCCTGCGTCGCCCGGCTGTCCGGGCGGTTGGTGCCGAAGAAGGTCTCCGAGACGTCCCGCCAGAACTGCGAGCGCTCCCGCAGGATCCCGGCCTTGATGTCCTCGAACGCCTGCGCCGGGACGCCCTCGGGATTGGCGTCGGTCCGCAGCATCAGCGGCGGGATCGCCGACAGCAGCACGACCTTGGCGACGCGCCCCGTGCCGTGCCGGCCGATGTAGCGGGCCAGCTCCCCGCCGCCCATCGAGTGCGCCACCAGCGTGACGTCCCGCAGGTCCAGCGCGCCGAGCAGGTCGGCGAGGTCGTCGGCGAAGGTGTCGAAGTCGTAGCCCTCCCACGGCTGCGACGAGCGCCCGTGCCCGCGGCGGTCGTGGGCGATGCCGCGGTACCCGGCGTCGGCCACCGCCTTCAACTGGTCCTCCCACGCGTCGGCGTTCAGCGGCCAGCCGTGGACGAACACCACCGGGGGACCCGACCCCCAGTCCTTGAAGAAGATCTCGTTGCCGTCGCGCGTCGTGACGAACCCCATCCCCTCAACCCCCAGACGTATCGGTGCGTTCCGGCGGGCGTTCCCGAGCTCGCGCGCCGCTACCCGGATCACGGGACAAGGCCGGGTCGACCTTTCTTTACGCCCCGCACCTCGTCGCGCCCCGCACCGCGCCGCAGGGTTCCGGCGCCGGGCGGCGGCTGAAGTCTCGGCAAAGGCGGGCGCGTGCTGGCGGGGACGCACGGCGCGCGCGGCTAGCGTGCGGCCATGCCGCAGACGCCCGGCGCCAGGCCCGCGTACGCGCCCGCCGACGTCCCGCCCGACGCGCCCCCGGCACCGCCCGCG
>NZ_WBMR01000343.1 GCF_008923365.1 Actinomadura montaniterrae
GGTCGTGCGCGGGCCGGATCGGCTGCCTGTCGGACACGAGCATCATCGCGGCGGCCACCGCGGCCACCGCGGCCGCCACCGCCACCGCGCCGCCGCCCGCGAGCGCCTGCTGCTGCCGTTTCGGCAGGTGCCGCAGCCAGGTGAACAGGCCGCCCTTGGACGCCAGCGCCACGCCGGACGCGGTGCCGAGCACCAGCGGCCCGAGCCCCTCGCGCAGCGCCGTGTTGATGTCGGCGAGCTCGGCGTGCAGCGCCTTGCAGTCGGCGCAGCCGTCGAGGTGCCGCTGGATCCGGCGGCTCTCGCGCGCGGCGAGCGCGCCCCGCACGAACGAGCCGAGCCGCTCCAGCGTCGGCCGGCACTCGCGGCGCGTGTCGCCGAGGCCCGCGACGTGCATCTGGAGGTAGGCCTGCCGGAGCCCCTCGCGGGCCCGGTACGCGAGCGCGGCCGCGCCGTTGGCGGTGAGGCCCAGCAGCGGCGCGACGTCGGCCGGCTTGGCGCCCTCGACCTCGGTGTGCCAGAGCACCTCCTGCCAGCGGTCGGGCAGCGACCGGTACGCCTGGACGATCATCGAGCGCTCCAGCTCGGCGAGGGCCGGGTCCTCGAAGGGGACGCCCTCGTCGAACTCCTCGATCCTGTCGGTGCGGTGGACGCGGCGGTCGGCGCGCCGCCGGTCGTACACCGCGCGGCGCACGGCGGTGAGCAGGTAGGGGCGGAACCCGGTGTCGGGCCCGGCGCCGCGCCGCAGCACGCCGAGGACCTTGGCGAACGCGTCCTGCACGGCGTCCTCGGCGGCGGCCGCGTCGGACCCGCCGGTCAGGTGCCGGGCGAGGCCGCGGGCCGCGGCGACGTGCCGCTCGTACAGCGTCGCGTACGCCGAGACGTCACCGTCGCGGACCCGCGAGATGAGCGCCGCGTCCCCGGTCCCGGTCGTGGCGGGCTCCTCCACGTGGCCTCCTCACGGACGCGCCGTCCTTGGCGGGCTCTTCGCCACCCCGATGCTAGCTCGTTGTGACGCCTTGACCACACATTGTCGCGCACGCGGGCAGTCGGCATGTTCGATTTCGCGGATCCGCGTCATGGCGGGGGCGGTCGCGCGTTGGAGGGGCGTGGGCGGTTCCCCAGTCCGCCCACCCGGGGTGCGCCCGTTCCGGCGAGGGGGCTGAACGGGCGCGCCCCGCTCCGTTCGTCGCCGCAGGCCGGAGCGGGGGCAGTGGCTCGGCGGGGGTCAGCGGGTGATGGCGGCGCGGCCCAGTTCGGTGAGGGCGGTCTCGGTGCGGGGCGTCTCCCATTGGACGGTGCATCGCCTGCCGGCCAGTTCCACCGTGGCGATGGCGTTGTCGAACCAGGGCCCGTCGGTCATCCGCCACCGCAGCGGCGGCGCGGGCACCTTCGCCAGCTTGGCGAGCGCCCGGAACGCCCCGCTCACGCCGCGCATGGACGCGATGCGGTTGGCGCGGCGGATGGTGCCGTTCAGCGGGTTGCGCAGCGGCGAGCAGATGATCTGCGTGATGGCCGACGCCGTGTCCGGGGCGGTCACCCGGGACAGGCACGAGTAGTGGATGTCACCGGAGAGAAAGGAGATGCTGGCCGGGGCGGGACCCCGCTCCCCCTTGCCGACCGCGATCACGTCCTCGGCCACCTCGCGGAAGGAGCGCTCGAACGCCGCCCAGTGCTCCAGGTCGGCGGCCTGCCGGACCTTCTCGCCGGCGGCGGCGGCCCGCCTCCCCCACGCGCCGCCCGCGACGGCCTCGTTCCACGACTCGGCGTGGTGGATGGTGCGGGGCAGCAGGTAGGGCAGCGAGCTGGCGATGAGCAGGTGGTCCATGCCGCCCTGGCACTGCCCGTCGAGCCAGCGGAACTCGTCGTCGTCGAGCATCCCGCGGCGGTCGGCGGTCAGCAGCCGGGAGCAGCGGCTGTCGACGACGACGAGCCGGGTGCCGCCCCAGTCGTGCGCGTAGCTCCACCGCATGGTGTCGGGCTGCTTGTCGGCGCGCTCGGCGAACTCGTCGAGGATCTTGCCCGCGTCGCCGCCGTTCTCGGACGCGGCGCGCACCGCGGCGAGCAGCGGGTCGGAGGCCCGGTCCTGCGGCGACATGTTCCCGAGGTGCTGATAGATCCAGTAGGAGCCGATCCCGCCGGTGATCCGGGCCCGCCACCACGGCTGCGCCCACATCTCCTGCCGCCACGCGTAGGAGGTGTTCCAGTCGTCCCGGATGTCGTGGTCGTCGAAGATGGTGAAGGTCGGGACGGTCGACAGCAGCCACCGGACGGCCGGGTCGTCGCGCCAGGCCAGCTTGTACAGGTGGGTGTAGTCCTCGAAGTCGGCGGCCTCGTCGACGGGCGGCTCGTCCGCGGCGCGCCGGCCGCGGATGAACTCCTTCATCTCGTCGCTCAGCTCGTCGGCGTAGACCTGGTCGCCGACCATCAGCAGGACGTCGGGCCAGGCGGCGTCGTCGCCGCCGGCCATGAGCCGGTGCGCGAACGCGGCGAGCGCGTCGTGCCCGAACCGCTCGGGGGTGCCGGGGGAGCGGCGGCACGACCC
Source organism: Actinomadura montaniterrae (assembly GCF_008923365.1). Taxonomy (GTDB): domain Bacteria; phylum Actinomycetota; class Actinomycetes; order Streptosporangiales; family Streptosporangiaceae; genus Spirillospora; species Spirillospora montaniterrae. Next base: position 2,543 of record NZ_WBMR01000343.1, read on the forward strand.
GAACGAGATGCGCAGCGTCCCGTCCGGGTCGAGGGTCCGGATCATGCTGGGCGGGTCGTCGGAGCCGGGCTCGGGCCAGACCGTCTCGCCGTCGACGGCCACCTCGTAGGGGACGCGGGCGCCGGGTTCGAGGCCGTCGACCTCCACGACCGCGTAGTGGTGGCCGTGCGCGGTGAACGTGCGGGCGCCCGCGTCCACCCCGTGCTCGCGGGCGACCACGCGGACCTCGCAGGGGCGGTCGGTCTCCACCCAGATCGTCGCGGTGCGGGCGCTCACGTGGCGGAGGTGGGGGCCGAGTGCCAAAGCGGTCATAGAAGGTCTCTCTAGCGGAACCCGGCACTTCGCGTCCACCCCGTCGCGGTCAGTGCCCGCTGTCGCCGAGGAACGCGGCTTCGGTCTCGGGGGCGAGCCCAGCGACCGGACGGTCCGGACGTTGCGGTGCCTGCCCGCCTACGGATCGCAGCCAGGTCCAGGTGTCTTCCACCGTCTCCTCTATGGGACGGCATCGCAGACCGGTAGCGAGCGCCTTGGTGACGTCGCCCTGGTGCATGGTGTCGTGATCCTCGCCGGGCGGCAGCCAGATGGGGAGCTGCGTCCACGGTTCGATACCGGCCTTGAGGATCTCCTCTGGGGACGCCCATACGAACTCGGCGTCGGACCCGGTCGTGGAGGCGCATGCGGCCAGGAGCCCGCCCATCGTGGTGTGGCCTGGCGGGCTCACCAGGTTGTACGGGCCGCCTAGCCGCTGTTCGACGGCGTCGAGCGTCCAGGCGGCCAGGTCGCGGACGTCGATGTACTGGAGCGGCAGGTCGCGCGGGCCCGGCGCCAGGACCCGTCCCGCGCGCGCGACGCGGGTGAGCCACCAGGGCAGGCGTCCGATGTTCTCGTAGGGCCCGAGTATCAGGCCCGCGCGTACGAGCAGAGCGCTGTCGCCGAACGCGTCGATCGCCGCCAGTTCACCGCCGCGCTTGGACTCCGCATAGGGGACCTGACCGTCGTCCTTGGAGCCCTCTACGACGTCGGCGGTCTCGTCCAGTCCGGCACCCGTCGGGTACGCGTAGACGGACCGGCTGGAGATGTAGACGTACCGCCCGACCCGTCCCTTCAGGAACCGGGCCGCGTCGCGGACGACGGAGGGCGCCGCCGACCAGGTGTCGACGACCGCGTCCCACTCCCCGTCGGCGAGCGGTGCGAGGCCGTCCTGCGCGGTCCGGTCGCCGTGCAGGGCCGTCACGCCGTCCGGCGGTTCGTGGCGGCCCCGGTGGAAGACGGTCACGTCCCAGCCGCGCGCGAGCGCCGCGTCGGTGATGGCGCGCCCGACGAACTCGGTACCGCCCAGCATCAGAAGTCTCATGGCGCGAACTGTACGGTCCGTACTTTACGTACGGAAGCGTTGCACGCTGTCGGCGGAATCCCGCGCCCGCGCGTGGTCACATGCCGCGCCCGCGCGTGGTCACATGCCGCGCTCGGGGTGCGCGGCGAAGCCGCGCAGCAGCGTGTCCACGACCTGCGTCGCCAGGGCGGCCGGGTCCTTGGCGTCGTTCCCCGTGCTGACCTCGTGGATCAGCGCGTAGTAGACGCGCCGCGCCCACGCCAGGTCGGCGTCCGCGCGCAGCGCGCCCGCCTCCTGGGCCCGCCGGAAGAGCCGGTCGCACTTGGCCAGGACGTCGGCGTGCACCCGCGCGACCTCGGGATCCGGCGAGGCCGAGGCCCGGGTCATCCCGAACCCCCAGCCGATCTTGACCTCCAGGACGTTCGCGGTGACCTGGTACAGCGCCACCAGCGGCGGCGCGCCCTCCAGCGGCGCCGCGTCCACGGCCTCCGCGAACCGCCGGGTGGCCCAGGCGGCGAGCGCGTCGACCAGCGCGTCCCGCGTCGCGAACCGCCGGTGCACGGTCGTGCGGGCGACCCCGGCCGCCTCGGCGATCTGCTCCATCGTGGCCGCCGGATCGGCGGACAGGACCCCCTCGGCCGCTTCCAGGATCGTCCGGACGGTCCGCTCCGCGTCCGCGCGCAACGCTCTGCTCACCCCGAAACAGTACATCAACGTTCCGAGTAGCGAGCTACTTGCAACATCTTTGTTGCATCTATTAGCTTGAGTGCGTCATCAGCGATGCATGAAGGAGTTCTCGTGGACCTGCGACTGACCGGCAAGACCGCCGTGGTGACCGGGGCGAGCAAGGGCATCGGCCTCGCCGCCGTCGAGGCGCTGACCGCCGAGGGCATGCGCGTCGTCGCGGCCTCCCGCACCGTCACGCCGGCCCTGAAGGAGACCGGCGCGGTCACCGTCGCCGCGGACCTGTCCGACCCGGACGCCCCGGCCCGCCTGATCCGGACGGCGCTGGACGAGTTCGGCGGCGTCGACGTCCTCGTCAACAACGTCGGCGGCGGGGACGGCGGCGGCGCGGCCGGCGGCTTCCTGACCTTCGACGACGCCGCCTGGCAGGGCATGTACGAGCTGAACCTCTTCGCCGCCGTCCGCACCGCCCGCGCCGCGATGCCGAGCCTGCTGGAGCGCTCGGGCGCGATCATCAACGTGTCCTCGAACGGCGCCCGGACCCCGCACGCCGGGCCCGTCCCGTACACGACCGCGAAGGCGGCGCTGACCGCGTTCGGCAAGGCCCTCGCCGCCGAGTTCGGGCCGCGCGGCGTCCGCGTCAACACGGTGTCGCCCGGCGCCACCCGCACCACCATGTGGGAGTCGCCCGACGGCTACGGCGCCGAGCTGGCCGCGGCCCTCGGCGTGGACCAGGAGCGGCTCATCGGCATGCTCCCGGACCGGATCGGCATGGTGACCGGGCGGCTCGTCGAGCCCGCCGAGGTCGCCGCGCTCATCGCCTACCTCGCCTCCCCGCTCGCCGCGAGCACCACCGGCGCCGATCACCTCATCGACGGAGGCGCGGTCAAAACCGCCTGAAGAGGGATAACGTCGAAGTGTGGGCTTCGACATCGTCCGCGACCTGCCGCCGGCACTCCACGACCGGGCCGCCGCCTGGACCTTCATCAGGGAGTTCGCCGGAAGCTGGGGCCTGCCGCTCGCCGTCGAGGACGGCACGCCGGAGGCGGAGCTGGCGGAGGCCGAGGAACGGCTCGGCCTCCGGCTGCCCGCCGCCGTCCGCGAGGCGTACGCGCTGTTCGGACGCCGCCCCGACCTGCACAGCAACCTCGACTCCCTGCTGAGCCCCGGCGAGCTGGCCGTCGAGCACGGCGCCCTGGTGTTCCGGGAGGAGAACCAGGGCGCGGCGCGCTGGGGCGTCCTGCTGGACGACCTCGGCGGCGACGACCCGCCCGTCCACGTCCGCGCGGACCTCGCCGACAAGTACGCCGAGCTGTGGGAGCCGTGGACCGACCGGTTCTCCCTGGCCGTCCTGGAGATCGTTCTGTCGGAGTCGACGCAGGGCCCCGAGGAACTGTGCGACTCGCGGGACCTCGGCGCGGGCGAGGACGACGAGCTGGCCCGCCGCTTCGCGCTCGTCCCGTTCCCGGCGGAGGGCGGACAGAACTTCTACACCGCGCCGGGCGTGCTGCTGTCCGACGGCGGGGGCGCGTGGCTCTCCGTCCGCGCCCGCGACCCCGAGACCCTCGCGCGGTTCCGCGCGCTGCTCCCGGGCGACTGGGTCAACGCCTGACCACCGGCTAGCCCGCCCAGAGCGGGTCGTCGCCGTCCGCCGCGAGGTGCTCCTCGTACATGGCGACCTTCCGGGACACGAGGTCCAGGCACCCTTGCAGCTCCTCGATCTGCGCGGCGACGCGTTCCCGATCGCCATCGTCGGACGGTTCGGCCGGCTGGACGCCGCCGTCGCCGGGTTCGTCCACACCCCCGGCAACCTCTACGGCGCCACGAAACGGGCCCTGACCGGCCTCGCCGAGAACGCCCGCCGCGCCGTCACCGGCGACGGCGCCGGGGTCACGCTGATCGCGCCGGCCGCGTCGAGACTCCGCAGAGCGTTCACTCGCAAGCCATTGCAACAAAGCACGGTGCGACGTTGCGTTGAATTCTGAACGGTTGCAACCATAATCTGACGTCTATCAGCGCAAACACTGATTCTGTGCAACAAGCTTCTTGCTCAACTCTGAAAGGCAACGTAGCGTTTGCGTTGTCAGAAACGAGCGGGCCGCAGGGGTCCGCGCCCTTCAGCAAGGAGCAGCACGATGAACACCTTCGCCACTCCCGCCCCGATCACCGCCGCGTTCGACGTCCCGGCCGGCCGGGTGCAGGTGATCGCCGCCGACCGCGCCGACACCGTCGTGGACGTCCGGCCCGCGAACCCGGCCAAGGGCCGCGACGTCAAGGCCGCCGAGCAGGCCACCGTCGAGTTCGCCGACGGGACGCTGCAGGTGCGCGCCGCGACCGGCAACCGCTACCTCGGCTCCACCGGCGCGATCGAGGTGACGGTGCAGCTGCCCGCCGGCTCGCGCGTCGAGGGCACCGCCGCCGCCACCGAGTTCCGCGGCGTGGGACGGCTCGGTGAGGTCGCCTTCGAGGGCGCCTACCGCCACATCAAGATCGATGAGGCCGCCGAGGTCCGCCTCACCGCGACCGACGGCGACGTCGAGGTCGGCCACCTCAACGGCCCCGCCGACATCAGCACCCAGCGCGGCGACATCCGCATCACCCAGGCCGCCGGCGGCCGGGTGGAACTGCGCACCCGCTCCGGGGACGTGTCGGTCGGCGCCGCCCCCGGCGTCTCGGCCGCGCTGGACGCCCGCACCTCCTACGGCCGCGTCACCAACAGCCTGAAGAACGACGGCACCACCGGCCTGACCATCGACGCCACCACCGACCACGGCGACATCACCGCCCGCAGCCTGTGACCAGCGGGCCCGCCCGGCGGGCCCGCTCAACCCCTCTTCAAGGAGTCCCCCGATGACGAACTTGGCGATCCAGGCGGAAGGGCTGCGCAAGTCCTACCG
>NZ_WBMR01000344.1 GCF_008923365.1 Actinomadura montaniterrae
CGCGCTGCGCGCGATCTACGACGAGCTCGGCCGCGGGTTCCGCGCGGCCGCCGCCGACCTGATGCGCCGGGCCGGGTCGCCCGACCCGGCCCGGCACGGGCCGCTGCTGGTCGCGTTCGTCGAGGGCCTGCTGTTCGACGCGGTCGCCGGCGCCGGCCCCGAACCGGACACCGCCGGCCTGCGCGCCGCCGTCGCCGCCTACCTCGACGGCGTCCTCCCCCAGGACACGATCCCCGCCGGGCCCGGGGCGGCACTGCAGGGGGCGCGTCAGAACGGGTAGGGGGCGATCTCCCCGCGCACCGTCACCCACTGGGTCTCGGTGAACGCCTCGATGTTGGCGTCCGGGCCGCCGAACCGCGACCCGTTGCCCGACGCCGCCAGCCCCCCGAACGGCACCACCGGCTCGTCGTTGACGGTCTGGTCGTTGATGTGCACCAGCCCGGTCGGGACCGCGTCGGCGATCGCCATCGCCTGCCCGACGTCGCCGAGGATCCCCAGCGACAGCCCGTACTCGCTGTCGCGGGCCAGCGCGACCGCCTCGTCCACCCCCGAGAACGGCACGACCGGCGCGACCGGCCCGAACACCTCCCGCGCGTAGGCGGGCATGTCCGGGGTGACCTCCGCCAGCACCGTCGGCCGGTAGAACAGGCCCTCGTGGGTGCCGCCGGCCGCCAGCCGCGCCCCGGCGGCGACGGTGTCGCGGACGAGGGCGTCGACGTGCGCGAGCTGCCCCTCGTCGATGATCGGGCCGAGCGCGACCGGCCCGGCCGACGGGTCCCCGACCGGGAGCTTGTCGGCCTTGTCGGCCAGCGCGGCGACGTACTCCTCGTGCAGGCTCTCGTGCACCAGGTGCCGCCCGGTCGTCATGCAGATCTGCCCCTGGTGCAGGAACGACCCCCACGCGCCCGCCGACACCGCCTTGCCGATGTCGGCGCCCGGCAGCACGATCAGCGCGTTGTTGCCGCCGAGCTCCAGGTGGGCGCGCTTGAGCAGCCGCCCGCACGCCTCACCGATCTTGCGGCCCGCCGCGGTGGAGCCGGTGAACGACACCACCCGCACCTGCGGCGCCGCCACCACCGCCTCGCCGGCCTCCAGCCCGCCCGGCAGCAGGTGCAGCAGTCCCTCGGGCAGCCCCGCCTCCTGGAACACCCGCGCGACGCTGACGCCCCCGCACACCGCGGTGCGCGGGTCCGGCTTGAGCAGCACCGCGTTGCCGAGCGCCAGCGCCGGCGCCACCGAGCGCATCGACAGGATCAGCGGGAAGTTGAACGGCGCGATCACGCTGACCACCCCGGCGGGACGGCGCCGCGCCAGGCTCCACCGCGGCTGCGCCGACGGCAGCACCAGCCCCTGCGGGTGCGAGGCCAGCGCCGCCGCCTCGTAGCACAGGCCCGCCGCGAAGTGCGCCTCCAGCTCCGCCTTCGCCGGCACCGATCCGGCCTCCCGCACGATCCAGTCCTGGATCTCCGCGGCGTGCTCCTCGAACAGCCGGCCCGCGCGGCGCAGCACCGCGGCGCGCTCCTCGTAGGTGCGGGCGGCCCAGTCGCGCTGCGCTTCCGCCGCAGCGGCGGCGGACGCGGCGACGTCGCGCGCCGACGCCTGCCCGAGCGTGCCGAGCACGGCGCCCGTCGCCGGTTCGACGACCGGCAGCTCGCCGCCGTCCGCGGCGGCCCACCCGCCGGTGAAGATCTTGCCCGTCCACGTACCGGGATCCAGCAACGCCATCGTCGATTCCTCCTCGAACACGCGCCCGCGCCCGCGGGCCGAACACGGGCCCGCACGCCCGGCGCGGCCCGTCCCCCCAGCCTCGCCGTACCGGGCCGCCGGCGGAACAACGCGTTTCCGCTGAACGGAATGTCCCGCCGCGGGCCGCGCCGAAACCACGCTCACGCCCCGTCGGCCCGGTAAATCCGTTGCGGGGTCCGCGCGGCGCCGCGCATACTGATCACATCGACCGGCCACCGGGAAGGGAGCAGACCATGACGTGCCGACGCGGCCGACGCACCTGCTCCCGGTCCACCCGGCGGGCGGCCCCCTGACCCTCGCGCACCCCGCGCGTCACGGCCGCCCTCCCCTCCGGAACGGCGGCCTTTCCGCTGTCCAGGGCCTGCTCGAAGGCCCCAAGCCCGCGCCCCTGCGGGTCCCGACGCTGTGGCCGAACGGTTTCCAGGCACCGGATTGCAGATCCGGATCATGTGGGTTCGAATCCCACCAGCGTCTCCAGCCCCGCCCCCACAGTCACCCGGGGGCGGGGCCCCGCTCCCCGTAGCTCAGAGGACAGAGCGCCGGACTCCGAAGCCGGGCGCCGCAGGTTCGATCCCTGCCGGGGAGACCCAGCAAGACCCCAGCAAGACCCCGTACCGGCACCGGCGGAAGGGCGCGCATGCGCAAGATACCGACACTGTTCGTCCGCGACTGGGACGGCGACCCCCGCCACGTCACCCGCGAGCCCGACCCGGCCTGCGCGTGGGTGCTCGCCGGCGAGGGCCGCGCCACCCGCAAGTACGACGGCACCTGCGTCCGCTTCGACGGCGCCCGCTGGCACGCCCGCCGCGAGGTCAAGCCCGGCCGGCCCGCACCGCCCGGCTTCACCCCCCTCGCCACCGACCCCGCCACCGGCAAGACCGTCGGATGGGAGCCCGCCGAGCAGTCGGCGTTCTGGAAGCACCTGCGCGCCGCACTCGACGCACTCGACGGGGGCGACGGGGGCGACGGGGGCGACGGGGGCGACGGGGGCGACGGGGGCGACGGGGGCGGCCTCGTCCCCGGCACCTACGAGCTGATCGGCCCCAAGATCAACGGGAACCCGGAGGGCGCCGCCGCGCACACCCTCGTCCGGCACGGCGCCGACGACCTCGGCGAGGTCCCCCGCGACCACGACGGCCTGGCCGCCTGGCTGCGCGCCCGCCCCTACGAGGGCATCGTGTTCTGGCGCGACCCGGCCGACCCCGGCTGCGCCAAGGCCAAGATCAAGCGGCGCGACTTCCCGCCCGCCTGACCCCCGCCGGCGGGGGAGGGGGCGGGGTCAGGCGGCGTGCTCGGCGAACATGGCGACCAGGCCGTCGGGCGCGTCGGCGGCCAGGCACCGCTCCAGGTTCTCCGCCGAGGCCGCCGCCGCCTCGCGCCCGCGCGCGAACATCGCCGCCTCGTAGGCGGCCAGCGCCGCCTCCGCGTCGCCGGGGTGCGCCGCGATCGCCTCGCCGAGCTCCGCGCCGTCCAGCATCGCCAGGTTCGCGCCCTCGCCGGCGAACGGCGACATCAGGTGCGCCGCGTCGCCCAGCAGCGTGACGCCCGGCACCCGGTCCCAGCGGACCCCGACCGGCAGCGCGTGGATCGGCCGCGGCAGCAGCGGCCCGTCGGCGTCGCCGACCAGCGCCCGCAGCCCCTCGTCCCAGCCGCCGAAATGCTCCAGCACGGCCGCCTTCGCCGCCGCCGCGTCACCGAAGTCCACGCCGTCCGCCCACTCGGGCGGGACCCGCAGCGCGGTGTAGACGTGGACGCTCCCGTCCGGCTCCCGGTGCGCCAGGAACCCCCGGCCGCCGCCGAGCGCGAACAGCATCCCGCCGCCGGCGATGCGCGCCGCCTCCGGATGGCGGACGCCGGCGTCGCGCAGGTCCGACTCCACCATGATCACGCCGGTGTAGGCGGGGACGGCGTCGGACACCAGCGGGCGGATCCGCGACCACGCCCCGTCCGCGCCGACCAGCAGGTCCGTGGTGAACGTCTCCCCGCCGGCCAGGCGCACCTCGTGGCGTCCGCCGCCCAGCGGCCGCGCCCCCTCGACCTTCGCGCCCCACCGCACGGTGCCCTCCGGCAGCGAGGCCAGCAGCAGGTCCCGCAGCGCGCCCCGGTCCACCTCGGGACGGCCGCGGCCGCCGTCGTCGGGCTCGGCGAACCGCACCCGGCCGCCCGCGTCGAGGATCCGCATCTCCTCCCCGCCCGCGTGCACCAGCGGCAGGAACCGCTCGTGCAGGCCCGCCGCGCGCAGCGCCCGCTGCCCCGACTCCTCGTGGATGTCGAGCATGCCGCCCTGCGCGCGGGCGCCCGCGGAGGCGTCCAGATCGAACACGGCCGCCTCGATGCCGTGGACGTGCAGGACCCGCGCCAGGGTCAGGCCGCCCAGGCCCGCCCCGACGATCGTGACCGGCTCGTGCGCGCCGCTCCTCGCGCCGCTCCTCGTGCCGGTCGTCGTGTCGCTCGCGTTCATGGTGTCCTCCCGATGTCGTCGTCGTGGTCCGGTGCGGGGGTGGCCAGCACGCCGGTGATCAGCGCCCGGAACCCCCACGACAGCCGCTGCCGCGGCGTGCCCGACAGCAGCGGCCCGGCCAGCGCCGCGATGTGCGGCCGCCGCCCGGGCGACGCGCCGCGCAGCGCCTCCACCAGCGCGTCCCAGTCCCCGGCGGCGTCGGCGTCGGCGTCGCGGGCGGACTGCTCGGCGGCCGTCGCGGTCGCGTGCTGCAGCAGCACGTCCACTCCCCACGCCGCCTGCCCCGGCGACGCGCCGCCCTCGGCCAGCAGCGCCAGCAGCCGCTCGACCAGGTCCAGGTAGTTGTCCCCGCTGGGCCGCGCCGCCAGCGCCGACCGCGCCAGCCCCGGATGCTCCATCAGCATCGCGGTGTAGGAGGTCAGCACCGCCTCCAGCCGCTCGGCGAACGTCCCCGACGCCGGCGGCGGCGCCACCGTCCCCAGCAGCTCGTCCAGCACCGCCGCGTGCAGCTCGGCGGTGCTGCGCACATACACGTACAGCGACGCCGGGCCGGTGTCCAGCTCGGCGGCCAACCGCCGCATCGTCACCTTCGCCAAGCCCTCCGCGCGCACCAGCCGCGCCGCGGCCGCGACGATGCCGTCCCTGGTCAGGGCGGGTTTGGCCGGGCGTTCGCGGCGGCTGCGCGGTGCGCCGCCCGCAGGCGTGTCAGCTGTCATGCCCCCACACTAGACGAACATGTTCGTTACGAACAAGTTCGTAACGAACATGTTCGTCGTGAGGTGCGTCACCGTCCGCCCCGCCCGCCGCGGTCCTTCAGGCCGGGCGGGACGCGACCGTGATGACGTGGCCGCTCACCCCGAGCAGCGACGGCACCGACTCCACCGCCCGCAGCACCTCCAGGACCGTCGCGCGGTCCTGTTCAAGGAGCTCCTCCAGCCCGCCGAACAGCCACACCGCGCCCTCCAGCCCGTAGGAGCGGGCGCCGGGCAGGCCGGCGTCGGCGAACTCGCGCGGCGGCTCGCCCGCCTCGTGCAGGTAGGCGGTGGTGAACCCCATCTCCGGCGTGGCGCGCAGCACCCCGGTCGCGACCGAGGCGTCCACGACCGCCCGCTCGCCCCGGTAGCGGCGCTTGCGGAGCATGTCGTGCAGCGCGGCGTGCCGGCCGATCGTCGCCGCCGCCACCACGCCGCCGGGCCGCACCACCCGCGCCGCCTCCCGCAGCGCCCGCACCCGGTCGGCGCGCTCCACCAAGTGGTACAGCGGCCCGAGCAGCAGCACCGCGTCGGCGGACGCGTCCGGCTCCGGCAGGTCGCGGGCGTCGCCGAGCCGCGCCGTCACCCCGGGGACCCGGGACGCCTGCTCCACGTGCAGCGGGACCGGATCCACCAGCTCCACGGCGTGGCCGTCGGCGGCCAGCCACTCGGCGTGCACCCCGGAACCGCCGCCGACGTCGACCACCCGCGCCGGCGGCGCCGGCAGCACCCGCCGCAGCACGTCCTGGGTCCGCCACAGCTCCAGCCGCCCGTCGCCCTCGCGCAGCCGCCGGTCCTCCTCGCCGCGCTCGTAGTAGCGCAGAACATCGCGATCCATGCCGCCGAGGCTCCCCGCCCCGGCCCGCCGCCCGCAAGCCGGTAAACCGCGGGGGAGGCGGGTCAGGTGCGGGCGCGCTCGGCGGCCACCGCGTCCAGCAGCCCGGGGAACACCGCGTCGAACTCCGCGCGGCGCAGCGCGTTCATGCGGGACGTGCCGACGTAGTACTGGCGGATCAGCCCCGCCTCGCGCAGCACGTGGAAATGGTGCGTCGCGGTCGACTTGCTGACCGGAAGGTCGATCGCTCCGCAGCTCAGGTCGGCGCCGGCCGCGTCGAGCTCGGCCACGATCCGCCGCCGCACCGGGTCCACCAGCGCCTCCAGCACCCGCTGCAGGCCCACGTCCTGCACGTCGGGATGCGGCGGGACCCGGTCCCGCCCGCCCTCGCGCGCCGCCGCCATACCGCACCTCCTCCGCCCATCGTACGACGATCATCAAAGTACGATGACGATCAAAGTTTGACAGCGATCGTACTTTCGGGTTGGGTGAACCCCCGGGCGGCGCGCCGCGCCGCCCGGCGAGGCCGAAGGGGCGATGCGCGATGACCACCACGGTGCGGTTCCACGAACTCGGCGGCCCGCAGGTGCTGCGGCTGGAGGACGTGGACACCGGCGAACCCGGCCCCGGCGAGCTGCTGGTGCGCGTCGAGGCGATCGGCCTCAACCGCGCCGAGGCGCTGTTCCGCGCCGGCGCCTACATCGAACCGGTCAAGGCGTTCCCCGCCCTGCTCGGCGCCGAGGCCGCCGGCACCGTCGAGGCCGCGGGCCCCGGCGTCACCGGATTCGCCGCGGGCGACCCGGTCAGCGTCGTCCCCGCGTTCTCGATGAACGACTACGGCGTCTACGCCGAGAAGGCGATCGTCCCCGCCGCCGCCGTGCTGCGCCGCCCCGAGGGCCTGGACGCCGTCGGCGGCGCCGCGGTGTGGATGCCGTACCTCACCGCCTACGGGGCGCTGGTGGAGACCGGCGGGATGCGCGCCGGCGACACCGTCGTGCTGACCGCCGCGTCCAGCAGCGTCGGCCTCGCCGCGATCCAGGTCGCCGTCCGCGCCGGCGCCCGGCCAATCGCCGTCACCCGCAGCCCCGCCAAGAAGGAGGCGCTGCTCAAGGCCGGCGCCGCCGAGGTGATCGTCACCCGCGGGCACGACGTCGCCGCGCCCGTCATGGAGCTCACCGGCGGACGCGGCGCGCGGTTCGTGTTCGACGCCGTCGCCGGGCCCGGTGTCACCGACCTCGCCCGCGCCGTCGCCCCCGGCGGCACCCTCATCGAGTACGGGGCGCTCAGCGGCGAGCCGACGCCCTACCCCGGCTTCGAGCTCGGCATGCCCGCGCTGAACATGCGGACCTACACCCTGCACGAGACCACCCGGGACCCGGCGCGGCTGCGCCGCGCCGAGGCGTTCGTCGCCTCCGGCCTGCGCAGCGGCGCGTTCGCCCCCGCCGTCGACCGCGTGTTCGGCCTGCACGAGATCGTCGAGGCGCACCGCTACCTGGAGGCCGGCGCCCAGATCGGCAAGATCGTCGTCACCACCGGCCGCTGACCGCCCGCCCCGGCACGACCGGCGCGGCACGACCGGCGCGGCACGACCGGCGCGGCACGACC
>NZ_WBMR01000345.1 GCF_008923365.1 Actinomadura montaniterrae
GCCCGCTCCTCCCCCGGGCCTGCCGATCCCCGAGCCGCCCGCACCGCCCGCACCCCCCGCGCCGCCTGCACCGAGGCCGGTCGCGCCGGCGCGGCCGACGACGGCGGAGCGGGTGCCGCTGCCGCCGACGCCGGTCGACGGCATGCCCGCCGGGGGCGCCGAGGAGCCGCCGCGCGAGCCGGTCAGCCTGATCCGCAAGCATCCGAAGCGGCGCCCGGGCGGGCCGCGGGTGCTCGGCGTCAACTGCAAGAACGAGCACTTCAACGACCCGCGCGCGCACTACTGCGCGGTCTGCGGGATCTCGATGCTGCAGCTCACGCTGTCGCCGTTCCACGGGCCGCGGCCACCGCTCGGCGTGCTGCTGCTCGACGACGGGCAGGCGGTCCCGCTCGAGGACGACCACCTCATCGGGCGGCGGCCCGAGCGGGCACCGGAGGTGGCCGAGGGCCGCGCGCACCCGCTGCGGATGACCGACGCCGAGGAGTCGATCTCCCGCCGGCACGTCCTCGTCCGGCTGGAGGAGTGGCGGGTCACCGTGGTCGACCTCGGCTCGGCCAACGGGACGGCGGTGCGCGCGCCCGGCGCCGCGGACTTCGTCCGGCTGCCGCCCGACACCCCGGCCGAGCTGGCGCCCGGGGCGACCGTCCGCGTCGGGCTGTCCCGGACGTTCCGTTTCGAGTCCAACCGGAAGGTCTGATTAAGGATGGCCGGAACCGGACGCGCACCGTACGGGCGCGCGCCGCGTCACATCCTCCGGGCCCTACGGCGGCTCCCACCGCGGCCGGCGCGCCGGCCGCGTCCCCCCTCGAAAGGACAGTGATGCGAACACGGCCCATGGGCGGTATCACCTTCGCCCATCCGCCCGCCTTCTGGACCGGGTTCATCGCCTGCGTCGCGGGCGTCGCCCTGCACCTGCCGATGTACATCGACTCGGCGGACATGCACTACATGATGCGCGGGATGTCGATGGACGCCCCGATGATCACCGGGATGGCGCTCATCGTCGCCGGCCTGGCGCTGACCGCCTACGGGCTCATCCCGCGCGGTCTCGCCGCGTCCCGCCGCGACGGGGAGGTGCGCGTCCGCGCGGCGCACGACGCGCCGTTCCGGCGGGCGCACATCGGCCTCGTCATCGTCATGACGACGGCGGTGACGATCGACGCGATGAAGCCGATCACGCTGTCGTTCGTGGCGCCCGGGATGGGCAAGGAGTACGGGCTGAAGTCGGCCCTGAACCCCGGCGGGCACTGGCCGGTGGCGCTGCTGCCGCTGTTCGGCCTGACCGGGACGGTCGCGGGCTCGTTCCTGTGGGGCTGGCTCGGCGACCGCATCGGGCGGCGCTCGTCCATCCTGCTGGCCGGGGTCATGTTCGTGACCACCGCGGTGTGCGGGGCCATGCCGTCGTTCTCGTGGAACCTCGCGATGTGCCTGCTGATGGGTCTCGCGGCCGGCGGGATGCTGCCGATCACGTTCTCGCTGCTGGCGGAGATGATCCCGGGGCGGCACCGCGGCTGGGTGATGGTGCTGATCGGCGGGAACCTGGCGCTCGCCTACGCCATCACGAGCTCGTTGTCGTCGGCGCTGGTGCCGCACTACTCGTGGCGGATCCTGTGGCTGCTGGGCATGCCTACCGGGGTGCTGCTGATCGCGCTGAACCACTGGATCCCCGAGTCGCCGCGGTTCCTGCTGGCCCACGGCCGGGAGGACGAGGCCCGCGCGATCATGACCCGGTACGGCGCCGTCGAGGACGTCGCGCCGACCCCGGAGACCGAGGCGGCCGGGGCGGCCGGGGCGGCTGTGGCGGCGTCCGGTGCGGAGGCGCCCGCCGAGGAGCGCAGGGAGGCCGCGCACGGCGGCGGCTTCACGCCGCTGTTCCGGCCCCCGTTCGCCGGGCTCAGCATCGCGGTGGTGGTGCTGGGGCTGGGCATCGGGCTGGTCACCTACGGGTTCCAGCTGTGGATCCCGTCGAACCTGCAGAAGCTCGGCCTGGCGCAGAAGTCGGCGGACGCGGCGCTGCGCGACTCCTCGCTGCTCGGGCTGCCGCTGGTGTTCGTCGCGGCGGCGATGTACGGGCTGTGGAGCGCCAAGAAGACGATCATCGTGCTGACCGCGCTGACCGCGGCGGCGCTGGTGGCGTTCTCGTTCTCCGGCGAGTCCCTCGCGCACGACCGGACGTGGCTGTACGTGCTGCTGGCCGGGCCGATCGTCGGGACCGCCACGATCGCCGCGGTGCTCGCCGCCTACAGCTCGGAGATCTACCCCACGCGGATCCGCTCGCGCGGCTCGGGCCTGTCGGCGGGCGTCGGCAAGCTCGGCGGGGTCGTCGTGACGATCGTGCTGGTGGTGGGCGCGACGGTGCCGTCCATCAACACGACCGCTCTGCTCGGCGCCGTCCCGCTGCTGCTCGCGGTGCTGGTCGTCGCGGCGTTCGGGGTGGAGACGCGGAAGCGCGCGGCGAGCGCCGGTGCCCCCGCCGCCCAGCCCGCCGACGCCTGACGCCTCACGCCTGACGCCTCACGCAGGTTGGGGCTCAGGCGTCGAGGCGGGCGGCGGACTCCAGCAGCAGCGCGTGGACGAACGCCTGCGGGATGTTGCCGCGCAGCTGCCGCTGCTGGACGTCGTACTCCTCGGAGAACAGGCCGCTGGTGGCGCAGCCGGACCGCGTCCGCTCGAAGGTGCGCAGGGCGCGGCCGGTCTCGCCGTGGCGGTGCTCGGCGAGGGCGAGGAAGAAGCCGCACAGGCTGAAGGCGCCCTCGGCGACGCCGAGGGGCTCGCGGCCGACGCGGTACCGGTAGACGAAGCCCTCCTGGACGAGGTCGGAGCGGACCGCCTCCAGCGTGGCGATGGTGCGCGGGTCGTCGTGCGGGAGGGCGCCGCGCAGCGGCGGGATGAGCAGCGCGGCGTCGACGCGTTCGTCGCCGGGGGCCCGCTTCCAGCGCCCGGACGCCGTGAGGGAGGTGCGGGCGGTCTCGTCCAGGACGGCGTCGGCGAGGCCGTTCCATGAGGCCGCCTCCGCCGGCCCGGCCAGGTACCGGGCGGCGCGGCGGAGGCCGGCGACGCAGGTGAGCCGCGAGTGGGTCCACAGGTCGTCGTGGGTCTCCCAGATGCCGGCGTCGGGCCCGGTCCAGCGGCGGGCGACGGCGCCCGCGGCGACGCGGGCCGCCTCGGTCAGCTCGGCGGTGGGCGGTTCCCGCTCGGCGACCGCCGCGAGCAGCAGCAGCGCCTCGCCGAGCGCGTCGAGCTGGAACTGGGAGCTCGCGCGGTTGCCGGTGACGGCGGTGGCGCCGGGGTAGCCGGGCAGGTCGCTCTCGCGCTGGTCGGGGATGTCGTCGCCGGCGACGGTGTAGGCGGGCTTGAGGCGGTCGCCGTCGGCGAGGACCCGCGCGGCGACGAACTCGGCGGCGGTGCGCAGCAGCCGCGGCGGCCCGCCGTGCACGGCGACGGCGCGCCCGGCGAAGCACTGGTCGCGGATCCACGCGTAGCGGTAGTCGAAGTTGCGGCCCTCGTCGGAGCGTTCGGGCAGCGCGGTGGTCGCGGCGGCGACCATCCCGCCGCCGCTGCTGGTGAGCCCGGTGAGCACCGAGTAGGCCAGGCGCGCGTCGCGGGGCGCGATGGTGTCCTCGCAGGACGGGACGTCGTCGCGCCAGGCGCGTTCGGTGGCGTCCCACAGCGCGCCGGCGTCCAGGTCGCCGCCGGACTCCCCTTCGGCGACCTCCAGGACCAGGTCGCGGGACTCGCCCTCGGCGAGGTCGAACGTCAGGGCGAGGACGGGCCCGCCGTCGGCGTTCTCCCGCACCACCGCCTCGTCGCCGCCGCGCCAGCGGATCCGCGCGGCGCCGCTGCGGGCCGTCCATTCGCCGCCGTGGTGGTGCAGGTCCCGCATCCGCTCGCGGCGGTCGCCGGCGCGCACGTCCAGCACGGCGCGGACGCGGACGGCGCCGCGCACCGCCCGGCAGCGGCGCAGCACGACGGCGCGGTCGCGGGCGGCGGGCCGGGCGAGGGCCTCGCGGCATTCGACCATGCCGCCGTCGCCGGTCACCCAGCGGCTGTTCCAGATCAGGCCGCGGTCCTCGTAGTAGCCGCCCCACACCCACCGTTCGGCGGCGGGCTGGACGACGTAGTCGCCGGGGCCGCCGAGCAGGCCGCCGAACGCGGCGGGCGAGTCCCAGGCGGGGAAGCACATCCAGGCGTACTCGCCCTGCGGCCCGATCAGGACGCCGCGTTCCCCGTCGGCGACCAGCGCGTAGTCGCGCAGCGCCTTCGGCAGCGAGTCCCGTCCGCCCGTGCCTCCCACCGTGTCTCCTTCCGCGTGCCGCCCTGCGTCGGGTGGGTCATTACCCAGGAAGGCGCCGACGATCCGGTCCCCGTGATCATTCGTCCGGCCGCGGAGGCGGCGGTCACCGACAAACTTTTTTGTCTTGACAACTCATACTGTCGGTAGCGATGATGGGCGCATGCTGGACGTGACGGTGATCGAGGAGCCCGGGGCGGCGGCCGCGTCGCTGGACCCGATGCGGGCGCGGCTGCTGGCCGAGCTGGCCGAGCCGCTGTCGGCGGCGGCGCTGGCCGCGCGGGTCGGGCTGCCGCGGCAGAAGGTGAACTACCACCTGCGGGCCCTGGAGCGGCACGGGCTGGTGGAGCTGGTCGAGGAGCGCCGCAAGGGCAACATGACCGAGCGGCTGATGCGCGCCACGGCGGCGTCCTACGTGATCTCGCCGCTGGCGCTGCCGGGACTGCAGCCCGACCCGGCCCGGCACCGCGACGCGCTGTCCGCGCGGTGGCTGCTGGCGGTGGCGGCGCGGCTGGTCCGCGACGTGGGCGCGCTCATCACCGGCGCGGAGCGGGCGAACAAGCGGCTGGCCACCTACGCGCTGGACGGCGAGGTCCGGTTCGCCTCCGCGGCCGACCGGGCGGCGTTCGTCGAGGAGCTGACCGCCGGCGTCGGGGCGCTGGTGCGCAAGTACCACGACGCGTCGGCGGAGGGCGGCCGCGCGCACCGCGTCGTCATCGCCCTGCACCCCTCCCTCAAGGGCGAACCGGGCACCGGAGACCGGGCGGAGCAGGGCGAGCCGCCCGGCATCGAGCAGGACCGCGACGCGGCGGAGTCCTGAGTGCCGTCCGCCGCCGTCCGCCGCCGTCCGCCGCCGGACGGCGGCGCGGCACGACGGCCGGCCACAACGGCACACGAACGGAACGGGCGCGCGGGCAGCGCGCCGGAACGAGGAGCACGCCATGGCGAAGGAATTCGAGATCGTCCGCGAGTTCGAGGCGGACGCGACGCCCGAGACGATCTGGGACGCGATCACGGTGAACACGGCCGGGTGGCTGTGGCCGACGGAGTACGAGCCGCGCGAGGGCGGCTCGGCGGGCTTCGGCGCGACCCTGACCGTGTGGGACCCGCCGCACCGGCTGGTCGCCCGGTCCGAGTCCCCCGAGGACCTGAAGGCCGTCGGGCAGGCGCTCAACCAGCTCGACCACCTGATCGAGCCGCGCGAGGGCGGCCGGTCCTGGGTCCGCTACGTGCACAGCGGGATCTTCGTGGAGAACTGGGACGACCAGTACGACGGCGCGAGCAAGCACACCGACTTCTACCTGCACACGCTGCGGCAGTACGTGACCCATTTCGCGGGGCGCGCGGCGGTGCACACCGACGTGCAGGGGCCGGCCGCGTCGACGGCGAAGGACGCGTTCGAGGCGGTCGGCCGGGCGCTCGGGCTGGGCGCGTCCGCGGCGGACGGCGCGGCTGAGGGCGACCGGGTGCGGGTGGACCTGCCGGGCGCCGGCGAGGTGGACGCGGTCGTCGACTTCCGCAACGAGAACTTCCTCGGCCTGCGCACCGGCGACGCGATGTACCGGTTCTTCGGCCGCAACGCGTGGGACGCGCCGGTCGGGATCGTGCTGCACCGGTTCGGCGCCGGCGCGTCCGGTGACGAGGAGGCGACGCGGAAGGCGTGGCAGGGCTGGCTGGACGGCCTCTACGCCTGATCGGCACCACGGCGGCGGCGCGCGGGGACGATCCCCCGCCCGCGCCGCCGCCGTCATGCCGCGAGCCGGGGTCAGCCGGAGCGTTCCCGGACGAGGGCGGCGAGGTCCTGGCGGGCGAGGCCGCGCAGGCCGGGCCGCTGCGCGAGGAACGCGACCGCGAGGACGGCCAGCGCCGACCAGGCGAACGTGGCGGGCCGGACGTCGGCGTGGAAGGCCAGCAGGTCGCTGTCGAACGCGCTGAGGAACGCGCCGGCGGCGAGCCGCCCGATGATCAGCCCGGGGACGGCGCCCACCGCGACGACCAGGAGGTTCTCGGTGGTGACGAGCCGCGCGAGGCGGCGGCGGCCGACACCGGAGGCGCGCAGGGTGGCCAGTTCGGTGCCGCGTTCGGCGAGGTTCACCGACAGGGTCGCGAACAGCACGGTGAAGGCCAGCAGGCCGCCGAAGACCAGCATGATGGCGACGAACACGTAGAACAGCTTCATGTAGCCGTCCATGGTGTGCTTGAGCGCGTGCGCGTCGGTGTAGGCGACGACGCCGGGACGGGCCGACAGGGCGTGCTCGACGGCGGCGCGGTCCGCGCCGGGCGCGAACCGGACGAGCGCGGTGTCGCGGCGCCCTCCGCTCCCCTGCCCGGCGGCGGTGCTCCCCTGCCTGGCGGCGGTGCCGGGCGCCCAGGCGTCGACCTGGGCGAGCGAGGCGTAGGCGTAGGTGCCGAGCGGTTCGTCGACGAACCCGGCGACGGTCGCGGCGGCGGTGCGGCCGCCGGGCAGCCGGAGGGTGACGCGGTCGCCGGCGCCGACGCCGAGGCGTCCGCGCATCGCGTCGCCGAGCAGCACACCGGTCGCCGGGAGGGGGCGAGCGCCGCCGCCGGGCGTGAGGAACCGGTGCATCGCGGTGCCGGGACGGTACCCGACCAGCGCGGTGGAGTACGCCTTCCCTCCGGCGGTGACGGTGGCCTGGACCTGCGCGGACGGCTCGGCCGCGCGGACGCCGGGGGTGGCGGCCAGCGCCGCGAGCGCGCCGGGGCCGGCGGGTGCGGCGAGGGTCAGTTCGGCGTCCTGCCGCTGCACCTGGTCGAACTGCCGCGACACCGTCGCCTTGGAGGAGTCGAGCATCCCCCACGA
Source organism: Actinomadura montaniterrae (assembly GCF_008923365.1). GTDB lineage: Bacteria > Actinomycetota > Actinomycetes > Streptosporangiales > Streptosporangiaceae > Spirillospora > Spirillospora montaniterrae. The sequence goes on from NZ_WBMR01000345.1 coordinate 7,113, forward strand.
GACCAGGATGAGCACGAGCGCGACGATCACGCCGGTCATGGTGTAGAGGGTGCGGCGGAACTGGCGGGACGGCCCGCGCAGCACCAGCCACGCGCCTGCGGGGACGGCGCGTCCGAGCCGGGCGAGGCGCCCGACGCGGCCGAGCCGCCCGAGCCGTCCCAGGCGGGCGAGGACGCCGCGGCCTCCGGCGGACGGGACGTTCCCGCGCATCGCCTC
>NZ_WBMR01000346.1 GCF_008923365.1 Actinomadura montaniterrae
GGGTGCCCGCCCCCGGCGGGCACCCGGACCGCCGGACAGACGCTGTCAACCCCCGGAAAACCCGGCGTGGCCGTCGTTATAGTGCGGGTGTGCCGGACCTCCTTCCCCTCGAACCCACCGACCCGCGGCGTCTCGGCGGCTACCGGATCACCGGGCGGATCGGGGAGGGCGGGCAGGGCGTCGTCTACGCCGCCGTCCCCGACGGCGGCGGCGACCGCGTCGCGGTCAAGCTGTTCCACGCGCAGCTGACGGGCGATCCGGGCGCGCTGGACACGTTCGCGCGCGAGCTGGAGGCCGCCAAGCAGGTCGCGCGGTTCTGCACCGCCCAGGTGCTGGACTCCGGGGCGTTCGGCAACCGCCGCTTCATCGTCAGCGAGTACGTCGACGGGCCGCCGCTGAGCGGCGTCGTCCGGCAGGGCGGGCCGCGGTCGGGCAGCGCGCTGGACCGGCTCGCGATCGCGACGGCGACGGCGCTGGTCGCGCTGCACGACGCCGGGGTGGTGCACCGCGACTTCAAGCCGCACAACGTGCTGCTCGCCGCGGACGGCCCGCGCGTCATCGACTTCGGCATCTCGCGGGCGCTGTCCGGTGCGCAGACCGTCGTGAGCCGCGCCGTCGGCACCCCCGCGTACATGGCGCCCGAGCAGCTCCAGCCCGGCGAGCTCGGGCCCGCGGTCGACGTGTTCGCATGGGCGTCGACGATGGTGTTCGCCGCGACGGGCCGCCCGCCGTTCGGCAACGAGTCGATCCCGATCGTGATGAACCGGATCGCGCACGAGCCGCCGCGGCTCGACGGCGTGGAGGAGCCGCTGCGGGGGCTGCTCGCCGAGTGCCTCGCCAAGGACCCGGCGCGGCGTCCGACGGCGCAGAACGTGCTGGACCGGCTCGTCCGGCGCTCGCAGCAGACGGCCTCCGGCGGCGTTCCGGCGGGCAGCGGTGTTCCGGCGGCGCCTGGCGGCGTTCCGGCGGGCCCTGGTGGGGTGCCGGTGTCTCCGCCGCCCGCGCCGGGGGCCGGGCCCGGGCCGGTCTCGTCCGAGGCGGTTCCGGCGGCGGACGCGTCGACCGTCCCGAACGAGCGGCGGCGCGTCCGGCGGCGGGCGGGCGTGCTGGCCGGGGCGGGAGCCGCGGTCGTCGCGGGCGCGGCGGTGTTCGGGATCGTGCAGATGGCGGACGGTGAGACGGGCGGCGGGGGCCCGCACGCGTCGCCGCACGGGACGCCGGGCACCGTCGCCGACCAGGGGCGCGCCGGGGAGGCGGGACGTGCGGACGTGCCCGGCATCGAGAGCCCGAGCGCGAGCCGGAGCCCCGGTGCCGGTCCGGGATCGAGCTCGCCGACGTCGCGGACGCCGCCGTCGAAGAAGCCGTCCGGCGGGCCGTCGTCCGCACCGTCGTACAAGCGCGTCGACCTCGGGCCCGGCCATTTCTCGGCGTACTGCGCGAAGCTCGGCTGGGAGTGGGAGGAGTACCGGGACACCCCGCAGCCCGGCGCGTACTGCGTGGCCCACAAGCGGGCCGCGCAGCTGATGTCGGAGGCGCAGCTCGACGCGGGGTGCCGCTGGCGTTACGACGACCCCCGCGCCCAGCACTACTTCAAGGGCAAGTCGAACTACTGCTACACGACGAAGCCCGCCTCCTAACAGCGGACCAGCAGCGGACTAGCGGCGGGCGCGCGCGGCGGTGCGGCCGAGGCCCGCGATCAGGACGGCGCCGACGACCAGGTGCATCGCCGACAGCGCGGCGTAGGTGCCGAGGCCTTCGGAGTCCATCGGGCCGGTCATCGACAGCCCGAGGACGATGCCGGCGGTGAGGCCCCAGGTGCGGGCCGGGCGCTTCGCGCGGCGCTCCATGACGGCAAGCAGGCCCCAGCCCGCCAGCCCGATCAGCAGCGTGAACGCGACGACGGCGGCGGGGCCGACGTGCTGGCCGCGGGCGTGCATCCCGGCGCCGCCGATCGGGTCGGCGGCGACCCAGACGAGCAGCGCGGCGCCGGCCGCGGCGGCGATGGTGAGGGCGCGCCGGGCGGCGACGCCTCCGGTGGCGGGAGAGGTGCGGGTCATCTCGTTCATGCCGGCAACGATCGCCGCCGGGCGGGCCGCGGCGCATCGGGCGCGCGGCTGCGGCGGATCCGTCCCGGGTCCGGGGCACCCCCTACTTCGGTAGGTGTCGCGGTCGCGGGGGCCGTCCTACGCTGGGCCCGTGAACAGCGAGGACGTCTGCGAAGTGGAGCGGCGCAGCCCGCGGCTCGCCGCCGGCGCGGCCGGGGTCGTCGCCGCCGTCGGGGCGCTCGGCGCGGTGACGCTCTGGGGCCGGACCACGGGGGATCCGATGCCGCTGGGCCTCGACATCGCGGCCGGGGTGCTGGCCTGCCTGCTGTCGCCGCTCGTCCTGTGGCGCCCGGTGGCCGGCACGCTCGTGCTGACCGTGCTGGCCGCGCTGTCCCCGGCGGCGACGCCGGCGGCGACCTTCGGCGCGTTGCACGTCGCGCAACGGCGCCGGTTCCCCGTCGCGGTCGCGGTCGGCGCCGCGGGGATCGCTGCGCACGCGGCGCGCGCGCTCTGGCAGCCCATGGGCGGCATCAGCTACGGCTGGTGGGTGCTGCTGGTCGCCCTCGCATACTGCGCGCTGGTCGGCTGGGGTGCGCTGTCGCAGGCGCGCCGCGCACTGCTGGCCTCGCTGCGCGAGCGCGCCCGCCGCGCCGAGGCCGAGCAGGGGCGGCGCGTCGCCGAGGCCCGGATGCTGGAGCGCACCCGCATCGCCCGCGAGATGCACGACGTCCTCGCGCACCGGCTCTCGCTGCTCGCCACCTACGCGGGCGCGCTGGAGTACCGTCCGGATGCGCCGCCGGAGAAGCTCGCCCAGGCCGCCGGGGTGGTCCGCGCCGGGGTGCACCAGGCCCTCGACGAGCTGCGCGAGGTGATCAACGTCCTGCGGGACGAGGACGCCGGCGACGACGACCGGCCCCAGCCCGTCCTCACCGACCTGCCGGCGCTCGTCGCGGAGTCCCGCGACGCGGGCGGCAGCGTGCAGCTGCGCGACGACGTCGAGGAGCCCGCCGCGCTGCCCGCCGCCGCCGGGCGCACCGCGTACCGGGTCGTCCAGGAGGGGCTGACGAACGCCCGCAAGCACGCGGCGGGCCGTCCCGTCCGGGTGGCGATCGAGGGCCGTCCCGGCACCCGGCTGGTGATCGACATCCGGAACCCGCTGCCGCCGGACGGCACCGCCCCGCTCGCCCCCGGCACCGGGACGGGCCTGGTCGGGCTGACCGAGCGGGTGAACCTCGCGGGCGGGCGGCTGGACCACGAGGTCGCCGCCGGGGAGTTCCGGCTCCGCGCCTGGCTACCATGGCCGGCGTGACCCGCCCCCTTCGCGTGCTGATCGTGGACGACGACGCCCTGGTCCGTGCCGGCCTGTCGATGATGCTGGACGGCGTGCACGGGATCTCGGTCGTCGGCGAGGCGGCGGACGGGGCGGAGGTGCCGGAGGCCGCCGACCGGCACGCGCCCGACGTCGTCCTGATGGACCTGCGGATGCCCCGCGTCGACGGCATCGCCGCGACCCGCGGCCTGCGCCGCCGCGACCCGGCGCCCGAGGTCATCGTCCTGACCACGTTCGACACCGACGAGAACATCCTGCACGCGCTGCGCGCGGGCGCGAGCGGGTTCCTGCTGAAGGACACGCCGCCCGCGCAGATCGTCGACGCGGTCCGGCAGGTGGCGTCCGGCGACCCGATCCTGTCGCCGCGGATCACCCGGCGGCTGATGGACCGCGCCGCCGTCCAGGCGGGCGCCTACGAGCGCGCGCGGGCCGCGCTCGGGCGGCTCAGCCCGCGCGAGGGCGACGTGGTCGTCGCGATCGCGGAGGGACGGTCGAACGCCGAGATCGGCGCCGCGCTGTTCATGAGCGTGGCGACCGTCAAGGCGCACGTGTCGAGCATCCTGACGAAGCTGGACCTGGACAACCGCACCCAGATCGCCCTACTCGCCCACGACGCCGGTCTCGCCTGACCCCGCCGCCTTGCGGCCCGGGCGTCTGGCCGTGGCGGCGGACCGCCACGGCCGGGGCGTCTCCGCAGGTCAGCCGATGGCCACGCGCAGGGTCGCGGCCGTCAGCACGAGGCAAAGCGGCGTGTAGACGGCCAGGTTGAGCCGGTAGAAGGCGGAGTCCCGGCGGGCGCCGACGCCCAGCGCCCAGACGACGCCCGCGCCCGCGCGGAGGGCGACGCCCGCGGCGACGGCGACGGTCCCGGCCGCCGGGATCCAGCCGGGCACGCCGGTGAGGATCAGCCCGGCCCGCGCCGGCACGGCGACCGCCCCGGCCGTCAGGACGGCGACGAGCGGCGCCAGGACCCGGGGAGTGAACGGGACCTCCGCGTTCAGCAGGCCGAGGGACAGGGTGGTGACGTCGCGGGCGGGCCAGGTGCGTCCGGTCATCCAGTACACGTGCAGTGCGGCGTCGAGGCCGAGGACGGCGGCGGCGAGGAGGGCCGCCAGTTCGAGAATGCTCATGCCTGGAAGAGGACGCGGACGTCCCGCATCACTCCCGTGATCCGCGTCACTCCGGCGGCGTGAACCGCCGGACGAACCGGCGCAGGACGACCGGCCCGAGCGCGCGCCGCAGCACCGGCCCGGCGACCCGCATCCCCGGGACGCGGAACCCGGCCATGTAGGCGAAGCGCGTCGCGTCCCCTTCGGGAACGGCCGCCATGCCGAACACCAGGAAACGGCTCTGCATCAGGCACCAGCCGGGACGCAGCACCATGTCGAAGCGCGCGCGCAGACCGGACCGTCCGTGCACCATCGCGCGCATCCGCTCGCCCTCGCGTTCGGTGACGCGCAGGGACCGGACGTCGGGCACCAGGCCGGGGAATCCGTTCTCCGGGTCGCCCAGTACCGTCCACACGTCCTCGAATGCAGCCGGCAGGACCGCCTCCTCCAGCAGGACGCCGGGGTACGCGGCGGCGAGCGCGCGGAGCCGGCGCACATCGTCCAGCTTCCCGACGGGCCAGGTCACGGCGGGCTCCCTTCGTTGCGCCAGCTCGTCCGGAAGCGCGCCCGCGCCCGGAACAGCCGGGACCGGACGGTCCCCGCCGGGACGCGCAGCATCCGCGCGGCGGTCTCCTCGTCCAGCCCCTCCAGGTCGCGCAGCACCAGCACGGCGCGGTGCTCGGGGGACAGCCGGTCGAGCACGTCGCGGACGTCGGCGGCCAGCGACGGGTCGCCGGGCGCGGGCAGGTCGGCCGGCTCCGCGGGCACGGCCCGCGACGACCGCCGGGCGACCCGGACCGCCTCCCGGACGGCGATGACCCGCACCCAGCCGAGCAGCGCGGCCGGGTCGCGGAGCGACTTCAGGTCGCGCATGACCGCGATCAGCGACTCCTGCGCGGCGTCGGGCGGCGTCCTGCAGCGCGATCGGGCCGCAGAGCCGCCGCACGTGCGGGGCGAGCGCCGCGAGCACCTCGTCCAGCGCCATCAGGTCGCCGCGCTGCGCGCGCCGCACGACCTCGGCGCCGGGCGCGCTCACCGGGTCAGAGCCGGGCGCGCTCGCCGGATCGGGGTCGGGCGCGCTCACCGGCCTGACCTTACCTCCCGAATGACTCGATAGTATGTTCGAGTCGTGCATGTCCCGTTCCTGTGCCCGCGCGGCCACCGCCTCGTCCCCGGCCGCGTCATCGTCGGCTGGTCGCCCTGCGTCTGCCCGCCCTGCGGCGGCCGCGCCCGCGGCCTGCGCGGCCACCGCACCTACCTCTGCCTCGACTGCAAGGACGAGCACGTCACGACGAAGTGCTACCTCCCGCACCACGTCCCCGCCCAGGGCGCCGCCTACCGCTGGCCGTGACCCCGGAGGCTAGGCTGGTGATCATGACGGAGCGGTGGGCACTGGGCGGCGACCTGGACGTCGCGCGGATCGGGTACGGCGCGATGCGGCTGTCGGGCTGGCCGGGCGGCCCCCGCCCCGACCGCTACACGGCCCTCGCCGTCCTGAACCGCGCCGTGGAACTCGGCGTGAACCACATCGACACCTCGAACTACTACTCCCACGACGGGGTGTCCGCGAACGAGTTGATCCGCGAGGCGCTGCACCCCTACCCGGACGACCTGGTGATCGTCACCAAGGTCGGCGCGCTGGTCGAGGGCGCCGACATCCACCTGCCCGCCGAGGAGCACACCGGCCTCACCCCGTCCGGCCTGCGCCGCGCCGTCGAGGCGAACCTGAGCGCCCTCGGCCTGGACCGCCTCGACGTCGTGAACCTGCGGATGGGTGTCCTCGGCCCCTCCGACGAGTCCCTCGCGGCGCCGCTCGAAACCCTCCTCGCGCTGCGCGACGAGGGCCTGATCCGCCACCTCGGCGTCTCCAACGTCGCCGCCGCGCAGGTCGCCGAGGCCCGCCGGACCGCGCCGATCGCCTGCGTCCAGAACCAGTACAACGTGGCCCAGCGCGACGACGACCCCCTCGTGGACGCCTGCGCCGAAGCGGGCATCGCCTACGTCCCGTTCTTCCCGGTCGGCGGCTACCAGCCGCTCACGGCGGACCACCTCAACGCCGTCGCCGCCCGCCACGGCGCGACCGTCCCGCAGGTCGCGCTCGCGTGGCTGCTGGCCCGCTCCCCGAACATCCTCCTCATCCCCGGGACCGGCTCCCCGGCCCACCTGGAGGAGAACGTCGCGGCCGCCGGCCTCCGCCTCACGCCAGAAGACCTCGCCGAGCTCGGCTGACCCGCCCGCGGGAACCCGGAAACGCCGTCCGAGGGATAACCGGTGCAGGCACACCGCGATCCCTGGGAGGCCCCCGATGACAGAGCCGCCGACACCGCCGGCCGCGCGGTGATCGGTATCCGGGCGCGTCCGGACCGTCCGGCCGCGACGGTGCGGGGCGACGCCGAGCCGATCCGCAGATCCCTCACGGAACCGGACGCGTTCACCGCGGTGTACGACCGGCACGTGCCCGCGGCCCGCTACCTGCTGCTGGAACGGCTCGGCGGCGAGACCGCGGCCGAACCCGTCGACAGCGAGGCGCGGGTCATTGCGCAGGCGCTGCGCGGCCCGCTCGCCCGGGCGCTCGCCGACCTGCCCGCGGTCTACCGGGAGCCGCTGCTCCTCGTGGCCTGGGCCGACCTGACCTACGAGGAGGTGGCCGCGGCGCCGGACGTCCCCGTGGGCACCGTCCGGTCCCGGCTGTCGCGGGGCCGCGCCCGGCTCCGCGCGGCGCTCGGCGGCGCCGACCCCACCGAGGAGGACACCGATGGATGAGATGGCGCTGCTGCGCGAGGCCGGTCCCGACGTCGCGCCGCCCACGGACGCCGCGCTGCG
>NZ_WBMR01000347.1 GCF_008923365.1 Actinomadura montaniterrae
GGGCGGGGCAGGCGGAGCCTGCCCCCATCACCTGCCCAGGGGCCGCAGAGGCTCCAAAGTCAAGGGTGGACGAAGTCCATCGCGAAGCGACGCCGAAGGCGCCCTTGACTTTGGAGGGGCGGCCCCGTACGCAAGCGCCACCCCACCACCCGAACACCCCTCTTGCCGGCGAATTCGCCACGGTATGCCGACTGGTCGTTCCAGAGCCGGCCCCGGGGCCTAACCCGGCGTAGCCTCGCTCAAAACGCGGACGTCACCGCTGCTTCAGCCGAGCGAGCAATACGTCCAGGCCTTCACGGCTGATGTTGATATGACCGCCACACGGATCCTTGCTGTCGCGGACACCGATCGTGTTGCCGAGATCGGCCAACTCGACGCAGGCGCCCCCGTTGCTGCTGCTGTAGCTGCTCTTCCGCCAAGCCGGACGCGAAGTCATGGCTTCCACGCCTCCTCCGCAATCTCTCGAATGAGCACCGCCGACATCGCTGCTGGTAGCGCGTAGGTACTTATGTCGGTGAATCGGCGGTTAAGTCGGTCGATGTCTGACCGACCGTCTCTGATGATTCCATGCGGTTCGCCATCCGTGTAGGCCACTTCGTCGCCTCCGGCCATGGTGGCGATCATGAATGCTCCGGAGTTCCCCGGGTGTGGCTCTCCATCCGGGATGACCTGGACGGACAGGTGTGGCGACACCGCGTCGGCGAGGTAGTGCAGCTGCTCGTACATCGTGGCGGCCGTGCCGACACGTGACCTCAGGACGCGTTCTGGCAGGACGTACACCATGCGCGGCGGAGGTGGGTCTTCCCGGGCAAGGATCGCCTGGCGTTCCAGGCGGCCCGCGACCCTCTGCTGATCGCCGTACAGGAGTACTTCTGCCAAGGAAGGCACTTGCAGGAGGCCTGTGATCACGAGCGGCTCGTAGATCCGGAGGATCTCGGCCCGGCTCTCGAACTCGGGCCATCCCTCGAACCACTTCGGGAACACGGCTGAGCGGCCGTCGAAGAGGCCGTCGTGGAGGTGGGCGAGGGCGTCGCGGGTGTCGAGGACGCGGTCGCAGTCCTCGGCGAACCCGCGGTCGCAGCCTGACTCGCCCCGTTCGATCTCTCCGATCGTGGACGGGGCGTAGGGGATCTGCTCTGCGAGCTGGGCCAGCGACAGTCCCGCCATCGTCCGATACCGCCGCACCTCGGAGCCGAAAAGGTCCAGCGGGCCGCGGGACGGTGTGAGGCGCTTCGGGCGTTGCGGCATGTCCACCTCCAGTGATGACCGTGCGATGACCGGTGATGTACGCGAAGTCACGTCGATGCCCGCCGCCTCGGGCTTCGTCTCTCCGAAGCATCGCCGCGGGGAGACGCTTCGGTCACAGGAATCCATGGAGTCTTCCGAGGTGAACCGGTATGTCCGCTATGGCGCTCGCGCCCGAAGGTCCGCGCACGCTCGTCCTCGAATCGACGGTTCACGCTCCGCTGTTCGCACGGCGGTTTCTTGCCGGGTGCTTCGCCGAGTGGGGGATCGAGGACGACCACCTCGGGCGGCTGGTCGTCTGCGAGCTGGTCACCAATGCCTGGCGGCATGGCGAGGGGCCGATCGTCGTCCGGTTGTACCTGGACGAGCGGGACGGGCGGCCGGTGGTCGAGGTGTGGGACTCGGGGGCGGGCCGCCCGGTGGTGCGGCCGCCCGACGACCGGGCGGTGTGCGGGCGGGGGCTTCTGCTGGTCGCCGGGTTCGTGCGGGGGTGCTGGGGCGTCCGGCCGCTGAACGAGGGAGGCAAGGCGGTGTGGGCGAAGCTGCCGGGGGCGGAGTAGCTTGATGTCGAGATAAATTGGATGTATCTTGACATCAAGAAAAATCCTGCGGAAGTTAGGCGGACCCGGTTCCCGGTCAAGGGCTTGACTAGGGCAGGATCAAGGTAGACGAGCACACCCGCCTCGCCGCGCGCCGCGCCGCCCGACCCGCGCCGGCCGCGAGGGCGGGCGCACATTGAACACCACGATGAACGTCGCCGCGCGGTCATGTCCCGGACCGGACGCGCGGCGTGCGACGGAGGAGGAGTCCGTGTCCGCGAACAGCTTCGGCAGCCTGAGCAAGCTGCAGGTGGGCGGCAAGTCGTACGACATCTACCGGCTGGACGCCGTCGAGGGCTCGGCCCGTCTCCCGTACAGCCTGAAGGTGCTGCTCGAGAACCTGCTGCGCACCGAGGACGGCGCGAACGTCACCGCCGAGCACATCCGCGCGCTCGCCCAGTGGGACGCCAAGGCGCAGCCGAGCAAGGAGATCCAGTTCACCCCGGCCCGGGTGATCATGCAGGACTTCACCGGCGTGCCGTGCGTGGTGGACCTCGCGACGATGCGCGAGGCCGTGCGGGACCTCGGCGGCGACCCGACGAAGATCAACCCGCTGGCGCCCGCCGAGATGGTCATCGACCACTCCGTCATCGTGGAGTACTTCGGCTCGCCGCAGGCGTTCGAGCGCAACGTGCAGGTCGAGTACGAGCGCAACAAGGAGCGCTACCAGTTCCTGCGCTGGGGCCAGACGGCGTTCGACGAGTTCAAGGTCGTGCCGCCGGGGACGGGCATCGTCCACCAGGTGAACATCGAGCACCTGGCCCGCGTGGTGTTCGACCGCAACGGCGTCGCCTACCCCGACACCTGCGTCGGCACCGACTCGCACACGACGATGGAGAACGGCATCGGCGTGCTCGGCTGGGGCGTCGGCGGCATCGAGGCGGAGGCCGCGATGCTCGGCCAGCCGATCTCCATGCTGATCCCGCGCGTCGTCGGCTTCAAGCTGACCGGCGAGCTGCCCGCCGGCACCACCGCGACGGACCTGGTGCTCACCATCACCGAGATGCTGCGCGAGCACGGCGTCGTCGGCAAGTTCGTGGAGTTCTACGGCGAGGGCGTGCACGCGCTGCCGCTGGCCAACCGCGCCACGATCGGCAACATGAGCCCCGAGTTCGGCTCCACCTGCGCGATCTTCCCGATCGACGACGAGACGCTGAGCTACCTGCGGCTGACCGGCCGCGACGAGGAGCAGGTCGCGCTCGTCGAGGCCTACGCCAAGGAGCAGGGCCTGTGGCTCGACCCGTCGGTCGAGCCGGAGTTCTCCGAGTACCTCGAGCTGGACCTCGGCACGGTCGTCCCGTCGCTGGCCGGCCCGAAGCGCCCGCAGGACCGCATCGCCCTGTCGGCCGCCAAGCAGACCTGGCGCCGCGACGTGCAGAACTACGTCAAGAGCGTGCAGGGCCCGGCGGACGAGGCGTCCGACGAGTCGTTCCCCGCGTCCGACTCCCCGGCGATCAGCCACGGCGGCAACGGCGACAAGCCGCGCCACCTCGCCGGCGACGACGCCGGCCGCCCGCACAACCGGGTGCCGGTCACGCTGGACGACGGCACGACGTTCGAGCTCGACCACGGCCACGTCGCGGTCGCGGCCATCACGTCCTGCACCAACACCTCCAACCCGTACGTGATGATCGGCGCGGCGCTGCTGGCCAAGAACGCCGTCGAGAAGGGCCTCACCCGCAAGCCGTGGGTGAAGACCTCCCTCGCCCCCGGCTCGCAGGTCGTCACCGACTACTACGAGCGCGCGGGCCTCACCCCGTACCTCGACAAGATCGGCTTCAACCTGGTCGGGTACGGCTGCACCACCTGCATCGGCAACACCGGCCCGCTGCAGCCGGAGATCTCCAAGGCCGTCAACGACAACGACCTGGCGGTCACCGCGGTGCTGTCCGGCAACCGCAACTTCGAGGGCCGCATCAGCCCCGACGTGAAGATGAACTACCTGGCGTCCCCGCCGCTGGTCATCGCCTACGCGCTGGCCGGGACGATGGACATCGACATCCTCAACGACCCGATCGCCGAGGGCACCGACGGCCCGGTGTACCTGCGCGACATCTGGCCCGCGCCGGAGGAGGTCGCCGCGATCGTCGAGTCGTCCATCGGGCAGGAGATGTTCGCGCAGAGCTACGCCGACGTCTTCAAGGGCGACGAGCGCTGGACCGGCCTCGACATCCCGACCGGCGACCTGTTCGAGTGGGACCAGGCGTCCACCTACGTCCGCAAGGCGCCGTACTTCGACGGCATGGGCGCCGAGCCGGAGCCGGTCTCCGACATCAGCGGCGCGCGGGTGCTCGCCAAGCTCGGCGACTCGGTCACCACCGACCACATCTCGCCCGCCGGGTCCATCAAGGTCGGCACGCCCGCCGCGCAGTACCTGCAGGACAACGGCGTCGCGGTGAAGGACTTCAACTCCTACGGCTCGCGCCGCGGCAACCACGAGGTGATGATCCGCGGCACGTTCGCCAACATCCGGCTGCGCAACCAGCTGCTGGACGACGTGGAGGGCGGCTACACCCGCGACTTCACGCAGGACGGCGCGCCGCAGGCGTTCATCTACGACGCCGCGCAGAACTACGCCGCGCAGGGCACCCCGCTGGTCGTGCTCGCGGGCAAGGAGTACGGCTCCGGCTCGTCCCGCGACTGGGCCGCGAAGGGCACCGCGCTGCTCGGCGTCCGCGCCGTCATCGCGCAGTCGTACGAGCGCATCCACCGCTCGAACCTGATCGGCCTCGGCGTCCTGCCGCTGCAGTTCAAGGAGGGCGACTCGGCCGAGTCCCTCGGGCTGACCGGCACCGAGACGTTCGACATCACCGGCGTGACGGCGCTCAACGAGGGCGGCATCCCGGACGAGGTGACGGTGAAGGCGGACGGCAAGGAGTTCACGGTCGACGTCCGCATCGACACCCCCGGTGAGGCGGACTACTACCGCAACGGCGGCATCCTGCAGTACGTCCTGCGGAACCTCATCCGCAAGTAAGGGCCGCTGCGAAACGGGCCGTCTCCCCGCGAGGGGAGGCGGCCCTTTCTCATTTCGCGGGGAGGCGGGTGCGGGTGGCGGGGGCGCGCCGGCCCACGACGAAGTACAGGACGAGCGCGGCGCTGAGGGCGAGCGAGCCCTCCGGGGTGAGCGGGGCGAGCAGGGCGGCGGCGACGTAGCCGACGGGCCCGAGCAGCGAGTTGCGGCGGGCCCGCCGCGCCCCGTCGCGGGCGGCGGGGTGCATCAGGTACGGCCGCCGGCACAGGTGGTGCCAGAACAGCGTGAACCAGGCGGACGCGGCCGCCATCGAGGCCGAGTAGAACACCGCGGCGGCGGACGCGTCGCCGCCGCGCAGGTGGCCGCCGAGCGTCGCGGTCGGCAGCGGCAGGAAGCTGATCGTCGCGAGCATGCCGAGGTTCAGCAGCAGCATGCGCCGGTCCACCGTGCGGACCTGGTGGAACAGGTTGTGGTGGTGGATCCAGGCGATGCCGATGACCAGGAACGTCACGGCGTAGGCGGCGAGCGCCGGCCACTCGGTGCGCAGCGCGTGCCACACGCGCTCGTCGGCGGCCGGCGCCTTGACCTCCAGGATCAGCAGGGTCGCGGCGATCGCGAAGACGCCGTCGCTGAAGGCGCGCAGCCGGTCGGGGGTGACGGGCTCGCCCGCCCCGCCGGGCGGGCCGTCGCCCGGCCCGTCGGGCGGCCCGTCGCCCGCTCTGTCGTCGGCCACGTCGTCGGCCACGGCGGCGCCTCCTCGGGAAGATCGGAAGCGACAGCGTAGACGGTCAGCGGCCGGTCGGCAGGCTGAGGCCGCCGTTGCACTCGATCACCTGGCCGGTGACGAACCCGTTGGCCGCGGCGAGCAGGACCGCGTGCGCGACGTCCTCGGGCCGCCCCACCCGGCCGACCGGCAGCGCGGCGGCGTGCTGGGCGAACATCGCGTCGCGCTGCTCGGCGGGCATCCCGTCCCACCAGGGCGTCTCGATGACGCCGGGGGAGACGGCGTTGACCCGCAGCGGCGCCAGCTCGGTCGCGAGCGGCCGCACCATCGCCTCCAGCGCGCCGTTGATCGCGGCGAGGCCGGCGGTGCCGGGCAGCGCCGCGCGGGCGGACGAGGCGGTGATGAAGGTGACCGAGCCGTCCTCGGCGAGCCGGGGCAGCGCCGCCTGGACGATCCGCAGGTGCAGCCAGAACTTCGCCTCGAAGCCGTCGCGCAGGTCGGCCAGGTCCAGCGTGCCGAACGGGCCCGCGCCGGACCCGCCGCTCAGCGCGAGGATCAGGTGGTCGTAGCGGGTGTCCTCGGCGAAGAACGCGGTCACCTCCTCGGGCGAGGAGGCGTCGACGCGGCGGGCGGTGAGGCCGCCGGCGGCGGCCTTGGCGAGGCGCTCCTCGTCCCGGCCGGTGATCACGACGTCGGCGCCCTGGCCGGCGAACAGCTCGGCGGTGGCCGCGCCGATGCCCGAGGTGCCGCCGAAGACGAGGGTGCGCTTTCCGGTGAGCGACATGGCCGGCTCCTTCAGTTGTCGAGACCTTCTGTCTCGACAAGTATTCATCGAGACCGGCGGTCTCGTCAAATGGGTAAGGTGGTGCCATGAGTGACAGCCGACGGCCGCACACCGGACGCCGCCGCAACGAGGCCGCGCGGCGCGCGATCCTCGACGTCGCCGTCGACCTGCTCGCCCGCGACGACGGGACCCCCGTCACGATCGACTCGCTCGCCGCCGCGGCCGGCGTCGGCAAGCAGACGATCTACCGCTGGTGGCCGTCCAAGGGCGCCGTGCTGCTGGAGGCGATGGCCGAACGCGCGGGCACGGACATCCCCGTGCCCGACACCGGCACGCTCCGCGGCGACCTCGAGGCGTTCCTGACCGCCACGTTCCGCGGCGCGGGCCAGCGGCTCACCGCGACCGTCCTGCGCCACTCGATGGCCGAGGCGCAGCGCGACCCGCACGCCCGCGAGCACATGCGCGCGTTCGTCGAGTCGCGCCGCCGCGTCCTTTCCGAGCTGTTGGAGCGAGCGCGGGACCGCGGCGAGATCGCGGCCGGCGCCGACCTCGCCCTGATGGTCGACCAGGTCTACGGCGTGCTCTGGTACCGCGTCCTCGTGGGCCACGAGCCGCTCGGGGACGCGCAGGCCGCGGAACTGGCCCGCGCCCTCGCCGACCAGGCCGCGGCCCGCCTCGACGCCTAAGACCGACGGCCCGCGGGACCGCCGCGTCCGGTCCGGTTCCATGCACGCGCCTGCTGTTCGCTCGTGCGGGGAGCCGGGCCGTTTTCGTTTCCGCTCTTGACAGGACGGCGGCTGGACATCGATGGTGTGTGAACGATCACGTGAACGTTAATGTGACTCAGCCGACACCGGAAGGCTCCCTCCAGCATGAGGACCCCCCGTCCCTCCGCCCGCCCGGCCACGGCGCTCGCCTCGGCCGCCTGCGCCGCCGCGTGCGCGGCCGCGGTGCTCGTCCCGCCGGCCGCCGCGCAGG
>NZ_WBMR01000348.1 GCF_008923365.1 Actinomadura montaniterrae
ATCTCCGCCTCCAGCGCCGCCCGCTCGGCCGCCACGGCCTCGCCGAGCGAGCGGTCCCCCGCGAGGACGGCCGCGATGGCGGGGAGGCCGAGCCCGAGGCCGCGCAGCCGCCGGACGAGCCGCAGCCGGTCGACGGCGGGCGGGTCGAACCGGCGGTGCCCGCCCGCGCTGCGCGCCGGCTCGAGGATCCCCTCGTCGCAGTAGAACCGGATCGTCCGGACGGGGACGCCGGTCAGCGCCGCCAGGTCGCCGATGCCGAGGGACCCCGGTCCTGTGGCGCCGGTCACAGTCACTTGAACCTCCACCGGGCTGGAGTTCCTACGGTACGGGCACGACGTCCACGAGGAGGGATACGACCATGGACGACAAGGTGCTCGGCGCCGACCGGATCGCCGAGGCGCTGCGCGAGCACACCGGCGGGATGGCCGCCGCCGTCACCGGCGCGGACCCGGACACGAGGGTGCCGACCTGCCCGGAGTGGACCCTGCGCGACCTCGTCGGGCACATCGGCCAGGCGCACCGGTGGGCCACCGGGTTCGTCCGCGACGGCGCGACCGACCTCGTCACGCAGGTGCCCCGGACGGCGCCCGGCGCGGCCGCGGACTGGCCCGGGTGGCTCCGCGACGGCGCGGACGACCTGGTCCGGGCCTTCGAGGCGGACCCGGGCCGCACCATCGCGCACCCGATCATGGGCCCGCGCCCGGCCGCGATGTGGTTGCGCCGGATGCTGCACGACACGGCCGTCCACCACGCCGACGCCGCGTTCACCACCGGTGTCCGGTACGAGATCGCGCCCGGCGTCGCCGCCGACGGGATCAGCGAGTGGCTGGGCCTGGTGACCGAGCCCGCCGCCGCGACGCTCCAGCCGAAGCTCGCCGAGCTGCGCGGGCGGGGCGAGACGCTGAGCCTGCGCCCGTCCGAGCCGTCCGTGCCCGGCTGGGTGATCACCCGCGCGCCGGACGGGCTCGGCTGGGAGCGCGCCGACCGGGACGGCGACATGACCGTCGCCGGGCCCGTCCGCGACCTGATGCTGCTGTTCGCGCGGCGCCTGGCCCCGGACGGCGCGGACGTGAAGGTGACCGGCGACCGGGCGCTGCTCGACCACTGGCTCGCCCGCACGGCGTTCTGACCTCCACAATGGGGCGGTGGCGGACGAGCGGGCCGAGTGGAGCGAGTGGAGCGAGTGGAGCGCCGATCCGCGGCGCGACGGGCTGGCCGCGTTCGCGGGGATCGAGGACGACCGGGCCGGATCGCACCCCGGCGTCCGCCACATCCGGGCTCTGGGCACGATGTACCGGTTCGACGTCCACCATCCGGGCGACGTCGACACCTACCCGGACCGGCAGCGCCAGGAGGTCCGCGGCATGCGGGGGCCGGACGGGCGGGAGCGCCGCGTCGTCGAGGGCGAGACGTGGCGTTTCTCCTGGTCCTGGTACCTGACGCGGGCGCTGCGGGCGACGACGTCGTTCACGCACGTCCAGCAGTTCTTCGCCTCGGTCCCCGGCGGCGGGCCGGGCGGCGGACCGGTGCTGGTGACGTCGCTGCGCCGGCGCGGCGGGCGCGACCTGCTGGAGCTGAACGCGATCCGGTCGGAGGTCGTCGTGGCCGCCGCCGACCTCGGCCCGCTCCGCAGCCGGTGGATCGGCGTCGAGCTGGAGGCGCGGTTCGCCGCGGCCCCGGCCGGGCGCGTCCGCTGGACGGTGACGGCCGGCGGCCCGGCCGGTGCCGGGGACGCGGTCGTCGACGTCGAGCGGGACGGGCTCGACCTGCGGCCCGGCGCGGCGGGCATCTCCCCCAAGTGGGGCATCTACCGGTCGCTGAAGGACGCGGCGCGGCTCGGCGACGTGCATCTCCTCCTCAAGGATCTTCGTGCCCGCCAGGTGCGGCATTTCGGGTGACACCGGCGATACGGTGCAGATGCGGCGCCGGAACGGGCCGCCCGGAAAGCCGCCCGCGGCCACCGGAGACCCCCTGAGGAGGAACCGTTGAGCCAGCCTTCGACCGTCCCCGGGTCCCTGCGCGACGACGCCGCCGCCCTGCAGGACGATCTCGCCCGGCTCCGCGGCGCGCTGCACCGCGAACCGGAACTCGGCCTCGACCTGCCCCGGACGCAGGAGAAGGTGCTCGCGGCCCTCGACGGACTGCCGCTGGAGATCGTCACGGGCGAGCGGCTGACCTCGGTGACGGCGGTGCTGCGCGGCGCCCGCCCCGGCCCGACCGTGCTGCTGCGCGGCGACATGGACGCGCTCCCCGTCACCGAGCGCGGCGACGCCGCCGTGGTCTCGCAGGTCGACGGGGTGATGCACGCGTGCGGCCACGACCTGCACACCACGATGCTGGCGGGCGCCGCGCGGCTGCTCTCGGCCCGGCGCGACGACCTGGCGGGCAACGTCGTGTTCATGTTCCAGCCCGGCGAGGAGGGCCTCGGCGGCGCGAAGATCATGATCGAGGAGGGCGTGCTCGACGCGTCCGGCGAGCGCCCCGTCGCCGCGTACGCGCTGCACGTGTTCTCGGCCGCGCTGCCGCAGGGCATGTTCGTGACCCGGGGCGGGCCGATCATGGCGGCGGCGGACCGGCTGCGGGTCACCGTCCGGGGCGTCGGCGGGCACGGGTCCATGCCGCACCTGGCGAAGGACCCGCTGCCGGCCGCCTGCGAGATGGTCACCGCGCTGCAGACGATGGTGACCCGCGCGTTCGACCCGTTCGACCCGGTGGTGCTGACGATCGGATCGTTCCACTCCGGCACCGTGGACAACGTGATCCCGGACGAGGCGAGCTTCTCCGGCACCGTCCGGTCGTTCTCCCCCGCGTCGCACGAGAAGCTGAAGGAGCGGACGGTCGAGCTGGTGCAGGGCCTCGCGAAGGCGCACGGCCTGGACGTCGACGTCAGTTACGTCCAGGACTACCCGGTGACGATCAACGACGGCGCCGAGGCCGCGTTCATGGCGGACACCATCCGGGAGGTCTACGGCGAGGAGCGCTACTTCGACTCGCCGCAGCCGTTCCCGGCCTCGGAGGACTTCTCCTTCGTGTGCGACGAGGTACCGTCGGCGTTCGTCGTGATGGGCGCGTGCCCGTCCGGCGTCGACCCGGGCAAGGCGGCGGTGAACCACTCCGCCGACGCCCGCTACGACGACGCGGTGCTCGCCGACGGCGCCGCGCTCTACGCCGAGCTCGCCGCCCGGCGGCTGGCGCGGGGGAACTGATAGCCGACCGGTGCGGAGCAGGCGAAACATTCCGGCCCGCCCGGTCGTCAGACTGGGGGGCGGGACGGACCCGCCCGCCGCACTGGGCACGGGACGGGGCGGGACCGGCGGTCCCCCGCGGCGGAACGGAGGGCGCGGGTGTTCATCGGGCTGCTGACGGCGGTGGGCGCGTCGGCCTGCTACGGGACCGGATCGGTCCTGCAGGCGCTCGGCGCCAGGCGGTCCGCGGCGCGCGAGAGCGCCGCGGGCGCCGGGTCCACCGAGTACGGCGGGCCGAGCCTGTCCGCCACCGCGAAGGCCGTCGTGACGTGGGAGTTCATCGTCGGGACGGTGCTGGACACGGCCGGGTTCGCGCTCGGCGCGCTGTCGGCGAAGCTGGTGCCGCTGTTCCTGTCCCAGACGGTGATCAGCGCGAACCTGGTGATCACCGCGGTGCTCGGCATCTGGGTGCTCGGCATCCGGCTCGTCCGGCCGGAGTGGATCTCGATCGGGGTGGTGTGCGCCGCGCTGGTGCTGCTGGCCGGCACCGCCGGGCACGAGGGCGCCGGACGCGTCGCGATCGGCTGGCACTGGGGGCTGCTCGCGGTGTCGGTGCTGCTCGTCGGCGCCGCGCTGCCGATCGTCCGGCTGATGGGGCCGCGCGCGGCGATCCCCGCCGGCCTGCTGTCGGGCCTCTGCTTCGGCGCGGTCGGCGTCGGCGTCCGGATCCTCAACGGCACCGACCCGCTCGCCTGGCGGGACCTGCTCGGCGACCCCGCCCTGTACGCGATCGCGATCGCGGGCCTCGGCGGCATGTACTTCCACACGCTCGCGCTGCAGATCGGGTCGATCAACGGCGCGACGGCGGCACTGGTGGCGGGCGAGACGGTCGTCCCGGGAATCATCGGCGTGCTGTGGCTCGGGGACGCCTCCCGCGAGGGCATGGCGCTGCCCGCGGGCATCGGGTTCGTGCTGGCCGTCGCCGGCGCGGTGGCGGTCGCCTGGTACGGCAACCCGCACGTGCCGGGCGTCCGCGAGCCCGAGCCGGCCGGGACGGCGGGGACCGCCGGGGGTTGAGCGGTCAGCCCTCGTGGACGGCCTGGATCTCCAGGGCGATCGCGATGGTGTCGCCGAGCATGACCTTGTCGCCCTGCAGCGGCACGTTGAACTCGATGCCGAAGTCGCGGCGGCTGATCGACGCGGTGGCGGTGAAGCCGGCGCGGGTGCCGCCCCACGGGTCGGACGCGACGCCGTGGAACTCGGTCAGCAGCCGGACCGGCCGCGTGACCTCCTTGACCGTGAGCTGGCCGTCCAGGTGGTAGCGGGGCCGCTTGGCCCGGCGGCCGATCGTGGCACGTTCCACACCCGTCGCGGCGAACGTCATGACGGGATGGCGCCGCACGTCCAGGAAGTCCGCCGAGCGGACGTGCTCGTCGCGCTCGGCGCTGCGGGTGTCGATCGAGGCCATCCGGATCTCGGCCCGGGCGGTCGAGTCCATCGGGTCGGCGCCGATCACGACCTCGCCGCCGAAGTCGGGGAACGAGCCGCGCACCGTGGTCATCAGGTGCCGGATCGTGAAGGTGATCTCGGAATGGACCGGGTCGATCGTCCAGCGGCCCGGCGCGAGGCCTCCCGCCTCGTCCCCCATGACAAATCCCCCCAAAAAGTACAGCGAGCTTGAAACACGAAAAGTTACCGTAAACCAGTCCATGATCGTTGTGACGGCGCGGTCCGGGGGAATGCTCACCAGATGATCGGCGAACACGTGCTGGCCGGGTACGTCCACGACGCGGGCGGCCGGGAGGCCCTGGACCTGGCGCGCGCCATCGTCGCCCTCACCGGCGGCGAGCTGAGCGTCGCCACCGTCCACCCGCCGGGCCGCGCGGGCGCCGCCGGCGAGGCCCACACCCTCCTCGAACAGGCCGCCGACCTGCTCGGCGAGCAGCCCGCCGAACTGCTCGTCCAGGAGAGCCGCAGCGTCGGCCGCGGCCTCACCGCGCTCGCCGGCCGGATCGGCGCCGACCTCATCGTCGTCGGCTCCCCCGAAGGCGGCGCCCGCGGCCGGATCGGCGTCGGCGCCGCCGCCGACCACCTGCTGCACTCCGCCACCGAGGCCGTCATGCTCGCCCCCGCCGGCTACACCCCGCCCGACGAGCTCGGCCGCATCACCGTCATGTACGTCCGCCGCCCCCAGTGCGACGAGGCCGTGATCCGCGCCGCCCAGGCCGCCGACCGGCTCGACGTCCCGCTCCGCCTGGTCACCCTCGCCATCGGCGACGTCGACGCCGAACGGCTCCGCGACGACCTCGCGCTCGCCATCCGCCTCGCCGTCGAGTCCGCCGAACTGCCCCCCGAGGACGTCACCGCCGACCTCGCCGAAGGCGACGACGTCGCCGACGCCCTCGACGACCTCGACTGGCCCGACGGCGAACTGCTCGTCTGCGCGTCCAGCGAGGACGCCGCCGCCCACCGCGTCTTCCTCGGCGAGACCGCCGTCAAGGTGCTGCGCGCCGCACCCTGCCCCGTCACCGTCCTGCCGAGGGGCTACTTCTGACGGGCCACCCCCGACTAGCCCGTTTTGACCGCTTTCCCGGAACGGCTTGCCGCCCCCGGTTTACCTCGACTACATTCCAGCGAGACCGGAACGTGACCTTGGAACGAGGCACGGACCGGGTCCCCGGTCGGGCGCCCCCTGCCCGAGTCGGCGAGTCGGCAGGGAGCGAGATGGACCCGATCGGCAAGAAGCTGCTCGACGTTGCCCAGAAGCAGCTCGGCTACACCGAGCACGGCAGCGGCTACACCAAGTTCGGCGACTGGTACGCCAAGAACATCGACGGCGACCACGACTCCTACTTCAAGACGGCCCCCTGGTGCGACATGTTCCTCGCCTGGGCCGCCGACAAGGCCGGCGTCGCCGAACAGGCCGGGCAGTTCGCCTCCACCGTCGACCACGCCAAATGGTTCAAGGACCACGACGCCTGGGGCCACACCCCCGAACCCGGCGCCCTCGTCTTCTACGACTGGTCCGGCTCCGGCGACATCGACCAGATCGACCACGTCGGCATCGTCGAGAAGGTCGACGGGCACACCCTCCACACCATCGAGGGCAACGCCGACGGCTACAAGCTCATGCGCAAGACCCGCAGCATGGACGACGTCGTCGGCTTCGGCTACCCCGGCAAGATCCACGTCACCGACGCCAAGCACACCCCCAAGCACGCCGCCCCCGCCACCACCGTCGACAAGGTCGGCGACCCCGCCACCACCACCCACACCCACGAGGAGCAGCACAGCGGCCCCGGCGCGCAGCAGCTCCCCACCCAGGACGTCGTCCTCGGCGGCATCCTCGCCTTCGTCCTCTGCGGCACCGTCGCCCTCGCCGCCGGACGCGCCGCCGCCGCCAAGGCCCCCACCACCCCGCCCATCCGCGTCCGCAAGCGCGGCAAGCACCACCGCCCCTCCACCCCCGTCGCCCTCCCCGCCGACGTCACCCCCGCCGACCTCGACGCCGCCGACGCCGGCACCACCGTCATGCCCGCCCTCTCCCTCGCCGCCGCCCACGAAGCCGAGGACCGCGAGTTCTGGGGCCGCATCGCCCACCTCGAAGAGGACAAGGAGCTCGCGTTCTGGAACTCGCTGCACGCCGAGGCCACCGACAACGCCGCCGACGAGTACGCAACCACTCCCGGATTCCGCTAGAGTTGTCCATGCGCGCCGGGGGAAACCCCGGAGCCGACAAGCGGACGTGGCTCAGTTGGTAGAGCATCACCTTGCCAAGGTGAGGGTCGCGGGTTCGAATCCCGTCGTCCGCTCTGAGAGGCCCGTGCGGCCTCGCTCTGGTGGAGTGGCCGAGAGGCGAGGCAACGGCCTGCAAAGCCGTGTACACGGGTTCAAATCCCGTCTCCACCTCGCAGTACACGCAAGGGCGATTAGCTCAGTGGGAGAGCGCTACCTTGACACGGTAGAGGTCACTGGTTCAATCCCAGTATCGCCCACGATGGAGTGGGGAGTGGTGTGCCCGCGGAAAGCGCGGGCCGGCACTCCCTCTTCGTGTTGACCCGGGGGGCGACCCCCGGACCCCCGATGTGGGGGG
>NZ_WBMR01000349.1 GCF_008923365.1 Actinomadura montaniterrae
CGTCCCGCAGCGGCCGCCGCTGCCCCGCACGGTGCCGCCGCCGCGGCCGGAACCGGCCGCGGCGTTCCGGCCGAGCGTCGACCGGAACCCGAGCCAGATCATCCGGGTCGCGCCGAAGACGCTGCGGATCGGCCGCGCCGCCGACAACGACATCGTCGTGCCGGACCTGGTGGTGTCGCGGCACCACGCGGAGCTGCGCAGCCTCGGCCCGGGACGGCACCGGATCGTCGACCTCGGCAGCCACAACGGCACCTACGTCAACGGCACCCGGGTCGAGTCGGCGGAGTTCACCGAGAGCGACCTGCTCGGCATCGGGCACGCGACGTTCCAGCTGGTCGGCGAGGAGCTGCGGGAGTACGTCGACACCGGCGACGTGTCGCTGTCGGTGGAGGACCTGATCGTCCGGACGCCCGAGGGGAAGGTGATCCTCGACGGGGTCGGGTTCCCGATCCCGGAGCGGTCGCTGGTCGGGGTGATCGGGCCGTCCGGCGCGGGCAAGTCGACGCTGCTCGGCGCGGTCACCGGCACGCGCCCGGCGACGGAGGGCACCGTCCGCTACGACGGCCGCGACCTGTACGCCGACTACGACGAGCTGCGGCACCGCATCGGGCTCGTCCCGCAGGAGGACATCCTGCACACCCAGCTCGACACCCGGCAGGCGCTGCTGTTCGCCGCCGAGCTGCGGTTCCCCGGCGACACCCGCAAGCGGGAGCGCGAGGAGCGGGTGGACGAGGTGCTCGGCGAGCTGGGCCTGACCGCGCACGCCTCGACCCGCATCGACCGGCTGTCGGGCGGGCAGCGCAAGCGGGTCAGCGTCGCGCTGGAGCTGCTGACCAAGCCGTCGCTGCTGTTCCTGGACGAGCCGACGTCCGGCCTCGACCCGGGCCTGGACAAGACGGTCATGGAGATGCTGGCGGAGCTGGCGCACGACGGCCGGACGGTCATCGTCGTCACGCACAGCGTCGCGAACCTGGACGCCTGCGACCGGCTGCTCGTGCTGGTCCCGGGCGGGCGCCTCGCCTACTACGGGCCGCCCGCCGAGGGGCTGGAGCACTTCGGGAAGAAGTCGTGGGCGGAGGTGTTCCAGGCGTTCGACCGGGAGCCGGGCCGGGACTGGGCCACCGAGTTCCGCGCCTCGCCGCGGCACGCCCGGTACGTGGAGAGCGGGCGGCAGGGCGGCGCCGTGCAGGCCGACACGTCGGTGCCCGCGCCGCCGCCCCGGCAGCAGTCCCGGTTCGCGCAGCTCAGCACGTTGTGCCGGCGCTACCTCGCGGTGATCGCGTCCGACCGCAGCTACCTGGTGCTGCTCGGGGTGATGCCGCTGATCCTCGGCGGGCTGAGCGCCGCGATCCCGGCGCCGAAGGGGCTGACGGGGCCGTCGCCGAACACCGACGCCGCGTCCAAGCTGATGGTGCTGGCGTTCGCGGCGTGCTTCGCGGGCACCGGCAACGCCGTCCGGGAGCTGGTCAAGGAGCGGACGATCTACAGCCGGGAGCGTGCGGCGGGGCTGTCGGCGGGCGTTTACCTGATGTCGAAGCTGCTGGTCCTCGGGGTGATCACGGCGCTGCAGGCGGTGGTGCTGGCACTGATCGGGACGATCGGGGTGAAGCTGCCGTCCTCCGGGACGTTCGCGCCGGTGCTGCCGGAGCTGATGCTGGCGATGGCGCTGCTGGGCGTGGTGTCGATGACGCTGGGGCTGCTGGTGTCGTCGTCGGTGAACAGCTCGGAGAAGACGCTGCCGCTGCTGATCGTGCTGTCGATGGGGCAGCTGGTGCTGTCCGGCGGGCTGGTGCGGCTGGCGGGCAAGCCGGGGCTGGAGCAGCTGGCGTGGCTGTCGCCGTCCCGCTGGGGGTTCGGCGCGGCCGCCGCGACCATCGACCTCGACTCGATCATGCCGCACGCGGGCGGCGCCGACCCGGCGTGGAAGCACACGGTGACCGCCTGGGGGATGGACCTCGGCATCGCGGCGGGTCTCGGGGTGCTGTTCTCCCTGCTGGCCTGGTACCGGCTGTACCGGCTGCGTCCCCGCCGCCGCCGCTGATCACGTGACCGCCGCCACGGGTTGGGCCTGGTGGGGCGGGGCATGCGAGCGGTATGGGCGTGAGGGGGATCGATCATGTGGGGGTGACCGTCCCGGACCTGGAGGCGGCCACCGCGTTCTTCGGCGCCGCGCTGGGGGCGCGGCCGCTGTACGACACGCTGCGCAGGGAGGACGGGCCGGTCGCCGGACCGGAGACCGAGCGGCGCCTCGGCGTGCCCGCGGGCACCGAGGAGGTCGCGATGCGGATGCTGCGGCTGCCGAACGGCCCGGGGCTGGAGCTGTTCGAGTTCCGCGGCACCGAGCGCCGCCCGCCGGCGCTGCCGAGCGACTTCGGCTGGCAGCACGTCGCCTTCTACGTGGACGATCTGGACGAGGCGGCGCGCGGCGTGCGGGACGCCGGCGGGGTCCTGCTCGGCGAGCCGCAGCGGCTGCCCGGTCCCGAGGCCGGCGACCGCAACCGCTACCAGTACGCGCGGACGCCGTGGGGCAGCACCTTCGAGCTGCTCACCTATCCCGATCCGCAGCCGTACGAGAAGGACGCCGGCCGGCGCCGCTGGACCCCCTGACCGCCGGGACTGCCTGCGCGGATCCGGGGTAGGCCCCCGGGCATGGACAGCGAAGTCACCCCGGTACACACCGAGATCACGCTGGTCGTGAACGGGACCGAGCACCGGCTGCGCGTCGACACGCGCGCGTCGCTGCTGGACACCCTGCGCGAGGATCTCGGGCTGACCGGCTCGAAGAAGGGCTGCGACCACGGGCAGTGCGGGGCGTGCACCGTCCTGCTGGACGGCCGCCGGGCGAACGCGTGCCTGGCCCTCGCCGTCGCGCACGACGGCGCGGAGGTCGTCACCGTCGAGGGGCTCGCGCGGGACGGCCGGCTCAGCCCGCTCCAGGAGGCGTTCATCGAGCAGGACGGGTTCCAGTGCGGGTACTG
The DNA here is from genome assembly GCF_008923365.1 of Actinomadura montaniterrae. GTDB lineage: Bacteria > Actinomycetota > Actinomycetes > Streptosporangiales > Streptosporangiaceae > Spirillospora > Spirillospora montaniterrae. The sequence continues at coordinate 2,979 of NZ_WBMR01000349.1, forward strand.
CACGCCCGGGCAGCTCTGCTCGGCGACGGCCGTCCTCGACGAGGCGGACCGGGGCTGGCCCAGCGCGGTGACCGGGGACCTCAGCGCCGACCCCGTCCTCGACGACGACGAGATACGCGAGCGCATGAGCGGCAACCTGTGCCGGTGCGGCGCGTACATGGGCATCGTCAGGGCGGTCCGGGAGGCGGCGCGCAAGACGGAGACGGAAGAGGCCAGGGCATGAGGCCGTTCGTGTACGAGCGCGCGACGAGCGCCGACGAGGCCCTGCGGCTGCACGAGGACGGCGCCTTCTACCTGGGCGGCGGCACCAACCTCGTCGACCTGATGAGGCTCGGCGTCGAGGAGCCGGCGCGGCTGGTCGACGTGTCCCGCCTCCCGAACGGCGAGATCGAGCTGCGGCCCGACGGGAGCCTGCTCATCGGCGCCGCCGTCAGCAACAGCGACCTCGCCGCCGACCGGACGGTCCGCGAGAGCCATCCCATGCTGGCGCAGGCCGTGCTGGCTGGGGCGTCCGGGCAGATCCGCAACCTCGCGACGGTCGGCGGCAACCTGCTGCAGCGCACGCGCTGCTCCTACTTCCAGGACGCCGACAAACCGTGCAACAAGCGCAACCCGGGCAGCGGCTGCCCGGCCCGGGAGGGCGAGCACCACAACCTCGCGATCCTCGGCCATTCCGAGGCGTGCGTCGCCACGCACCCGTCCGACATGGCGGTGGCCCTCGCCGCGCTCGACGCCACCGTCCACGTCCAGGGCCGCGACGGCGAGCGGACGACCCCGCTCCGCGAGCTGCACCGGCTGCCCGGCAACGAGCCGCAGCGCGACACCGTCCTGGACCCCGGCGACCTCATCACCGCGGTCGAGGTGCCGCCGCTGGACATCCCGTCCCGGTACCGCAAGGTCCGCGAGCGCGCGTCGTTCGCGTTCGCGCTGGTGTCGATCGCGGCGGCGCTCGACGTCGAGGGCGGCACCGTCCGGGACGTGCGGATCGCGCTCGGCGGCGTCGCGCACAAGCCGTGGCGGGCGCTGCGCGCCGAGGAGGCGCTGCGCGGCGCCCCGGCGATCGGCGAGGAGTTCCAGCGCGCCGCCGAGGCCGAGCTGGACCTCGCCGAGCCGCTGCGCGACAACGCCTACAAGGTGCCGCTCGCGCGCAACCTGATCGTCCGGACGCTGACCGAGCTGGGAGAGCAATCATGACCGACCGGCTGGAGAGTCGCGAGAAGGTCACCGGGGCGGCCCGCTACGCCTACGAGTACCCGCTGGAGAACCCGGCCTACGCCGCGGCCGTGCAGTCGACCATCGCCAAGGGCGAGATCGCGGAGGTGCACGCGGACGCCGCGCTGCGGATCCCGGGCGTCCTGGCCGTCCTGTCGTGCGAGAACGCGCCGCACCTGCACGACGCCGGGGACGCGGAGCTGGCGCTGTTCCAGTCCCGGACGGTCGCGTACCGGGGCCAGTTCGTCGCCGCCGTCGTCGCCGAGACGCTCGACATCGCGCGGGAGGCGGCGCGGCACGTCCGCGTCGACTACGTGTCCGAACCGTTCGACGTGCGGCTCAGCGCGGACGACCCGCGCCTCTACAAGCCCGACAAGGTGAACCCGGTGTTCCCCGCCGACACCGAGCAGGGCGACCCGGAGGAGGCGTTCACCAACTCGGCCGTCCGCGTGGACGCGACGTACACGACGCCCGCCGAGCACAACAACCCGATGGAGCCGCACACGACCGCGGCCCAGTGGAACGACGACGGCACCCTCACGCTCTACGACTCCACGCAGGGCTCCTCGCCGACGCAGGAGACGATCGCCCAGGTGTTCGGCCTCGACCGGACGCACGTGCGCGTCATCGCCCCGCACGTCGGCGGCGGGTTCGGGTCCAAGGGCACGCCGCGGCCCAACGTCGTCCTCGCGGCGATGGCGGCGGGCGCGGTGGGCCGCCCGGTGAAGTTCGCGGTGCCGCGCCAGCAGATGTTCGCCACCACCGGCTACCGCACCCCGACGATCCAGCGGTTCCGGCTCGGCGCCGACGCCGACGGCACGCTGAACGCGATCGTCCACGAGGTGTTCGAGCAGTCCTCGACCGTCACCGAGTTCGCCGAGCAGACCGCCACCCCGACCCGCGTCGTGTACCGGGCGGCGAACCGCCGCACCGCGCACCGGCTCGCCCGCCTCGACGTCCCGACGCCGTCGTGGATGCGGGCGCCCGGCGAGACGCCCGGCATGTTCGCGCAGGAGTCGGCGATGGACGAGCTGGCGTTCGCCGCCGGCGTCGACCCCGTCGAGCTGCGGATCCGCAACGACACCGACACCGAGCCGGAGAGCGGGCTGCCGTTCAGCTCCCGCAACCTCGTCGCGTGCCTGCGCGAGGGCGCCGACCGGTTCGGCTGGGAGCACCGCGACCCCGCGCCCGGCGTCCGCTGGGAGGGCCGCAAGCTGGTGGGGATGGGCGTCGCCGCGTCCACCTACCCGGCCTACATGCGCCCCAACAAGGCGACGGCCCGCGCCGAGGAGGACGGCACGTTCACCGTCCGGATCGCCGCCGCCGACATCGGCACCGGCGCCCGCACCGCCCTCACACTGATCGCCGCCGAGGCGCTCAAGGCCGACGCCGACCGGGTGACCGTCGAGATCGGCGACAGCGCGCTGCCGCAGGCGACCGTCGCGGGCGGCTCCGCCGGCACCGCGAGCTGGGGCACCGCCGTCGTCCGCGCCTGCGAGTCGCTGCGCGGCAAGATGAACGGCTCCGTCCCGCCCGGCGGGCTGGAGGCGTCCGCCGACACCGCCGCCGAGCTGGAGGGCCGCGACGCGTACGCCCGGCACGCGTTCGGCGCGCAGTTCAGCGAGGTCGAGGTGGACGCCGACACCGGCGAGGTCCGGGTCCGCCGGATGCTCGGCGTGTTCGCCGCCGGCCGGATCATCAACCCGAAGACCGCGCGGTCGCAGTTCATCGGCGGCATGACGATGGGCATCGGGATGGCGCTGATGGAGGAGAGCGTCATGGACCCGCGGTTCGGCGACTACGTCAACCGCGACCTCGCCCAGTACCACGTGCCGGCCTGCGCGGACGTCCGCGACATCGACGCGGCGTGGGTGGAGGAGGCCGACCCGCACCTGAACCCGATGGGGTCCAAGGGCATCGGCGAGATCGGCATCGTGGGCGCCGCCGCGTCCGTCGCGAACGCCGTGCACCACGCGACCGGCGTCCGCGTCCGGGACCTGCCGATCACCCCGGCCCGGCTGCTGCCGCTGCTGTGACTCCGGGCCGGCGGCCCTCCGGGAGGCGCTGACCGGTTGAAAAGTTCACCATCAATGTGAGACGGGACACACCACGGGGTATTGACGGTCCGACTCGGGGGCCGCTCCCAACCGCGAGGTGATCCCGTGTACCGACAGGTCCTCGATCCCGTCGCCGACTCGCTCGGCTGGAGTTCGCTGGTCGCCGCGCTGCCGCTGGCGGTGCTGTTCGTCCTGCTCGGCGCGCTGCGGATGCGCGCCTGGCTGGCGTCCCTGATCGCGCTGGCGGTCGCCCTGGCCGTCGCGATCTGGACGTACGGGATGCCGGCCGGCCAGGCGTTCCTGGCCGGCAGCGAAGGCGCCGCGTTCGGCTTCTTCCCGATCCTGTGGATCGTCATCAACGCCCTCTGGGTCTACAACATCACCGTCGCGACCGGCCACTTCGACGTGCTGCGCCGCACGTTCGCGCAGGTCAGCGACGACCAGCGGCTGCAGGCGATCCTCATCGCGTTCTCCTTCGGCGCGCTGCTGGAAGCGCTTGCCGGGTTCGGCACCCCGGTCGCGGTCACCTCCGTGATGCTGATCGCGCTCGGCTTCCAGCCGCTGAAGGCCGCCGTCCTCGCGCTCACCGCCAACACCGCGCCCGTCGCGTTCGGCGCGATGGCCACGCCGATCCTCACCCTCGGCAAGGTCACCGGCCAGTCCAGCGACACGCTCGGCGCCATGGTCGGCCGGCAGACCCCGATCCTCGCCGTGTTCGTCCCGCTGATCCTGGTGCTGATCGTCGACGGCCGCCGCGGCGTCCGCGAGACGTGGCCGACCGCCCTGTTCTGCGGCGCCGCGTTCGGCGCCGCGCAGTACGTCACCGCCAACTTCATCTCGGTGCCGCTCGCCGACGTCGTCGCGTCGCTGGTGTCGGCCGCCGCGGTCGTCCTCGTCGTCCGGCTGCGCCGCCCGCACGCCCCGGCCCGCCCGGTGATCGCCGGCGGCGCCGCCGACGAGCCCGCCCCCGAGTTCGCCGCCCGCGCCG
>NZ_WBMR01000035.1 GCF_008923365.1 Actinomadura montaniterrae
CGGGCCGTCCGCCTCCGTGTCGCCGCCGGGCCGGGTGAGCCGCGCGACCCGGTCCCGGACGGGTCCGGGCGCGTCGCGGCGCAGGCCGGCGGCGGAGGTGAACGGGGCGAGCGCCACGCAGCCGGACCACAGGTCCGGGCGGTGGCAGGCGGCCAGCAGCGCGAGGAACGCGCCGTAGCTGCCGCCGAGCACCACCGGTTCCGGCAGCCCGGCGTCCCGCCGGGGCAGGGCGAGGCCGAGCGCCAGGTGGACGACGTCCTCCAGGTCGGGCCCGCCCCAGTCGCCGATGACCGCGCGCAGGTGCCGCTCGCCGTAGCCGGTGCTGCCGCGCTGGTTGGGCGCCACCACCGCGATGCCGGCGGCGGCGAGGTGCTGGAAGAGCGGGTCGAACTCGAACCGCCACGCCGACAGCGGGCCGCCGTGCAGCGCCAGCACCAGGTGCCGCCGCTCGCGCCAGCGCGGACCGCCGTAGACGATCGCCTCGATCGGCCCCGCGGGGCCCGCCAGCTCGACCAGCTCGGCGGTCCGCCAGGCGGCCGCGACGTCGGGCGCGCGCCGCACCGGCGCCCACCCCGTCCCCGGCGGACGGTGCGCCGTCGCCAGCGTCGGCGGCAGGTGCGGCGCCGAGAACCGCAGGTGGATGCGGTCGCCCGTCCACGAGGCGGGCGGCCCCGCCAGCCCGGGCGGGAGGGCCACCGGCTCGACGCCGTCGTCCGCCCGGGTGTACACGAGGAGCCGGGACGCGGCGCCCGCGACCTCGCTCAGCAGCAGGTGCGCGCCGGTGTCGTCGAAGGTCAGCGGGACCAGGCCGCCGTCCGGCCGGTTGAGCGCGGCGGGGAACCGGACGCGCCCGCCGCCGGGCGACCACAGCCCGATCCGCAGCCCGCCCGTCCACTCGGCGCCGGGGCGGCCGGTGGTCACCGCGAGGGTCCGCGTGCGGCGGTCGCACGCGACGATCCGGTCGGCCGTCGCGTCCGCCACCGACCAGACCCGCCGCCAGGAGCGGTCGCGCAGGTCGACGGCGATCCCGTCGGCGCGGTGGTCCGCGGTCGCCTGGTCGAGGGCGAGGGTGCGCCCGCCGTCGAGCCACACGCCGCCCGACAGCGCGCCGGGAACCGCCATGACCGGTTCGAGCGTGCCGGTGCCGAGCGACAGCTCCCAGATCCGCGACCGGTGCTCGTCCTCGACGGTGACGAGGACGACCGTCTGCGGGGCGCCCGGGCTCGCCAGCGCGTACCCGGCGAGCATCGACGGGACCCACCACGACCGGCCGACGGTCGTGCCGCCGTGCCCGGCCTGCGCCGCGACGACCGTCCCGTGGCCGGCGGGCACGCCGTGCGCGTCGACGCCGGGGCGCACGACGAGGAGGCGGCCGTCGGCCAGCGGCAGCGGGCGGCTGTGCCGGTCGACGGGCTCCCGGCGGCCGGGCCCCGAGGCGATGGTCCCGGCGCCGAACACCCGCCGGGACGGCACGGCGCGGGCGAGGTTCCACCGCTCCAGCGTCACGTGGTCGTCGACGGCGCTCAGGCAGGCCGCCCACCGGCCGCCGGCGGAGAAGGCGAGGCCGAACCGGCTCGGGATCCCCGGGAGGGCGGGCACGGCCGCGTCGGCCGTGCCGTTCACGGTGCCGTCCGGGGCGCCCTTCACGGTCCCGTTCGCGGGTGCGTTCACGGCGCCGACCCCCGCACGGCCGCCCCGGCCACCGCGTCCTCGGCCGCGCCCGCCGCGAGCGCGCCGTCCGCCATCCAGAGCCGCTCCGCGCCGTACCGCAGCCGGACCAGGAACGCCAGCACCCCGCTCAGGCCCTCGCCCCAGCTCATCGAGACGTCCCCGCGCTCGTCCGGCAGGACGATCCGGCCGTCGCGGTGCGCGCGGTTGGCGAGGATGATCCGGGCGAGCCGCCACGCGGCGGCCCGGTGCCGCGCGTCGCCGGTGATGCCGGCCATGTCGAGCAGGAAGTCGCCGTTGCCCGCGAGGCCGTGGCACTGCCCGAGCACCGCGCGCCACGACTGGTCGGTCACCGCGCGGGCGGCCAGGTCGGCCGCTTGCAGGAACCGCGCCTCGCCGGTGGCGGCGCCGAGCCGCACGAGGAACGTGCCGATGCCGGACGCGCCGTGGCACCAGTACGGCGCGGTGGGCGGGTCGCCGGTCCCGGCGCCCCACATCGCCGACCGGGGCGTGACGACCGCCGCGTCCAGCAGGCCGTCCCCGACCCGGACGGCCAGTTCCCGGTGCTCGGCGCGGCCGGTCGCCTCCGCGCAGGCGAGCAGGAAGTACCCGACGCCCGCGATGCCGTGCGCGAACCCGTAGTACGACTTGCCGGCCAGCTTCGACTCCACGTGCGCGGGCGTCCGCCAGACGAGCCCGTCCGGGCCCTCCTCGACCGACGCGGCCAGCGCGTCGGCGGCGGCCAGGGCGCGCTCGGCGAACAGCGGCCGGCCGGTCCGGGCCCAGAGGTGCAGGGCGGTCATGCCGATGCCCGCGGTGCCGTGCGTGACGTCTGGGCCGGGTGCGGCGGTGGGGAGCGCCTCCGCCACCGCGACCGCCTCCTCGACGAGGCCCTCGTCGCCGAGCGCCAGGCCCGCGTCGAGCAGCGCCCAGGAGACCCCGGCCGTCCCGAAGTACAGGCCGGACGGCCGCCGGGTGCCGTCCCGCAGGCGGTCCAGCATCCAGCGCGCCGCCGTGGCGGACGCGTCCGGGAGGCGCGGATCGTCGGTGTGCCGCATGTACCGCACCAGCGCGCCCATGCATCCCGCGGCGCCGTGCTGGACGCTGCACGGGTCGGGTGCGCCGTGTACGCAGGACATCGGCCACAGCGCCTGCGCCGACTCCGGTTCCATGGCGGCGAGCAGCCGGCCGGTGATGCCCCTGACGGCCTGCTCGCACGCCTCCCGCAGCCACGCGTCCGGCGCGACGTCGGGCACGGCGCCCGGCCCGGCGTCCCTGCCGCGCCGGACGGGGACGGGGGACGGCGCGCACGAGGCCAGGACGGAGCGGGCCCGCGCCGGGGTGCAGCGGCGTCCGGGGTCGTCCGCCATCAGCTCGACGAGCACCGCCTGGAGGGATTCCGGCAGGTCGAGGCTCTGGGTGCGGGCCGCGAGCCATTCGGTGAGCCGCTGCGTCAGCGGCCGGGGCCGCGGGTGCTCGTCCAGGAAGTAGGGCGGCCCGCCGGTGAGGACGTAGCACAGCGTCGCGCCGAGGCTGTAGTAGTCCGCCGTCGGGTGGGGCGGCGCGCCGTCGAACTGCTCCGGCGCGCTGAAGGCGGGGGTGCCCGCCCGCAGCGGCACCTCCTCGCCGCCGCCGGCCACGGCGGCCAGCTCCAGGTCGATCAGGACGGGCGCGCCGTCCGGGCGGACCATGACGTTGTTGGGGTTGAAGTCGCGCAGGACGAGCCCGGCGGCGTGCGCCTCGATCATCAGGTCGGCCAGCCGGCGCGCCATCTCGAGCGCGGGAGCGAGGTGCGGGCCCCAGCCGGCCTCGCGGATGGAATCGGCCGTCCATTCCCGCAGCGGCGTTCCCGGAATCATCTCCTGCGCGAGGAAGAGGTGCCCGTTCTGCGTGAACAATCCGGCCGGGCGGGGCGCGATCCGCCGCTCCCGAATCCGTTCGAGTGCGCGCGCCTCCGCGCGCAGCCGGTCGCGGGTGTCGCGGCCTTCGAGATCGGCGGCGACATGCGGCCGGGCTTCTTTGAGCACCACCGCGTCCCCGGTCCGGACGTCGGCTGCACGGTACACGCCGCCCTTGTTGGTGTGCCGGATCGCGTTCTTCACCGCGAAGTGCCCGCCGATCACGATGTCCTTTCGGGAACCGCCTTCCGCGCGGGTGACGCCGCTGCCGTTGTCGGGAAAGGGACAGCTGACCCACGGGGGAGGTGTGTAGCGGCCGACGCGCCGATCTTCGACCGGATTCCCCTCCGGGTCGATGATCATCCAGGCGTAGAAACCGTCATTGGTGAGCCGCCGGTCCTCGGTGAAAGCGCCGTAGCGGTAATGGACGAGGCTGCCGGGCGCGTAGGGCCGGTCGGAAAGGACGCGCGGGCCCGGCAGCCCGGCCGTCGCCTCGTGCAGGGCGGCGGCGAGCCGGACGGCCTCGTCATCGCTTTCCGGGTAGACGGTGATGAACTTGCCCGAATGGCCGCGCGGCGCGTTGCGCGCGTTGAGGGCCGCGACGTAGTCGGTCGTGGCGGCGAACTTGAACCCCGAGCCGGCCCGGAGCAGCACCTCCAGGCAGCGTCCGAGGACCTCGGGCGCCGCCGCGGGGGTGGCCGTGACGTGCAGCTTCCAGCCCTGCGAACGGCGGGGCGCCCCGTCCGGGACGGCCGTGCGCCACATGCCGGCCCGGCCGGTCCGCCACCGCTCGGGAGAGGGCGCCCGGCCGATCGCCGCCGCGAGGAGATCGGTGAGAGCCGTGTCCTCGTCCGCGGCCGCCGGGGCAGCCGAGAAGACACTGAAATTGAAATCCACCATGAGGATCTCCGCTCTCATTGCGCGTTTAGAGTGCCGCCCTACGCACGCAAAGATCGAATGCCGCCCTGATCGGGTTCGCCCGTTCCGGCGCCGGCCGGTGCTTCTCGGCGAACGGGAACACGTTAACCACGGAGTCGCCGATAAATCCAGCCGCTCGTTTTCTAAATCAAACCTATCTGGTTGGTCGGGAACATTCTTCGGTTCCATTGAGCCGGGTGACTCCTGTGACCGGTGTGACGGCAGAGGCGATCAACTGTCCGCAAGAGGACCACTTCAGGGCTTGACCGGGGTGCTTCGCGAACTTCGATCTCGACATGAAAGTCACGCCCGAGTTGCTGTCCGCTTTCGGCCGCGCGGCGCGGCGAAAGGGCAGCTCGGCGGGCCTTTTAGCGCACCACGCCGGGCCCTTTAGCGCACCACTGGGCGGGTGGAGTGCGGATCAACTCCCGGCGGGAAGCGCTTCCGGTGCCGGCCGAATGCAATTCTGCTGTCCGAATTTATCCGTATTGTCCACCTGGAGGCGGGGAGGCGGCCCGCGCGTGCCCTCTAATTGCGCTCGCTTCCTTCACCTTTCAGGGCGTTCGCGGGCCGACGGAAAGAAGGCTGGACCGCGCCAGGAAAGCGGATCCGCTGCGCCGCCCCCGAGCCCGCCGAGCCCGCCGCGCGCGTCCGGCCCGTCTCGGCCCGCTGGGGGCGGGTGCGGCGGTCCATGCCGGCCTCGGCAGTAGATGCATGTGGTTCGCTACTGCATAGAGTTTGCAATAATGCCCGGCATGGTGAAACGTCCGGTTATGGCGGTGATGGCCGTTGTCCTGGCGGCCGCGGTCGCGTCGGCGTGCGGGCAGGGGGACGAGCCCGCCTCGGGGAAGGGGGACGGGTCGCTCACCTACGCGATCGGGGACGAGCCGGAGACGTTCAACCCCGGCCTCCAGGACGAGCACACCGACCCGGTGACCGAACTCGTGTTCCGCGGGCTGACCCGGCACGACAGGGACAACAAGGTCGTCCCCGCGCTGGCGAGGTCATGGGACATCGCGCCCGACGGCAGGACCTACACGTTCGCGCTGCGGCCGGGCGTCACCTGGCAGGACGGGAAGCCGTTCACCGCCGACGACGTCAAGTTCACCATCGAGACCGTCCGCGACGCGGGGGCGGACTCGCCGCTGTCGCGCAACTTCACGATGGTGAGGTCGGTGGAGGCGCCCGACCCGGCCACGGTCCGGCTGAGGCTCGACGAGCCGTTCGCGCCGATGCTCGACGCGGTGTCGATGGGCATGCTGCCGAAGCACCTGCTCCAGGGGAAGAAGCTCACCGACCCCGGGTTCGGGCGGCGCCCCGTCGGGACCGGCCCGTTCACCCTCACCGCCTACAAGCACGGCCAGTACGCGGAGCTGACCGCGTTCGACGGCTACTACGAGGGCAAGCCGGGGCTGAAGAAGGTCGTCGTCAAGTACGTCCCGGACGACTCGGCCCGCCTGATCCAGCTCCGCAACGGCGAGGTGGACGCCGCGAACCTCGCGCCGCAGCAGGCGGGCAAGGCCGGCGGGCACCGGCTGGAGGTGTACCCGACCGCCGACTACCGGGCGCTCATGTTCAACATGAAGGACCCGGTGTTCGCCGACCGCCGCGTCCGGCAGGCGATGAACCACGCGGTCGACCGCGACGCCATCACCAGGAGCGTCGTCCTCGGCTACGGCACCCCGGCGAAGGGGCCGCTGGACACCGGCCCGTACGCCGCCGCCCCCGGGTTCGCGTTCGCCCCCGCCAAGGCGGCGTCGCTGATGAAGGAGGCCGGGTACGCCAAGAACGCCCACGGGTCGTGGGCGAAGAGCGGCAGGACGGTGAAGTTCGAGCTGACGACCTTCGCCGAGGACTCGCTGCGCGTCGCGATCCTGAACGTGTCCGCGACGCAGCTCAAGCAGCAGGGGTTCGACGTCGACCCGCGTCCTCGCCCGCGCGACTGGGTGCGCAAGCACTGGGGCGACCTGCAGGGCATGGTCGTCGGCTGGGGCACGCCCTATGACCCCGACTCCTCGGTGTACGGGCCGTTCGCCTCGTCGCAGGCGCTCGACAAGGGCGGCTCCAACTACGGCTCCTACAGCAACCCCGCCGCCGACGAGGCGCTGGAGGCCGGCCGCTCCACCCTCGACCCCGCCAAGCGCAAGGCCGCCTACACCGCGTTCCAGCAGGCGCTCCAGGACGACCCGCCGTTCGTGTGGATCTCCTACCTGAAGACCATCAACGCCGTCCCGAAGGACCTGACCGGGCCCGCGCAGCGCACGCTGGGCCACCACGGCTACGGGTTCTTCTGGAACGCCGAGACCTGGCGCTACAACTAGATGGCCCTGCGTGCGGTGCGCCGGCTGGCGACGGCGGCGCTGGTCGTCGCCGCCCTGTCGGTGGTGTGCTTCGGACTCCTGGACGCCGCGCCCGGCGACCCCGCGGCGTCCGTGCTGGAGGCGCGGTCGGGCGGGCGCCCGCCGTCCCCGGCGGCGATCGCCGAGCTGCGCGGCGAGATGGGCCTCGACGACCCGCCGCCCGTCCGGTACTGGCGGTGGGCGTCGCACGCCCTGCGCGGCGACCTCGGCACCTCGTACATGTCGGGACGGCCGGTCACCGAGACGCTGGGCGACACCGTCCCGTGGACGCTGCTGCTCACCGCGTCCGCCGTCCTGCTGAGCTTCGCCGCCGCGCTCGCCGTCGGGCTCGTCGCTGCGCTCACCCGGCGGGCGTGGCTGCGGCGCGGCATCGACCTGCTGCTGTTCGTGATGGGCGGCATGCCCGGCTTCGTCGTCGCGCTGCTGCTGCTGTACGCGTTCGCGGCGGCGACGCACCTGATGCCGTCCGGCGGCGTCAGCCGGCCGGGGGAGCCGGTCACCGCGTACGGGCTGCTCGCCCATCTGATGCTGCCGGCCTGCGCGCTCGCGTTCGGCCACCACTTCGGCGTGTACGTGCGGCTCGTGGAGAACGGCGTCGGACGGCTCCGGGACGCGCCGCACGTGCAGAACGCCCGCGTCCGCGGCCTGCCCCGGCGGACCGTCGTCGTCCGGCACCTGATGCGGCCGGGGCTGGTGCCGTTCACCGCCCGGCTCGGCGTCGGCGTCGGCACGCTGGTCGCCGGCGTCTACGCCACCGAGGTGATCTTCTCCTGGCCCGGGATGGGCCGCGAGGCGATCAGCGCCGCCCGCGCCCAGGACCACCCGCTGCTCATCGCCATCGTGCTGGTCACCGGCCTCATCGTGATCGCCGCGAACCTGGCCGCCGAGCTGATCGTCGCGGCGCTGGACCCGCGCGCCCGGACGGGACGTGCCGATGCCGCCTGACGCCCCCGCCTCCGCGCCGGCCCGCGTGCGCGGGCTGCTCGCCGTCCGGCTGTGGCCCCGCCGCCCCGCGCTGGCCGCCGCCGTCGCCGTGCTGGTGGCGCTGGTGCTGCTCGCCGTCCTCGCGCCGCTGCTCACCTCCCTCGACCCGGTCGCCACCGACACCTCCGCGACGTCGCTGAAGCCCGGCTCGCCCGGCCACCCGCTCGGCACCGACCTGCTCGGCCGCGACCTGTGGACCCGGATGCTCTACGGCGCCCGCACGTCCCTGCTGGTCGGGCTCACCGCCGCCGCGATCACGGTCGGGCTCGGCGTGCTGATCGGCGGGCTCGCCGCGATCGCGCCGCGCTGGCTCGACGGCCTCATCGCCCGCACCGCCGACGTGCTGCTCGCCCTGCCGCTGCTGGTCATCGTGCTCGCCCTCGCCGCCGTCGCGGGCCCGTCCCTCGGCCTGGTGGTCGCCGCGATCGCGCTGACGAGCTGGATGCCGGTCGCGCTCATCGTCCGCGCCGAGCTGCGCGGCCGCCGCGAGCGCCTCTACGTCCGCGCCGCCTACGCGCTCGGCCTGTCCCGGTGGCAGGTGATGTGGCGGCACCTGCTGCCCGGCGCGCTGCCGCCCGTCGCGTCCATCGCCGCGTTCGAGGTCGGGCACGCCGTGCTGACCGAGTCGACGCTCAGCTTCCTCGGCCTCGGCGTCCCGCCGAACCGGCCGAGCTGGGGCAACCTGCTCACCGAGGCGCAGTCGCACCTGCTCACCGGCGAGTGGTACACGGTCGCGATCCCGGCGGCCGCCGTCGTCGTCACCATCGTCGCGGTCAACGCCGTCGCCGGCGCGGTGGCCGGCCCCTCCGGCGAAGGCGGGACGTGGTGACCTCCAGCGGCCTGACGATCACCGGGCTCACCGTGGACGTCCCCGGACGCCGCGTCGTGCACGGCCTCGACCTCGCCGTCCCGGCCGGGCGCGTCCTCGCGCTCGCCGGGCCGAGCGGCGGCGGCAAGACCCTCACCGCCCGCGCGATCGCCGGCCTGCACCCGCACGGCGGGACCGTCCTGGTCAACGGCCGGCCTTCGGTGCGCGGGCGCGACGTCGGGTACGCCTTCCAGGACGCGCTCGCCTCGCTCAACCCGACCGTGACCGTCCGGCGGCACCTCACCGAGACCGTCAAAGCGCACGGCACAGGCGACCCGGGCGCCGCGCTGGCCCGCTTCGGGCTCGACCCGGCGCTGGCCGCCGCGCACCCGTTCGAGCTGTCCGGCGGGCAGGCGCAGCGCGTCGCGCTCGCGCTCGCCACCGTGCACGGGCCGCCCGTCCTCATCGCCGACGAGGTCACCACCGCCCTGGACCCGGTCACCCAGGCGGCCGTGCTCGACCTCGTCCGCGCGGAGGCCCGCGACCGCGCCATCCTGCTCATCACCCACGACCTGGCCGCCGCCGCCCGCTGGGCCGACGACATCGCCGTCATGCGGGACGGCCGCATCGTCGAGCAGGGGCCCGCCGATCGGATCCTCGCCGACCCGCAGAGCGACCTGGCACGGGGCCTCGTCGCGGCCGCCACCGCCGCACCCGTCGCGGCGGAGGCGCCGCCGGGCGACGGCGAAGCCGTGTCCGTCCAGGGCCTGCGGCGCGTCCTGCGGTCCCGGCGCCGCACGACCGTCGCGCTGGACGGCGCCGACCTGGCGGTCCGTCCTGGCGAGGCCGTCGCGATCGTCGGGCGCAGCGGCTCGGGCAAGTCGACGCTGGTCGGTGCCCTCGCCGCCCTCGACCGTCCCGACGCCGGCACCGTCCTGCGCGGCGGCCGGGACGTCTGGGCGCTGCGCGACCGCGACCGGCGCGCCGTCCGCCGCCGGACCGGCCTGGTCTTCCAGGACCCGCTCGCCTCCTTCGACCCCCGGCACACCGTCCGGCAGGCCATCGCGGAGGCCGGTCCCTACGACGACGACCTGCTGCGCTACGTCGGCCTCGACCCCGCCATGGCGGCGCGACGTCCCGCCACGCTGTCCGGCGGCGAATGCCAGCGCGTCGCGATCGCCCGCGCGCTCGCGCAGAAGCCCGACGTGCTCCTCGCCGACGAGCCGACCAGCGGCCTGGACGTCCTCACCGAGGACCGCGTCCTGCGGCTGCTGACCGGCCTGCGCCGCGACCACGGCATCACGATCGCCCTGGTCACGCATGACCTGCGCGTCGCTCGCCGCGTCGCGGACCGGGTCGTCGTCCTGCACGCCGGACGGATCGTCGAGGACGTGCCCGCCCGCGCCCTCGACGACGCCCGCCACCCCGAGACGAGGCGGCTCCTGGACGCCACCGCCCTCACCGGAAAGTGGGCCTAGCACTACCCCCATTGACGTCCTGGCCCTACGGCCCGGCGGGTGCCCCCGGCACGAGCATGAAGGCACACCAGCCGCCGGGAAGCGCCCGGCTCCTGCCGCACGAAGGAGTGACGGACACATGAGCGGGTCCAGGACTCGAACCACGGCGCTGTGCGCCGCGCTCGCCCTCGCCGGGACGTTGGCCCCCGCGATGCCGGCCCACGCGTTCACCGGGCACGGGAAGACCGCCGGGCACCGGTCCGCCGCGCAGCGGATCCGGTCCTCCGGGACGACGGAACTGACCTCCGGCTGGGCGATCCGGTCGTCCGCCGACACCCGCGACACCGGCGCGGAGATCTCCAAGCCGGACTACTCCACGAAGGGCTGGCTGCCGCTGTCGCGGCCCGAGACGCTGATGGCGGGCCTGCTGGAGAACGGCCGCTACCCGAACATCTTCGACAACGACAACATGAAGAAGGTCCCGGCCGAGCAGTTCGACGCGAACTGGTGGTACCGCGAGCAGCTCACCGTCCACCCCCGCAAGGACGGGCGCACGTTCCTGGTGATGAACGGCGTCTCCGGCAAGGCCGACCTCTGGGTCAACGGGAAGAGGATCGCCGAAGGCGCGCAGCTCCAGGGCTCGTACGCGCGGCTGGAGTACGACATCACGCCCTACGTCAAGGACGGCGCGAACGCGATCGCGCTCGACGTCTCCCGCAACGACGAGGACATCACCAAGTTCGACACGCCCATGCGGTACCTGACGCAGAACCAGGTCGACTGGAACCCGATGGCGCCCGACCAGAACACGGGGCTGCAGTACGCGCCGCAGATCGTCCAGGAGGGCCCGGTCTCGGTCCGCAACGCGCACGTGCTGCAGGACGACGCCGCCGACCTGTCCACCGCCGACCTGACCGTCAAGGCCGACGTGCGCAACAACACCGGGACGCCGCAGCGGGTGACCGTGTCCGGGACGATCACGCATGGCTCCACCCGCATCGCCTGCAAGGCGACCGTCACGGTGCCCGCGCACGCGACCCGCACCGTCACGATCACCAAGGCGGACTGCCCCGGCCTGCACCTGAAGGACCCGGCCGTGTGGTGGCCGTACCAGATGGGCGACCAGCCGATGTACCACCTCGCGCTCGACGCGTCCGTGGACGGGACGGTCTCCAGCACCGCCGCCGAGGACTTCGGGATCCGGACGGTGACGTCCCGGCTCACCAAGCCCGTCCCCGGCAAGACGCACGGCAAGGACGGCTACCGGCAGTTCATCGTCAACGGCAAGCCGCTCGTCATCCGCGGCGCCGGATGGTCGCCGGACCTGTTCCTGCGCTACTCGCCGTCCAACGTCGCGAACCAGATCTCCTACATCCGGAACATGGGCCTCAACGCGGTCCGGTTCGAGGGCAACTTCCCGCCGGACGACATGTTCGCGCAGCTCGACCGGGCCGGCGTCCTCGCCATGCCGGGCTGGCAGTGCTGCGCGCTCTGGGAGAACAAGTCGTCGACCTGGTCGAACGACGTCAAGGCCAACGCGTCCAACCAGGCAGGCACCATGGCGGAGCGGCTCCGCGACCACCCGAGCGTGTTCACCTTCTTCCAGGGCAGCGACGACGCGCCCGACCCGGAGAAGGAGGCCCTCTACCTCAAGGCGTTCGAGAAGGCCGACTTCCGGCTCCCGCAGGTCGCCGCGGCCGAGTACAAGTCGTCGCCCAAGCTCGGGCCGGCCGGCACCAAGGAGGGCGGCTACAACTACTTCCCGCCGAACGCCCTGTGGAACAACAAGCGCGAGACCGTCAACACCAACGACCCGACGCTCAGCATGACCGGCAGCGCCTGGGGCTTCGACACCGAGGTCAGCACCGGCAACACCATCCCGACGCAGGACTCGCTGAACCGCTTCCTCAGCGCCGCCGAGCAGAAGAAGATCTGGGACCCGGCGACCGCGCAGGGCCAGACCGCCGGCCAGGACATGTACCACACGTTCTTCTACTCCGACTACACGCGCCTGTCCCGCATGGGCGTCTACAACACCCCGCTGTGGCACCGGTACGGCCCCTGGAAGGACGCCGGTTCGTACCAGAAGACCGTCCAGCTCGGCCAGTACGAGGTGACGCGCGCGCAGTTCGAGTCGTACATCGGCAACTCCACCGACAAGGCGAACCCCAGCACCGGGATCATCTACTGGATGCTGAACAAGGCGTGGCCGTCGCTGCAGTGGAGCATGTACGGGTCCGACTTCGACCAGCCCGGCGTCTACTTCGGCGCCAAGAAGGCCAACGAGCCCGTCCACGTCATGTACTCCTACGACGACGACTCCATCAAGGTCGCCAACCTCACCGGCGCCCGCCAGGACGGCCTGCGCGCCACCGCGCAGATCATCGACCTCGACGGCAAGGTCCGCGCGACCGCCAGCGCGCCCGTCGGGACGCTGGGCAGCCAGGACGTCCGGACCGTCCTGCACCCGAAGGTCCCGGCCGGGATCTCCAAGACCTACTTCGAGAAGCTCACCCTCACCCGCGGCTCCGAGGTCGTCAGCCGCAACGTGTACTGGCTGTCGACCAAGGCCGACCAGGTCGACTGGCCGAAGACCCACGCGCCCGGCAAGTACACCCCGTCCAACGGGTTCGCGGTCTTCCAGAAGGACGGCTACGCCGACCTGACCGGCCTGCGCTCCCTCAAGCCCGCCGACATCAAGGTCCAGGCCACCACCCGCCGCGAGGGCGGCGAGATGGTGACGAGCGTGACCGTCCGCAACGTCGGCCACGGCGGCGCCCCGGCCCTGTTCACCCGCGCGGACCTGTTCGCGGGCGGCAAGCAGGTGCTGCCGATCCGCTGGAGCGACAACGACGTCACGCTCTGGCCGGGCGAGCAGCAGACCATCACGGCCCGCTACTCCGCCACGTCCGGTAAGCCCGACGTCCGCGTCAACGGCTTCAACGTCCCCGAGCAGACCCGCCACGCCGGCTGACCCCGGCACGCCGGCTGACCCCGGCGCGAAGGCCGGACGGGCACGCCGCCCGTCCGGCCTTCGCGCGTCTAGTCGCTGTGCAGGGCGGTGCGCAGGCCGTCCTGCGGGGCGGGGGCCGCGACGGGCGCGGTGTCGATCTCGATCTGGTGGACGGTGCCGTTCCAGCGGGCCGGGGGCCGGTATCCGTCCTCGACGGGCAGCCCGGCGTCGTGGCCGATGCGCAGGCCTGCGCCGCCGTGCTGGAACGCGACCGGCCACTCCCCGCCGAGGGCTCCGGACGCGATCTCCTCGCCGTCCAGGAGCAGCGTGATCGTGCCGCCGTGGACGCGGACGCCGATCCGGTGGCGGCCTTCCGGCAGCGGATCGGTGGCGGTGACGCGGTCGAGGTCGCCGGCGCGGGAGCACGCGAAAGCGAGCCGGCCGCCGTCCGCGCGCAAGACGAACCCGCCGATGCGGTCGCCGAGCGCGCAGACCACGCCGTCCGCGCCGCCGTCCGCGACCTCGGCGTCGGCCGTCAGCGTGAACCCGCCGGTCAGCAGCGGCAGCGACTCGTCGTGGACGGGCTCGCCGCCCGGCCAGTACACGGCCCTGCTCGGCAGCCCGTACGGCGGGAGGACCATGTGCGCGAGGCGGTCCTGCAGCGAGTCCTGCAACGGCAGCACGTTGTTGCGCTCCGCCTCGTCCGCCCACCGCGCCTCCAGGTCGGCGACGATCTCCGGATGCTCGGCGGCGAGGTCGACGGCCTCGGCGAAGTCGGCGGACAGGTCGAACAGCGACCAGCGGTCCGTCGCGAAGTCGCGGCTGCCCCGGATCAGCCGCTCCTCGTCCAGGACGCCGCGCGAGACGTGGTCGGTGGTCGCCTTCCAGCGGCCGTGGATGATCGACCGGGAGCCGAGCATCTCGAAGTACTGCGTCTCGCGGGGCGACGGCGCGTCCGGGTCGTCGAAGGTGGGGACCAGGCTGCGGCCGTCGACGGGCTGCTGCGCGACCCCGTCCACGACGTCGGGTGCGGGCACGCCGCACGCCTCCAGGATCGTCGGCATCAGGTCGACGGCGTGCACCACCTGCCCGCGGATCCCGCCGCGCGCGGTGATGCGGCGCGGCCAGTGCATGATCAGCGGGACGCGGGTCCCGCCGAGCCAGGTGTAGCGCTTCCACAGCCGCAGCGGCGTGTTCCCCGCCCACGCCCAGCCCCACGCGTAGTGGGGATAGGTCTCCGGTGAGCCCCACGCGTCGAGCGCGGCGAGGTTGCCGGAGTGGGTGTCGCCCATGCGGGCGGAGAAGCGGTGCTCGTTGGGGGTGCCGAGTTGCCCGCCCTCCGCGCTCGCCCCGTTGTCGGACATGACGACGATGAGCGTGTCGTCCAGCCGTCCGATGTGCTCCAGGAAGTCCAGCAGCCGGCCGATCTGCGCGTCGGTGTGGGTGAGGAACCCCGCGTACACCTCGTGCATGCGGGCGAACACCCGCCGCTCGCCGGCGCTCAGCGCGTCCCATTCCTGGATCCACGGCGGACGCTCGGGCAGCACCGTGCCCGCCGGGACGACGCCGGACGCGACCTGCCGCGCGAAGACCTCCTCCCGCCAGCGCTCCCAGCCGTGGTCGAACCGGCCCCGGTACGGCTCGGACCACTCGGGCGCCACGTGGTGCGGCGAGTGCATCGCGCCGAACGGCAGGTACAGGAAGTACGGCTTGTCCGGGGTCGCGTGCTTCTGGTCGAGGATCATCCGCTGCGCGGTGGCGACGAGGTCCTCGCTGAGGTGGTAGCCGTCCCCGGGCCCGGCGGGCGGCTCGACGTAGTGGTTGTCGCTGACCAGCCACGGCGCCCAGTGGTTCGCGTCGCCCTGCAGGAAGCCGTAGTAGCGCTCGAAGCCGGCCCCGAGCGGCCACGTGTCGAACGGCCCCGACGCCGACCGCTCCCAGCGCGGCGTCAGATGCCACTTCCCGACGGCCATCGTCGAGTGCCCGGCATCGCGCAGGACGCGGGGGAGCGGCGCCGCCGACCGCGGGATCCGCGCGGTGTATCCGGGCTGGTCGACCGGCAGGTCCACCAGGAACCCCATGCCGACCGCGTGGTGGTTGCGGCCCGTCAGCAGGCTCGCGCGCGTCGGCGAGCACATCGCGGTGACGTGGAAGCGGTTGTAGCGCAGGCCGCCGGCGGCGAGCCGGTCGACGTTCGGCGTCGCGACGTCCGACCCGTACGCGCCGAACTGCGCGAACCCGAGGTCGTCCAGCACGATCACGATCACGTCCGGCGCACTGCGGGAGGCGCGGGGCCGTGGGGGCGCGGCGCTCGGTTCGGGCATGGGGGGCTCCTTCCGTGGTAGCGCCGATTAAAGCACACGCGTTAAACGTGGGTTTTGCGTTGACCGGCCCGGCCCCGCAGACTGGACGCGTGCCCGCAGCCGACACCCGGACCCGCCTGATCGAGGTCGCCGAGCGGCTGTTCGCGGAGCGCGGCGTCAACGCCGTCTCCCTGCGCGAGATCGCCGCCGCCGCCGGGCAGCGCAACACCTCCGCCGTCGCCTACCACTTCGGCACGAAGGAGAAGCTGGTCACCGCCATCTACCGGCACCGGCTGGCGCCCACCAACGAGCTCCAGCTGCGCCGGCTCGCCGAGGTCGACGACCGCGGGCGCGGCAAGGACCTGCGCGCCCTCGTCGAGGTGTTCGTCCGGCCGATGATCGAGCGGCTCGGCACCCCGGACCGTCCGAGCTGGTTCCTGCGGTTCGTCGCGAACGCCCTGTACGTCGAGAAGATGGCGCCCTACGATCTCGGCGCCGAGGACTGGACCCGCGCCCTGGACCAGCTCCACACCCGGATCAGCGCCTGCATCGACGAGCTGCCCGCGCCCGTGCGCGCCCACCGGCTGGACTTCTTCGTCGGCCTGTTCCTGCACACGCTCGCCAACCACGAACGGCAGGTCCAGGCCGGCCGTCCCGCCGACGCGGAACTGCTCGCCGCGGACCTGGTGGACGCGGGCGTCGCCATGCTGACCGCCCCCGTCTCCCGCGCGGCCCGCGACCACCTATAACCACCGCCCGCACCCTCGGGCTCGCCGGGCAAGCCGGAGGCCATCACCCACGCCGCCTGATCAGGCCGGGGTGAGGGTGGCGAGGTCTTGGTCGGTGAGGCGGATGGCGGCGGCGGCGACGTTCTGGTCCAGGTGGGCGAGGTCGCCGGTGCCGGGGATCGCCAGGACGTGCGGGCCCTGATGCAGCGTCCAGGCCAGGCGGATCTGCGCGGGGGAGGCCCCGTGTGCGCGCGCGACGGCGTTGATGGCCGGGTCGTCGTCGCCGGACCGGCCCTCCTCCTCGCGGGTGCCCGCCAGCGAGTAGAACGGGACGAACGCGACGCCCTGCTCGCCGCACAGACGCAGCATCCGCTCCTGCTCGGGGAAGGCGCCGAAGCCGTACGGGTTCTGGACGCACGCGACCGGCGCGATGGCCTGCGCCTCCGCCAGATGCTCCGGGCCGACGTTCGACAGTCCGAGATGCCGGATCAGTCCGGCCTTGCGCAGCTCGGCGAGCGCGCCGAACCGCTCGGCGAACTCGCCGTGCCTTCGCAGGACGCGCAGGTTGACGAGGTCCAGATGGTCGCGGCCGAGCTGGCGGAGGTTCTCCTCGACCTGGCCGCGCAGCGCGTCCGGGGTCATCGCGTGCGGCGCCCACCGGCCGGACGCGTCCCGCGCCGGTCCGACCTTGGTCGCGATCACCAGGTCGTCCGGGTAGGGCGCCAGCGCGGTGTTGATCAGCTCGTTCGCCGACCGCAGCGGCGAGAAGTAGAAGGCGGCGGTGTCGATGTGGTTCACGCCGAGCTCGACCGCGCGCCGCAGCACCGCGACCGCCTGCCCGCGGTCGCGGGGCACCGCGTCCGGGATCAGGGCCGTGCCGGTCTGCGGCAGGCGCATCGCGCCGAAGCCGATCCGGTTGACCACCAGGTCGCCGAGCCGCCAGGTGCCCGCCGCCGCCGCATCGATCATGTTCGAGACCATGCCGCGATGATCACGTCCGGCCGGGGGCGGGCGCCACTGATTCACCCTGGTGCGAAACGTGGGTCACTTGAGAACGGCCACGCCGATGACGGCGGTCGCCGGCACGGTGCCGTTGCCGCCGTCGCCGAGATGGACGCGGGAGTCCGCTGACGACCCGCGGTTGTCGCCCATCAGCCAGAGCCGGCCCGCCGGTACGGAAACCGGCCCGAAAGGCGTTTCGCGGGCGTCCGGCGCGAGGTACGGCTCCGAAATCGGAGTGCCGTTCAGAACGACCCGCCCATCGCCGGAGCAGCAGGCGATCCGGTCGCCCGGAATCGCCACGACCCGCTTGACCTGCGCCGTGTCGCGCCCGTTCAGCCAGGACGGCATCGTGAACACGACGACGTCACCGCGCTTCGGCCGGTAGTCCCCGCGGTCGACGGGACGCGCGTCGAACGTCCGGCCCGCATGGATGGTCGGCTCCATCGCCACGCTGGGATCGGTGTACCGGTGGTATCCGCGCACGGCCGAATTCGCCGCACCGCATCCCGCCACCAGCCAGGGGACCGCCACCAAGACGATCAGCCGCTTTCGCATGGCGGCCAATGGTACTTTCCGCGCCGCTCTTCGCGGTCCGATACGCCCGGAAAGCCACAGCGCCGCGCCGCTCTCGCCGCGCTTAGGATCGAGGACATGGTGCCTGATGATCCCGCTCTGGCCGGTGCTCCGTCCGGTGGGCGGGTCACGTCACGGCTCATCGTTGGTCTGACCGCTTGGTGGCTGGCCTTCCCTATCGCGTTCTGGGCGGGCTCGGTGCTCTTCGACAACGATGTCTATGTCGATTCTTTCCGGGATTGGGTCGGCAGGGTTCTGTTGATCCTGGCGATCGGCGGTGCGCTGCTCTCGCCGATCGCCGGAATCGCGGTGTCGCTGGTCGGGCGGCGACGCGGTGCGTGCGCGCAGTTCGCCATGATGGCGGCGCTGTCCTTCGGCGGGTTCTTCTATCTCCTCTATGCCTTGCTGACCGCGGACTGAGCATGGGGAGGCGTGAGCGCGCGGAGGCAGAAGGCCGTGATGCGCTCGGTGTCGTGGTCCGTGGGCTGGGTCTCGCTCCACACGTAGCTTCCGAGCTTGCCGAAGGCCGTATAGGCGGCCAGCGACGCGTCGAAGGCGGGATCGGCGCTGCCGAGTTCGCGCAACGGTTCGCGTAGCAGTTCGGCGAGACGGTCGCTCGGAACCGGCGGCGCGGAGCCGATGATTTCGCTCACCGCGCCCGCGTTCCACAGCACCGCCCGCGTGGTCGCGGCGCTCTCCGCGTAAGCCTGGGAGAGCACGCTCCGGACCCACCGGTATACCTTTCCCTCCGGCGTCGGCTCCTTTCCCATCTGATGCGCGACATAGCTGTAAAGGCGCTCGGTTCCGTCTTCGAGAAGGGCCGCGACCAGCGCGTCCTTCGAGGGGAAGTGCCGGTAGAACGCGTCGTTCGACAATCCGGCCGCGGTCACGATGTCGGCCACGCGCGGACGCGACGTCGTGCCGCGCCGCTTCATCACGCCGAGGGCCGCGTCCAGCAGGCGCCGCACCTCGTCGGCGTAGCCGGCGCCGCGCTTGGCGAGGGAACGCTGCGCGATCCGGCTCGCGACGTCGCCCACCTGGCCGGACGCCGGATTCTCGTTCACGCGATCACCCCGCCGCGGGTCAGACGGGGCCGAGGCCATCGACCCTGAGCAGGGAGCCCGTCGTGTACGAAGAGGCGTCGCTGGCGTAGTACAGCGCCGCGGTGACGATCTCGTTCGCGTAGCCGAAGCGCCGTAGGAGCTGGCCGGGCTCGTCGCGGCCCGGGACGGCCCATTCCTTGGAGATGTCGGTGTAGAACCCGCCGGGCGAGATCACGTTGAAGCGCACCTTGGGCGCGAACTCCTGCGCGAAGGCGACGCTGATCGCGTTGAGCGCGGCCTTCGATCCGGCGTACGGGCCGAAGGTCGGCGACGGCCGCAGCGCGCCGGTACTGGAGACGCTGATGACCGAGCCGCCGTCCGCCGCCGCCATCCGCTCGGCGACGACCGCCGACAGCCGGAACGGCCCCTTGAAGTTGACCGCGACGACCTTGTCGAACAGCTCCTCGCTCGTCTGCGCCGACGACGGCGCCAGCGGCGACATTCCCGCGTTGTTGACCAGGACGTCGATCCGCCCGAAATGCTCGTAGGAGCGCTCCGCGAGCGCGTCCAGCTCGTCCCAGTGCCCGACGTGGCAGGCGATCGGCAGCGCCCTGCGGCCAAGCGCCTCCACTTCCCGCGCCACCGCCGCGCAGGCGTCGAGCTTCCGGCTGGCGATCACCACGTCCGCGCCGGCGGCGGCGTAGCCGAGCACGATCGCGCGGCCCAGCCCGCGGCTGCCGCCCGTGACGAGCGCGACCTTTCCCGACAGGTCGAACAGTTCGGCCGGGGTGCGCACCTCATGTGGTTCGGTCATCACACATCCTTTCCGTCCCGCCCGCAGGGGTCACGGACGGTCGGTCTCCGCCGTCCGCTGGGCCGGGGCCGTCCGCTGGGCCGGGGACGCCCAGCACTGCTCCAGGCCGGCGCGCGCGGCCGTGCTGACCAGCTCGATGCGGAACCCCGTCGCGCTGCGCTGGAACGTGAAGAACGGCCGCCCGTCGGGGCCGTTCCTGCCGGCCTCGAGCACGTAGCCGTTGCCCGCCAGCTCCGCGGTGTCCGCGGCCACGTCGTCGGACCAGAAACCGACGTGATGGATGCCGCCGGGGGCGGGTTCCCACAGCGTCCCCGGGATGGACCGGACGAGTTCGAGCCGCGGCACGGACGTCGAGAAGGCGCAGCGCAGGTCGAGCACGGCGTCCCCGGACGGCAGCCGCACGGTGGTCGGACCGCCGACCTCCGGGCCCCATTCGTAGCCGAACACCGAGGTCAGCGCGTCCATCGTCGCGGCGAGGCCGGCGGTGACGATGCCGAGGTGGAACTGGTCGCCGAGCTGCACGGGTGCCCACCGTCCAAGATCAGAATAGTATTCTCCATTGCAAGAATGATATTCTCACTGCCGAGGGGAGGGCGCAATGGGACGGAACCCGGGACGCGCGCCCGCCGGCCGCACCGACGCCGAGGTGGAGCACCAGTGATCGACTTCGAACGGCTCGCCGCCTGGATGGACGACGCCGGGCTGCCCGGCAAGGGCGCCCCGGTCGAGCACCGGCTGCTGTCCGGCGGCACGCAGAACGAGATCCACGAGGTCGTCCGGGGCGGCGAGCGCTGCGTCATCCGGATCCCGCCGCCGGAGGCGCCCCCGGACCGGGACAAGGGCATCCTGCGGGAATGGCGCATCGTCGAGGCGCTGGACGGCACCGACGTCCCGCACACCAGGGCGATCGCGGTGTGCGAGGACGCCTCCGTGCTCGGCCGCCCCTTCTACCTCATGGGCTTCATCGACGGCTGGTCGCCCATGGGCCGGACGAGCTGGCCCGCCCCGTTCGACACCGACCTGGAGGCCCGCGCCGGCCTCGGCTACCAGCTCGCCGAGGGCATCGCGCTGCTGTCCCGGGTCGACTGGAAGGCGAAGGGCCTGCACGACCTCGGTCGCCCCGACGGCTTCCACGAGCGCCAGGTCGACCGCTGGACGCGCTTCCTCGACCGGATCAAGGGCCGCGAGCTGCCCGGCTTCGACGTCGCCGCGGCGTGGCTGCGCGCCCACCGCCCCCTCGACTACGTCCCCGGCATCATGCACGGCGACTACCAGTTCGCCAACGTGATGTTCCGAGACGGCGCGCCCGCTCGGCTGGCGGCCATCGTCGACTGGGAGATGGGCACCATCGGCGACCCCAAGCTCGACCTGGCCTGGATGATCCAGAGCTGGCCGGAGGACACCGGCGCCCCCGAGGCGTCCGAGGCCAGCTACGTCGACCTGCGCGGGATGCCGTCGCGCGACCGGCTCCTCGCGCACTACGCCGAGGTCTCCGGCCGCCAGGTCGACGACATCGACTACTACCTCGTCCTCGCCAAATGGAAGCTGGGCGTGGTGCTGGAGCAGGGCTACCAGCGCGCGGGCGACGACGAGAAGCTGCTCGCGTTCGGTCCCATCGTGCTCGACCTGATGAATGACGCCGCCGACCTGGCCGAGTCGAGCGGATACACCTCATGAGCGCCGACCCCGGCCCGACCGACCCCGGCCCGACCGACCCCGGCCCGACCGGCGGCCTCGGCCGGACTGCCGTCGTCACCGGTGCCGCTGGCGGCATCGGCGAGGCGGCGGCCCGGCGGCTCGCGGCGTCCGGGACGCGCTGCGTCCTGGTGGACCGCAACCCCCAGGTCGAACGCGTCGCCGCGGCCCTCGGCGGGGACGCGGTGGTCGGCGACCTGACCGCCCCCGAGACCTCGCAGCGAGCCGTCGCGGCCGCGGGCGACCGGCTGGACGTGCTCGTCCTCAACGCGGGCACCAACTCCGTAGACAAGGACCCGGCCACCCTGGACCTCGGCCGGTACCAGGCGGTCGTCGGCGTCAACCAGCACTCCGTCGTCTACGGGCTGCGCGCCGCGCTCCCGGTCATGCGCCGGAACGGCGGCGGGGCCATCGTGGTCACCGCCTCGCTCGCCGCGCTCCAGGGCGTCGAGCAGGACCCGATCTACACCATGACCAAGCACGCCGTCATCGGCCTGGTCCGCGCCCTGTCCGGCCCGCTGTCGCGGGAGGGGATCCGCCTCGGCGCCGTCTGCCCCGGCCTCGTCGACACCCCGCTCACCGCCGGGGCCCGCGACCGCTTCCACGCCGCGGGCATCCCCGTGCTCGCGGCGGACGAGGTCGCCGCGGCCATCGAGCAGATCCTGCGCGCCGGCGAGCCCGGCACCGAACTGGTCGTCCGCCCCGGCCTGCCCACCGCGCACTACGCTCCGGCCCCTCTCCCATAATCGTCCGCGGCGGTTCCGCCGTCTCGGGCCGCGCCGGCGAGGCGGCTCTGCTGCACGGCGGGGCCGAGTTCGACCTGGAGCTCGTCGAGTCGACCGTGCTCGGCGGCCGTACGCAGAAGCTCGTCTACGCGGGGCGTGCTACTCGGGGTTCTGCCGGGGGGCGCGCTCCTGCCGCAGCCGGGCGTTGATGCGCTGGGCTTCGGCGAGCTGGTCTTCGAGGATGATGATGCGGCAGGCCGCGTCCAGGGCGGTGCCCTGGTCCACCAGGTCGCGCGCGCGCTGCGCCACGCGCAGCTGGTAGCGGGAGTAGCGGCGGTGCCCGCCGGCGGAACGCTGCGGGACGATCAGCCGGGCGGTGTCCAGGCTGCGGAGGAACGCCGGGGTGACGCCCAGCATCTCGGCCGCGCGGCCCATGCTGTAGGCGGGGTAGTCCTCGTCGTCCAACTTGTCCTGGAGCCCGCCCGCGTCCTGCGGGTCGGGCCCGTCCTGCGGGTCGTGCCGGTCCTGCTGGTCGCCGGCCCGGGCCGGCTCGGGTGCTTTCATGAACCTTCCGTACTGCCTCGGAGGGCAGCGACGACAACAGGGGCCCCGGCGCCAGACTGCGGCGCCGGGGCCCAGAGGTACAACACCATCTACCGGCTCTGACGAACCGGCCTTCCGCGCCGGCCGCCCAGACGAGGGCGGGGACGCGGGGATCGCGTATGCGTGACCGTAGACCACCGTCCAATCCGTGGAGCTGCGGTACCCGCGCGGCGTGACTGGAGCCTGCTGCGGGCGATCCCGATGGCGTCGAACCCTCCTTTCCTCGACATCACTACCTGTACTGCGTGACTACCTGTACTGCGTGTTTCCCTGTGTTGCTCCCGGCGGCCCCTCGGACCGCCGGTCCCGGCCGGCGCCGGAGCCCCTTGCACTGCGCTGGCCCCGGCTCGTCCCGACCGGTCTTCATCCATCCGTCCGGCAGCTCGTCCGCTGCCGCTTCTCATGGACTCATCTGTTCTCGATAGCAGGAACACTACCCGGTGTCGCCTCGAAAATCTACCCCGATCACTACAGGGTTTCGTAGATCACACTTGGCGCTTCTCTCCATAGATCGCGAGTGCTCCGGCTACGGGCGGGTACACAGCCGGTCAACATGGAGGTGAGACGGGATGACGCAGATGGCCGCTTCCCTCGAGGAGGCACCCCAAGGCCGGTTGCGAATCCATACCGAGTACGCCGCGTCCTGCGCGGTCCTGCACGTGCACGGCGAGATCGACGTGCTGACCGCCGACGTGCTGCGCGAACGGGCCGCCTCGGCGGCGGCGCCGCTCGCCCGGCCGCGGCTCGTCCTCGACCTGGACGGGGTGAGCTTCTGCGACTCCTCCGGCCTGAACGCCCTGATCACCGTATGGAAGGCGGCCCGCTCCCGGCGCGGAGACATGGTCGTGGCCAGGCCGCCCGAGGTGTGCCGCAGGATCCTGGCCCGCACCGGCCTGGACCAGCACATCGGCGTCAGCCCCACCGTCGCCCACGCCCTGCGGCGCATCGCCTCGCGCTGACCTCGGGGGGTGCGAGCCATGGGCTTGATAGTGGAAAGCCGTTTCCAGCCGGCGAACTCCGGCCTGGCCGTCGTCACCCTGGCCGGGGAGCTGGACGTCGCCTCCGCGGCCGAGTTGCGCGGTCACCTGGCCGCCCTGATCGGTGACGGCGCCGACCACCTCATCCTGGACTTCTCCGACGTCGGGTTCGTCGACTCGAACGGTCTCAGCGTGCTGGCCGGCGTCCACCGCCTCCTGCGACCGTCGCGGGAGGCGGGACCGGACGACCGAGGCGGCCGGGCGAGCGCCGGCGACCAGGCGCGAGCCGGCGGCCAGGCGAGCGCCAGCGGTCAGGGCCGGGCCGACGGCCAGGCGCGGGCCGACGGTCAGACGCGGGCCGACGGCCAGGCTCGGGCCGGCGGTCAGGCGCGGGCGGACGGCCAGGGCCGGCGGGCCGGCACGCTCGCCGTCGCGGCGGTGAACCAGCACGTCCGGCACGTCCTGCGGAACACCGGCTTCACCCGGATCATCCCGATCTACCCCTCGGTGGAAACGGCGATCGTGGTCCATCAGGCGGGCCGCGCCGGGCCGCCGGAGAAGGGCGGAACCGCTCCGGCCGGGGCCGGTCCCTGACCGCGGCCGGTGCGGCACCTCGCGCGGAGGGCGCGGCTAGGGTGGCCGGATGGGGTTCGAGGACCGGCTGGAGGCGCACCGGGTCGAGCTGACCGCCCACTGCTACCGGATGCTCGCCTCCGCCGCCGAGGCCGAGGACGCCGTCCAGGAGACGTTCGTCCGGGCCTGGAAGAACGCCGGCCGGTTCGACGAGGGCCGGGCCGCCCTGCGCACCTGGCTGTACCGGATCGCCACGAACGTGTGCCTCGACATGGCCCGCGCCGTCCAGCGGCGGGCGCTCGCGATGGACCTCGGCCCGGCGTCCACCGGGGGCGCCCTCGGCGCGCCGCTGGACCCCGGCGCGTTCGTGTGGCCCGTCCCCGACCGGCTCGTGCTGCCGTCCGGCGGCGACCCGGCCGCCCCGGCGGACCCGGCGGACCTCGCCGTCCAGCGCGAAACGGTCAGGCTCGCGTTCGTCGCCGCGCTGCAGGCCCTGCCGCCGCGCCAGCGGGCCGTCCTCATCCTGCGCGAGGTGCTCGCCTGGTCGGCGGACGAGACCGCCGCGCTGCTCGGCAGCAGCCCGGCGGCGGTCAACAGCGCCCTGCAGCGCGCCCGCGCGACGATGTCCGACCGCCGCGCGGCGAGCGCGAGCGGCGAGATCGACGAGGACCTCCTCGACCGGTACGTCGAGGCGTTCACGTCCTACGACGTCGACGGCCTGGTGGCGCTGCTGCACCGGGACGCCACCATGTCGATGCCGCCGTTCGCCTGGTGGCTCGGCGGCCGGGAGGCGATCCGCGCCGCGCTGCTCGGCGCCGGCGGGGCGTGCGCCGACGACCGGCTCGTCCGCACGGCGGCCAACGGCTCGCCCGCCGTCGCGCAGTACCGGGACGGGCGGGCGTTCGGCCTGGTCGTCATCGAACCCCGGGACGGGCTGATCGGCGCCCTGACCACCTTTCTCGACCCCTCGCTGTTCCCGCTGTTCGGCCTGCCGATGACTCCGGAGCCGCCGTCCCGTATGTAGTGCATGACCGACATCGTTCACATGTGGCATGACGAGCGCGGCGCGGGCGACCCGGTGGTGCTGCTGCACGGCGGGATGACCGACGGCCGCTGCTTCACCGGCAACCTCGACGGCCTCGCCGACGCCTTCCGCGTCTACCTGCCCGACCGGCGCGGCCACGGCCGCACCCCCGACGCCCCCGGCCCGATCACCATCGACGCCATGGCGCGCGACACCGCCGCGTTCCTGGACCGGGTGGTCGGCGGCCCGGCCCGCCTGGTCGGCTACAGCGCCGGCGGCAGCGTGGCGCTGCGCACCGCGATGCTCCGCCCCGACCTGGTCGAACGCCTCGTCCTGATCAGCACGGCCTACGACCTCGACGGAATGATCTTCAAGCCGTCGGCGGAGGGGCCGCTGCCCGCCCCGATCGTCGACGCCTACGCCGAGGTGTCCCCGGACGGCCGCGACCACTTCCCGGTCGTCGTCCGCAAGATCGCGGACGCGGCCGCGACCGAGCCGGCCCCGGACCCGTCCGACCTGCGCGCGGTGACGGCCCGCACCCTTGTCCTCGCCGGGGACGACGACCTCGTCACGCTCGACCACACGGTGGCGCTCTACCGGGCGCTGCCCACCGCCGAACTCGCCGTCCTGCCGAACGCCAGCCACCTGCTGCTGATGGAGCACCCCGAGACGGTGCGCGCGGTGGTCCGGACGTTCCTGACCACCGACGCCGCCCCGACGTACATGCCCATCTCCCGCGCCGCCGTCCACACCTAGCGCCGCGACCGCGAGCGCCGCCGCTGACCGGCCGGTGACCGGTCAGCGGCGGTTCGGGCGTACCGGGACGGTCAGCCGCAGTTGCCCTGCGCGGGCTGCCCCGCGATGCGGGCGGCGAGCCAGTCGAGGGCGGGGGTCCCGCCGGCGACGGCCGCAGCGGCATGGTTCGCCAGCGGGACGGGCTGCCACTGGACGACGTTGCCGCGCGAGCACCAGTCCGAGCGCAGCTGCTCGACGAGACCGTAGGAGACGATCTCGTCGGCGGTGCCGTGGTACAGGTACACCGGGTAGCCGGGCGCGCGGGTGCCGAGCCGGTCGGCGGCCAGGCGCTCCTGCCAGTCGGGAGATGCGAGCGGGTCGCGCACGGTCAGCTCGTCGAGGGACTTGCCGAAGGTGGCGAGGGCGTTGTCGAGGACGCAGCCGCCGCGCAGCTCGGCGACGACGGCGCGGCCTTCGTCGTTGAGGTAGCCGTCGAGGCCGAGTCCGGGGTACGCGGCGTCGTGGCCGATGGCGACCATCAGCTCCAGGCCGGCGACGCCTCCGCCGCCGGCCGCGCCCTTGAGCTCGTCGGCGGGGACGCCGCCGCTCGCGATGCCCTTGATGCGCAGGTCGGGAGCGTAGGTGCGGGCGAGCTCGGCGGCCCACGCGCCGGCGTGCCCGCCCTGGGAGTAGCCCATGACGGCGACGGGGGAGTCCGCGGTGACGCCCGCGTGCCGCGCCTCGGGCAGCCGCTGCGCGGCGCGGGCGGCGTCCAGCACCGCGGTGCCCTCGGGCCGGCCGACGAGGTAGGTGTGGTCGCCGGGGGTGCCGAGGCCCTGGTAGTCGGTGACGGCGACGGCCCAGCCGCGCTGGAGGGCGGCGTTGATCTGCCCGGCCTCGATGCTGGTGCCCTTGGGGAAGTTGACGGAGGGCGCGCACTGGTCGCCCATGCCCACCGTCCCGACGGCGTAGGTGAGCAGCGGGCGGGTGCCGGTACGGCCGTCGTCCGGGACGATGACGGTCCCGGAGACCTCGTCGGGCTTCCCGTTGACGTCCGTGGAGCGGTAGAGGACCTTCCACGCGTTGGTGAGCGTCGGGATGCCGGGCGGCAGGCGGAACGATGAGGGCTCCGCGCTGATCAGGTCCCCCGGCCGTGCGGCGGGCGCGGACTGCTGCCGGGCCTGTGCGGTGCCCGGGACGGCGAGGCCGGGGGCGGCCGCGGCGATGACGGCGGCGGCCGCCACTGCCAGCCGTCGCCAGGGGGTGGGTTTCCTGCCCGATTGGCGCATGTCTCTCCTTGGGGTGGGCCCGAGCAGCCCATGGCACGACGGCGGGGCGTCCGGGCTGCGGGGTGGGCGGTGGCCGTGAGGCCGCCCGGTGCGGCGCGCCGGGTGCCGTCATGAAACAGCGCCGGGCGGGGCGGGACAATACTTGAATTCGAACTCAAGTCCATGTACCCGCGGGCGCGGATCTACGCGTTACGGGCACGGGTTCCAGGTGGTGTGGGCGCGGGCCCGGGCCCGGGCGGGGGTCGTGGACGTCAGGCGTGGACGTCAGGCGTGGACGTCAGGCGGCGGGGTCCAGGCGCAGCGCGTTGACCCACAGCGTGTTCAGCGTCTCCACCAGCTCGTCGAAGGCGATGGGCAGCCCGGCGACGAAGACCATGTACGCCATCCGGCTGACCATGGCCGACAGGGCGTACGCGGTGACGAGGGGGTCGATGGACGCGTCGGCCTGCCCGCGCTCCTGGAGCTCCTGGATCATCTTGGCGTTGCGCTCGGCGAAGGCGGTGCCGCGTTCGAGGCGGAGCCGGTGGAAGTTCTCGTTGATCTGGGCGACCTGCTCGAACAGCGCCATGAGGCGGGCGTTGCGCCGGTACATCTCCAGGTACTCGCGGTTGGCGGCCTCGATGACGCCGCGCGGGTCGCTGACGCCGGTCCGTTCGCGCAGGTGGGGGTGGAGCATCTCCTCCTGCACCATCTCCACCAGCGCGGCGAAGATCTCTTCCTTGTCGTTGAAGTAGGTGTAGAAGGACCCGGCCGCGGCGCCGGCGGCCTTGGAGATGTCGGTGATGCGGGCGTCGAGGTAGCCGTCGCGCTCGAACACCTCCCGCGCGGCCTGGATCAGTGCGTTCCTGGTCCGTACGCCGCGCTTGCTGCGCGGCGTGGTCCGGGCCTGCCGCTCGCCGCCGGTCCTGCGTCCGGGATCGGTCTCTTCGGGAACCACTGCCGGTCTTCGCCTCTGTCCGGTCGCGCACTCGTCGGTCGAAGGCTAGCAGCGCCGCCGTGCCGGACCGCACTTGAACTTGAAGGCAGATTCAAGTAGACATGGCGGCACGTCACCTGGAGGGGAGCCCCGCCGTGGAGCCGTTCGACTTCTCCGACCGCACGAAGCGGTACCGCGCCGACCTGCTGGAGTTCATGGACGAGCACGTCTACTCGGCGGAGGCCGTGTACGAGGAGCAGATGCGCGCGGCGGGGGACCCGCACCACCAGCCGCGGATCGTCGAGGACCTGAAGGCCGAGGCGCGCCGGCGCGGCCTGTGGAACCTGTTCCACCCGCACCCGGAGTGGGGCCCCGGCCTGACCAACCTGGAGTACGCGCCGCTGGCGGAGATCATGGGCCGCAGCGCCCACCTGGCGCCGGAGGCCACCAACTGCGCCGCGCCCGACACCGGGAACATGGAGGTGCTCACGCTGTTCGGCAGCGACGAGCACAAGGAGAAATACCTCAGGCCGCTGCTGGACGGGACGATCCGCTCGGCGTTCGCGATGACCGAGCCCGGCGTCGCCAGCTCCGACGCGACCAACATCGAGCTGCGGATGGAGCGCGACGGCGACCACTACGTCCTCAACGGCCGCAAATGGTTCGCGTCCAACGCCATGCACAAGAACTGCCGGGTGCTCATCGTCATGGGCAAGACCGACCCGGACGCCCCGCCGCACCGGCAGCAGTCGATGATGGTCGTCCCGATCGACGCGCCGGGGATCACGATCGTCCGCAGCCTGCCGGTGTTCGGGTACATGGACCGCGAAGGCCACGCCGAGATCCTGTTCCAGGACGTGCGGGTGCCGGCGAGCGACGTCCTGAAGGGCGAGGGCGAGGGCTTCGCGATCAGCCAGGCGCGGCTCGGCCCCGGCCGGATCCACCACTGCATGCGCGCGATCGGCGTCGCCGAGCGCGCCCTGGAGCTGATGTGCCGCCGGGCGGACGAGCGGGTCGCGTTCGGGCACCGGCTCAGCGACAGCGCCAACATCCGCGACTGGATCGCCGAGGCCCGCATCGACATCGAGCGGACCCGGCTGCTCACGTTGAAGGCCGCCTGGATGATGGACACCGCCGGGAACAAGGCCGCCCGCACCGAGATCGCCGCGATCAAGGTCGCCGCGCCGGACATGGCGCTGAAGATCGTCGACCGGGCCATCCAGGTGCACGGCGGAGGCGGCGTCACCGACGACTTCCCGCTCGCCAACGCCTGGGCGCAGCTGCGCACCCTCCGCCTCGCCGACGGGCCCGACGAGGTCCACAAGCGCGCCATCGCCCTTCAGGAACTGCGCAAGCACCGCACCCCTGCCGGTGCCTGACACGGGGAAGGCTCCCCCTCGACCCCCTCGACCCTCGCGATCGGCGACGAGCACGACGACAGGAAACGAAGATGCCCCCGAACACGCATGAGACGGTCCTCGCGGAGCGGCGCGGGCCCGTGCTGCTCCTCACGCTGAACCGGCCCGAGCGCCTCAACGCCTGGAACGACGAGCTGGAGGAGCGCTACTTCGCGCTCCTCGACGACGCCGAAGCCGACCCCGGCGTCCGCGCGATCGTGGTGACCGGCGCCGGACGCGGCTTCTGCGGCGGCGCGGACCTCGACGCCCTCCAGGAGGTCAGCACCGCCGGCGAGGTCGGGCCGGTCGAGCGGGCCCGGCCGCGCACCTTCCCGCTGACCGTCCGCAAACCCATGATCGCCGCGATCAACGGCGCCGCCGCGGGGCTCGGCCTCGTCGAGGCGCTCTACTGCGACATCCGCTTCAGCACCCCGGACGCCAAGCTCACCACCGCGTTCGCCCGCCGCGGGCTGATCGCCGAGTACGGGATCGCCTGGCTGCTCCCGCGCCTCGTCGGCACCAGCCGGGCCCTCGACCTGCTGCTGTCGGGCCGCATCGTCAAGGGCGAGGAGGCCTGGGCGCTCGGGCTGGTCGACAGGGTCGTGGAAGCCGACGCGCTGCTGGACGCCGCCGTCGGCTACGCCGCCGAACTGGCCGCCCACTGCTCGCCCACCTCGATGAGCGTCATCAAACGGCAGGTGATGCGGGCCCTCGACACCGACTTCGCCACCGCCGTCAGCGAAGCCGACGAACTGATGGTCGCCTCCTTCAACCAGCCCGACGCGGCCGAGGGCGTCACCAGTTACCTGGAGAAGAGGCCCCCGGAGTTCCGTCCCCTCGACCCCCGATGAGCCGTGACCTCCGCCCCTTCCCGCTCCAGGCGGCACACGGCCGGGTGGTCACCGATGCGCCAGGAGGGTTCGGGTGTGGGCGCTTTCGGCCTGTGCGTCCAGGCGTTCGAACGCCGTGAGGGCGCGGGCGAGTTCGGCGCGGTCGTCGTGGAGGCGCCCGCGGGCACGGGCCAGGCAGGCCGCCGCCCAGGCGTTCTCTTCCGCGAGCGGGGCGGCCGCCGCCAGCAGGTCCGCCGCGTCGGGCAATCCTGCGGCCACGGCCAGCTCAGCGCCCGCCGCCCGCGCGTAGGCGAGGTAGTTGTCGAGCGGGGCGTCGACGGTGAAGGCCCTGCGTACGAGGGGTTCGGCCGTGTCGTACCGCTCGTCGTGGAGGGCGAGGCGGGCGTCGACGAACGCCGCGACCGGCGCCGTGCCGAGCGTGCCGCCGGCCATCTCCGCGGCGTGCGCCCGCCACCGCGCCACCGCCGTGGACTCTGGCTCGTCGAGCATCGCGCTGGCCAGCACCGTCAGGGTCACGGCCGGGAGCATCCAGAGCGGGGCGGGGCGTCCGGCGCGTTCCCACTGGTCCAGCATCCGCTCGGCGTGCTCGATCGCGTCGCGGAAGCGGCCGGTCAGCGCGAGCGGCTGGACGAGGCGGCTGGCCGTGATGTGGGTGTCGCGCAGCAGGTCGTCGTCGATGCCGGCGCGGGCGGCGGCCATCGCGCCGGGCAGGTCGCCGGTCATGATCGCGTAGATGCAGGCGCGGCCGTAGGTGTTGCAGATCTCCGGTGCGCAGTACGGGTCGTCGCGGTCCATGGACGGCAGCAGCGCGAGCCGTTCGCGGGTGACGCGGTCGGCCTCGCGCAGCCGTCCCGCGTGCAGGGCGGCGGTCCCGGCGGCGCACAGGCCGGAGCTGACCAGCACCGGGTCCGCGGCCGCCCTGGTCGCGGCGAGGGCGGTGGTGGCGAGGGCGGGGTCGGGTGCGCCCTTCACCGGGCCGGCCAGCCACGCGCGGGCGACCGCCAGGTGCGCCGTGACCTTCGGGTCGTCGGCGGGTGCGGCGGCGACCGCCTCGTCGAGGAGGCCGCGCAGACGCTCGTACGGGACGCCGGTCTCGAACGCCTCGGGGTACCGGCAGGCCGTCTCGACCGCGCGGGCCAGGTCGATCGCCCGGCCGCGGTCGTCGCCGGCCCGCGCCGCCTGTTCGGCCGCCTCCAGCAGCAGTTCGTAGACGTGCTGGTTGGACGTGGTGCTGACGTGCGCGCATCCGGCTCCGGCGCGCAGGTCGCGTGCCGCCGAGGCCGCGTCCGGTGCGACCGCCGCGGCGGTCCGGTGGTGGGCGAAGGACTCCAGCAGGTGGCGGCGGGCGTAGGTCAGGTGCGCCAGCGCGCTCGCCAGCCGGTGCGGCACCTCGCCCGGGCCGCCGGCCGCGGCGAGCGCGGCGCGCAGGTCCGCGGCCATGGCGTCGAAGTCCTCGCGCCAGGTGGGATCGCCGATCCGGCGTTCCGTGGCGGACGCCGCGGCGGCGGCCCAGCGGAGGTGGTGCGCCCGGGTCTTGTCCTCCTCGCCCGCGGCCGACATCTGCGCCAGCGCGAACGCGCGCACGGTCTCCAGCAGCCGCCACCGGCTGACCCGCCCGCGCACGTGTACCACGAGGCTCTTGTCGACCAGCCGGCCGAGCAGGTCCGCGACGCCCGCGCGGTCCCCGCCGACGGCGGCCGCGGCGTCCAGGTCGAAGGCCCCGACGAACACCCCGAGCCGCCGGAACAGCGCCTGCTCCTCCTCGTCGAGCAGGTCGTGGCTCCACGACAGGACCGCGCGCAGCGATCGGTGCCGCTCGTCGCCGCCGCGTCCGCCGGACAGCAGGCGCAGCGCGTCGTCGAGCGCCGCGAGCAGTCCCGTGGGTCCGAGCGACGCGCCCCGGGCCGCGGCCAGCTCGATCGCCAGCGGCATGCCGTCCAGCCGCGCGCACAGGTCCGCGACCACCGCGGGGTCGGCCACGAACTCCGGGTCCGCGGCGAGCGCCCGGTCGCGGAACAGCCGCTCGGCGTCCGAGCCCAGCGGCAGCGGCGCGATCGGGACGCTGCGCTCGCCCGGGACGCCGAGGCGTTCCCGGCTGGTCACGAGGACGCGGGTGCCCGGGCAGGCGGCCAGGATCCGCTCGGCGAACGCGGCGGCCTCGTCGATCACGTGCTCGCAGTTGTCCAGCACCAGCAGCGACCGCCCGGTGCCGAGCCGCGCCGCGACCGCCTCCTCCAGCGGCTGGTGCGACCCCTCGGTCACCCCGAGCGCCGTCGCGACCGCGCGCGCCACGAACCCGTCGCGCACCGGCACCAGGTCGACGAAGGCCCCGCCGGACGGGAACAGCGCCACGGCCTCCTCGGCCGCCACCGCGGCCAGCCGCGTCTTGCCCACCCCGCCCGGGCCCAGCAGCGTCACCAGCCGGGCCTGCTCGACCGCGGCCAGCACGGCGGCGCGCTCGGCCGCACGGCCCACGAACGTCGTCCCGGACACCGGCAGCCCGGCGACCCGGCCCGGCTCCCGCTCCCCGGCGCGGGCCAGCTCCGCCAGCGCCCACCGGTCGGCCATGCCGTACTTGCGCAGCAGCGACGACACGTGGCTCTCCACCGTGCGGACGGAGATGTGCAGCCGGTTCGCGATCTGCGCGTTGGACAACCGCGCGCCCAGCGCGGCCAGCACCTCGGCCTCCCGCTCGGAGATCCGCTCCGCCACCCGTGTCCCCTTTCCGTGGTGGCATCCGTGGTGCTCTGCGGCCGGCACGGATGACCGCGGATCCCCTCGGGGCGGACGCTGGAAGCACACCCGACAGGGAGGCACCATGAACACCCTAACCGCGCGCCCCGCAGCGGAGCTGGACGAACTGGTCATCGCGGTCCGCGCGGCCGTCGCCCGCGACGCCGGCCGGCGCGACACCGCGTCGTACGTGGGGGACGCGCTCCGCGCGCACCTGCCCTCGCCCGCCCTGCTCACCGCGGACCAGCTCGCCGGCGAGCGCGGCACGTACAGCAGCCACCGCCTGCACGTGGAGCCGGACGGCTCGTTCTCGATGGTCGCGATCGCCTGGCGGCCCGGCGCGCAGACCCGCGTCCACGATCACGTGACCTGGTGCGTGTTCGGCGTCCTGACCGGCGTGGAGCACGAGGACCTGTACACCCTCTCCGACGATGGCACGTCCCTGATCGAGGCGGGCCACAACGCGAACCTGACCGGCGACATCAGCGCGTTCGCCCCGCCCGGCGACATCCACCGCGTCCGCAACATCGGCGACGAGACCGCGGTCTCGCTGCACATCTACGGCACCGACCTGAACCGCGTCGGCTCCAGCGCCCGCCGCTTCTACGACCTCCCCGTCCAGAGCTAGAACCCGTCCAGAGCCAGAAGGAGATACGCAATGACCACACCGGACGAGACCACCGAGATCCTGAACCGCCCGCTGAGCCGGGAACTGCTGGCCCGCGACCTGACGCGCCTCGCGTACGTCGCCAAGGACGGCACGCCGCGGAACGTCCCCGTCGGGTTCAGCTGGAACGGCGCCGAGATCGTCATATGCACCGCGAAGAACGCGCCGAAGCTCGCCCACCTCCGCGAGAACCCGGCGGTCGCCCTGACGATCGACACCGAGGTGCACCCGCCCAAGATGCTGCTCATCCGCGGCCGGGCCGAGCTCGACGTCACCGACGGCATCCCGGACGAATACCTCGAGTCGAGCGGCACCTACCAGATGACGGCCGAGCAACGGGTCGAATGGGAGGCGGGGGTGCGTTCGCTTTACCACGAGGGCATGGTCCGCATCGTCGTCACCCCGACCTGGGCGAAACTGATCGACTTCGAGACGACCCTGCCGAGCGCCGTCGAGGAACTGTTCCGGCGGCAGGCCGAACGGCAGGCGTCCGGAGGCCGTTCGGCGGATTCCGAGGAATAGGAGTGTCTATTCTGCGAGGTGACGCCGGAGCCCGGTCGGCGCGATAGATCTCGCGTCGGCCCGCGGATCTGGCCGCGGATCTGGCCGTGGGTCTAGCCGCGGGACGGCCGGGAGCGAGGACGGGGTGCGATGTGCGCGATGGTCGCCGTAGGAGCCGGCTCCTGGTGTCCGCCGACGCCGACGGCCGCGTGTCGGTGCAGGTCCGGCTGGCGGGGGAGGAGTTCGCGAGCCAGGTCGTCACTTCCCGGGACATGCCGTGGCCGCTGGACGATGCGGCTCTCGAGGATCTGCGCTGGTACCTGGAGGACTACCTGACCGCCCCGTTCGCGGTCTACGAAGAGCGTGGCGCGGCCATCCGGGACCGCTTGGCCGCCTGGGGCGGCGATTTGTTCACCGCGCTGCTCGGAGAGTCCGGCCCGGCCCGCGAGGCGTACGTGGCGGCCAGAAGCCGCAGGGACGTGGAGATCGTCCTCCAATCGGCTTCGGCGCGGTTTCTCGGCCTGCCGTGGGAATTGATGCGCGACCCGGGCCGCCCGACTCCGCTGGCGCTGGAAGGCGTCCCGCTGATCCGGACCATGCCGTCCGCGGACCTGACCGAGTCCTTCGAACCCGCCGATCCGGTGGGGTCGCGGCTGCGGGTGCTGATGGTCCTGTCGCGGCCCGACGGAACGGCCGACGTGGGCTACCAGATGGTCGCCCGGCCCCTGCTGGAACGGTTGGAGTCCGTCCGCGGCACGGTCGAGCTGACCGTTCTGCGGCCGCCCACTCTCAGCCGATTCGAGTCGGTCCTGCAGGACGCGGTGGATCGCGGCGAGCCGTTCCAGGTCGTGCATTTCGACGGCCATGGCGTCTTCGCCCGCGAACCCTCCCTGCCGGCCGGACGCGGCTCCGCGAAATACGGGGCCGCGGGCGAGCGGGGAATGCTGGCGTTCGAGAAACCCGAAGGCGGCGCCGACCTCGTCGCCGCTGAGCGCGTCGCGGTCGTCCTGGCCGCCGGGCGGGTTCCCGTCGTCGTCCTGAACGCCTGCCAGTCGGCGCAACTCGGCAGCGAGGTGGAGGCCGCGGTCGCGACGCGGCTCCTGCGCGAAGGCACCGCCTCGGTGGTCGCCATGGCCTACAGCGTCTACGCCGTCGCCGCCGCCGAATTCATGGCCGTGTTCTATGAGCGCCTCTTCTCCGGTGACAGTGTCGGCGACGCCGTCACCAGAGCACGGCGGCACCTGCACGTCGCGAACCTCCGTCCGAGCCCGAAAGGACGGTTGCCGCTGGACGACTGGATGGTCCCCGTCCATTACATGCGCCGGGACATCTCCTTTCCCGGCCTCGTCACGGAACGGCCGCAGCCAGCATCCCAGGCGGCCATGCTGGCCGAGGTCCGCGCTCGGATTCACGACGAGTCCCCGGACGGCGATGGGCTGGGTGCGGACGGAAAATTCGTGGGCCGGGACGGCCTGCTGTTCACCCTGGACACGGCGGCGCGCCTTCAGCACGTCGTCGTCCTGCACGGTCCCGGTGGGACGGGGAAGACCGAGCTGGCCAAGGCGTTCGGGCGGTGGTGGCGGGACACCGGCGGGGTCGACCGGCCAGATCTGGTGTTCTGGGATTCCTTCGAACCGGGCGTTTCCTCATTCGGCCTGGACGGCCTGGTGACCAGCCTCGGCCTGCGGGTGTTCGGCACCGATTTCACCGCCCTGGCACCATTGGAACGCCGCAGGACGATCGAGCAGTTCCTGGCCGACTACCGGGTGCTGTGGCTGTGGGACAACTTCGAAACCGCCCGCTCCATGCCCGACCCCACCGGCGCCACCCCGCCGCTGGACGAGGACGAGGCCGACGAGCTGCGTGATTTCCTGCATCGGGTCGCTGCCCGGAGCCGCTCGGCGATCGTGATCACCAGCCGTGGCCCCGAGGAATGGCTCGGCTCCCGGATCCGCCGCATCGACGTGGGCGGGCTGAACCGGGACGAGGCCGTCCTCTACACCGATCAGCTCCTGGCGCCGTATCCGGGCACGCGGGCCAAGCGCGGGCGGCGGGCGTTCGAGGAATTGGTGCAATGGCTAGACGGGCATCCGCTGAGCATGCGCCTGATCCTTCCCCGCCTTGACGGCACGGCGCCGGAGCATCTGCTGAATGCGCTCAAGGGGATCGAGCCGTTGCCTGCGGGTGATGAGGGCGACCGGGCGAACAGCCTGGCGGCCAGCATCACCTATTCCTTCGCCCACCTCCCCGACCGCGATCGGCAGGCCATCACCGCCCTCGCCCTCTTCCACGCGACGACTGACAGCGTCGCCCTCGACGCGATGTCGCAATCTGCCGAGTGTCCAGAGCGGTTTCGCGGGCTCTCATCCGACCAATGGCAGGCGGTGCTGGACCGGGCCCACCGGGTGGGACTGCTGTCGGAACTCGGCATGGGTGTGTACCGCCTGCACCCGGCGCTGCCGTCCTATTTGGCCGCGCACTGGCGCCGGCTCGATCCCGACGGTTTCGACGCCGAGCACGCCGCCGCGAAACGGGCCCTGCTGGACGCCTATACCGTTCTCGCGCGGTGGCTGAGCGGGCAGTGGAACAGCGAGAACGCCCAGGACGCGGTGACGGTGACCGAGCTGCATCGCCGCAATCTGTCGGGCATGCTCGGCCACGCCCTCACTCAACAGAAGTGGGGCCACGCCACCATCATCGCTCGGTGCCTGAGCGCCTACTGGGACCTGCGAGGACTGTACGAGGAGGCGCGGGCATGGGTCGACCGCGCGGTGGACGTCCTCGAAGACCCGCCCGGAACCCCGCCGCCGCTCGACACCGCCGCCGGCAATCTGTGGGCGTTCCTCATGGACGGCCAAGCCACCCGCCACCAGATCCTCGGTCAGCTGACCGAGGCCGAAGCCGTCAACCGCACCCTCTTACGTGCTTACGAGCAGCTCCCCGACAGTGACCACACACGCATCGACACCGCCGTCTTCCAGCACCATCTCGGCATGGTCGCGCAACTGCGGGGTGATCTGGACCAGTCCGAGCATTGGTACCGGAAGTCCCTCACCATCCTCGAAGAAATGCAGGACCGGCCCCGCATGGCCTTCGCCTACCACCAGCTCGGAATCACCGCCCAGCATCGGGGCGATCTGGCGCAGGCCGAGCACTGGTACCGGCAGGCCCTCGCCATCCTTGAGGAACTTCGCGACCGGCCCGGAATGGCCCGCAGTTACCATCAGCTCGGCCGGGCCGCTCAGGACCGGAGGGATTTCGGGCAGGCCGAGCACTGGTACCGGAGGTCCCTCGCGATCCTCGAAGAAGTCCGCGACCGGCCCGGAATGGCGTCCAGCTACCATCAGCTCGGCATCATCGCCCAGGAGCACGGCGATCTGGAGCAGGCCGAAGACCGCTACCGGGAATCGCTCGCCATCCGCGAAGAGCTTCGCGACCGGCCCGGAATGCTGCGCAGTTACCACCAGCTCGGCCGGGTCGCTCAGGACCGGGGCGATTTCGAGCAGGCGGAGCGCTGGTACCGGCAGTCGCTCGCCATCGCCGAAAAACTTGGTGACCGGCTCAGCATGGCGTCCGCTTACCACCAGCTCGGCACCACCGCCCAGGACCAGGGCGACCTGGACCAGGCCGAACACCTCTACCGGCAATCCGTCGCCATCAAAGAAGACCTCCGTGACCGGCCCGGCATGGCCCGCGGCTACGGGCAACTCGGGCTGCTCGCCGCAGACCGCGGCGTGCCTCGCCAGGCCCTCGAATGGACGATCCGGTGCGTCGCCCTCTTCGACGAATATCCCCACCCCGCCACCGGGCCCGCGCCCTACATTCTCCAGCGCCTCACCCGGCAACTGGGCGTCGAAACCCTGCACGACCTGTGGCGCACCGTCACCGGAAACGCCCTTCCCTCATCTGTTCACGCCCACGTCACCCACACCGGACCGGACGAGACCGGCCTCGGTTAAGGCAGGCCCACATGAACGACGCCATCCAGCAGGCAGCCCGCGCCGCAGCGGCACGGCTGGCGCCCGAGTACGGCGGGCGCCTTCCTGCCGACGTCGAAGCCGCACTCCATAGCGCCGACGGCGCAACCCGCCGTGACCAGTACCTCGACCCCGTCTCCCTTGGCGGCCTCGTCGTCAGCGTCGCCACTCTCGCCTGGACCGTCTACCAGGACCACAAGAAAAAGCACAACGATCCGCCCGCCGCCTCGGTCATCATCCGAACCATCCGCATCGAACTCAGCGACAGCGGCATTCCCGAGCAACTCGACACGGAACAACGCGACCGCATCATCCAAGCAGTAGTCGAAGAAACCACGCAGGTCATCAACGACGAGGTCGTCCTTCCCCCCGACCAGTGACCACGGCGGCTGCGCAATCCATGCACTGAGGACCTCGCGCGCGTTCTCTGGCGGATGGATGACTCCTATGGTGAAACTGGGTGTGTGGCGTCCGAGCTGAACGTGATACCAGCCCCGAGCCGAGTCGAACTGACAGGAGGGTCCGGTCCTTTCAGCGGGAATGTGCGCACCGACGTCGATCCGTCACTGGGGCCGGAGGCGTACCGGCTCACCGTGTCGGCGGACGGCGCCGGAATCGTCGGCGGCGATGAGGCCGGCGTCTTCTGGGGGCGCCAGACCTTGAGGCAGATGCTGGGCCCGGAGGCCTTTCGCCGCGCCCCCACCGCGCGGGAGCCGGTCACGGTGCCGTACGTGATCGTCGAGGACCGGCCGCGCTTCGCTTGGCGGGGCTTCATGCTCGACGTCGCGCGGCACTTCCTGCCGAAGGACGACGTGCTGCGCTATGTCGACCTGCTGGCCGCCCACAAGCTGAACGTGCTGCACCTGCACCTCACCGACGACCAGGGGTGGCGGGTCGAGATCCGCCGCCACCCCCGGCTGACCGAGACCGGCGCCTGGCGGCGGCGGACCCGCCTGGGCTGGGGGACCCCGCCGCTGTGGGACGAGCGGCCGCACGGCGGCTTCTACACCCAGGACGATCTGCGGGAGATCGTCGCGTACGCGGCGGAGCGTCACGTCACCGTCGTGCCCGAGATCGACCTTCCCGGCCATTCCCAGGCCGCCATCGCCGCCTACCCGGAGCTGGGGAACACCGACGTCGTCGACACCGCCGCGCTGGAGGTGTGGACCGACTGGGGCATCACCCGCAACGTGCTGGCCCCCACCGACGCCGTGGTGCGCTTCTACGAGGACGTCCTGGACGAAGTGCTGGCGGTCTTCCCCGGCCGGTTCGTCCACATCGGCGGGGACGAATGCGCCAAGGACCAGTGGCGAGAGTCGCCCACCGCCCAGGCCCGCATCCGGGAACTCGGGCTCGAGAACGAGGACGACCTCCAGTCGTGGATGATCCGCCATTTCGCTCACTGGCTCGCCGCGCGGGGACGGCGCCTCATCGGCTGGGACGAGATCCTGGAGGGCGGCCTGGCGGACGGCGCCGCCGTCATGTGCTGGCGGTGGTACGCGGGCGGGATCGCCGCCGCGCAGGCCGGCCACAGCGTGGTGAT
Source organism: Actinomadura montaniterrae (assembly GCF_008923365.1). Taxonomy (GTDB): domain Bacteria; phylum Actinomycetota; class Actinomycetes; order Streptosporangiales; family Streptosporangiaceae; genus Spirillospora; species Spirillospora montaniterrae. The sequence continues at coordinate 39,716 of NZ_WBMR01000035.1, forward strand.
GTGCCCGCAGCAAGAGGTCTACCTCGACCACGTCCAGGCCCACGGCCCCGACGAGCCCGTGCCGTTCGGTTGGGTCCACACGCTTGAGGACGTCTACCGGTTCGAACCCGTCCCGCCCCGGCTGGCCGGTACGCCTTACGCGGCCAACATCATCGGCGCGCAGGCCAACCTGTGGACGGAGGTCGCCGAGAACCGGGGCCGCGTGGACTACCAGGCGTTCCCGCGCCTCGTCGCGTTCGCCGAAGTGGCCTGGTCCCGGCTACCGGGCCCGGACGAACGCGATTTCGGGGACTTCGAGCGCCGGATGAACGCGGCGCACTATGCCCGCCTGGACGCGCTGGGCGTCGGGTACCGCCCGCCCACCGGACCGCACCCCTGGCAGCAGCGCCCCGGCATCCCGGGACGGATGCACAACAAACCCCGCAAGACCTGGCGGATGGCGACCTGACGTTCAGGCTCCGCTGTGCTGGTGCTGCTCGGGCAGGCGGCTTTCCGGGTGCACCCGAAGAGCCTTCTTCGCGTCAGCTCGGCCCCGGGAATGCGCCACGTCTGGTGAACGAGCGAACTCTCTGGCGAACAGTATCGTCTATCTGAATGCGAGCCGCCGCTGCCCGTCGCCGATGGAGGACCACGACCATGATCACGCGCCTGATGCCGGACCTGGCCGTGCGGGCCCCAGGCACCACCGCCGGGAAGGAAGCCGAGTGAGCGGTGTCGCGCCGCTACGGCCGGGCGACCCGGAGCGGCTCGGGCGGTACCGGGTCGTCGGGCGGCTCGGCGGCGGGGGGATGGGCACGGTGTTCCTCGCCCTGTCGCCGGGCGGGCGCGCGGTCGCGGTGAAGGTGGTGCGGGCTGAGCTGGCGGAGGATCCGGGGTTCCGGCGCCGGTTCGTCCGGGAGGTCGAGGCGGCCCGCCGCGTGAGCGGCCCTTTCACCGCCGCCGTGATCGACGCCGACCCCGACGGGACGCCGCCCTGGCTGGCCACCGAGTACGTGCCCGGCCTCTCCCTGGAGGCGGCGGTGGCCGCCCACGGCCCCTGGCCGGAGGCATCGGTGCTCGCGCTGGGCGCCGCGCTGGCGGAGGCGCTGGAGAGCGTGCACATCGCAGGCGTGGTGCACCGCGACCTCAAACCGTCGAACGTGCTGCTGGCGGCGGACGGCCCGCGCGTGATCGACTTCGGGATCGCGCGGGCCGCCGAGGCCGCCGAGCTCACCGAGCTCACCGAGCTCACCGAGCTCACCGAGACCGGCATGGTCGTCGGAACGCCCGGCTTCATCGCCCCCGAGGCGCTCGCGGCCGACGAGGTCACCGCCGCCGGGGACGTCTTCGCCCTCGGCGCCGTGCTGGTGTTCGCGGCGACCGGCACCGGCCCGTTCGGGGCCGGGCACGCCCACGCCCTGAACTACCGGGTCGTCCACGAGGACCCGGTGCTGACCGGTGTGCCGCCCGCGCTCGCGGACGTCGCCGCCCGCTGCCTCGCCAGGGACCCCGCCCGCCGTCCCGCCGTCCCCGACCTGGTCGGCGAGCTGAGCCGCTCGGCGGGGACCGGGCAGGCCGCGGGCTTCTTCACGGAGGCGGGCCGGCTGCCCGCCCCGGTGGCCGCCGAGGTCCTCCGCGTCCGGTCCGCGCCTCCCCTGCCCCCGCCCAGCGCGTCCGGCGTGCCCGTCCCGTCCGGCGTGCCCGTCCCGCCCGGCGTGCCCGTCCCGCCCGGCGTGCCCGTTTCGGTGGGACGGACGCGGGCGCCCGGCCCCGCACGGCGCCGGATCCTGGCCGCGGCGGCCGCCGCCGCGGCGGTGGTCCTCGTCATCGCGGCGGTCGTCCTGGCCGTCCGGCTGTCCCGGGACGACGGCGAGGCAGAGGCGGCCGGCCCGCCGAAGCACAAGGAGCTGTGGACCTTCCCCTTGGAGAAGGGCATGCACCTGGCGCAAGTGGTCGGCGGCACGGCGTACATCGACGACCAGAAGGGCGGCCTGTACGCCCTGAACACCGAGAACGGCCGGCTGCGCTGGAAGTACGCGCACCCCCTGGACGAGGACGTCCCGACCGGCCCGATGTTCCTGGGGGCCGCCGATTCGGCGGTGTACTACGGCGCCGGCAACCACCTCTACGCCCGGGACCCCGCCAGCGGCGCGGAGCTCTGGAAGTGGAAGGACCACGGCGTCCATCCGTCGGTCGAGACGGTCGGAGACAGGGTCTACGCGTCGGACGTCCGGCTGATCGCGCGGGACTCCCGCACCGGGCGGCAGATGTGGAGCAACACCTACGAAGGCTTCTCGAAGAAGGGGCCGGTGGTCTCCGGAGGAGTCGTGTTCGCCGTGATCAGTGACGGCACCCTGCGCGCGGTGGACGCGGAGACCGGCGCGGACCTCTGGCGCCTCGAGGTCGGGGATCGGCTCGAATCATCGCCCGTCGCCGCGAACGGGACCGTCTATTTCGGCGTCCGGGACGGTTCCCTGCACGCGGTGAACGCCGCGACGGGCCGGTACGCGTGGAAGCAGGGCTTCGAGGGCGCCTCCTGGGATCCCGCCATCGCCGGCGGAGCCGGCGCACCGATCATCGCGGACGGGGTCGCCTACTTCGAGAACGACGGCTACGTGTGCGCCTTCGCCGCCGACACCGGCAGGCCGCTGTGGCGGCACAAGCCGGGAGTGGACGCGGCCCATCTGCTGTCGGTCCGGAACGGGACGGTGCTCTTCGGCGACGGTGACGAAGAGGAGGCCGGGAACCTCTACGCCCTCGACGCCCGCAACGGCACACCCCTGTGGAAAGAACACGTGGGCGGGAATCCCAGCGTCATCGACGGCCGCCTCTACGTCGAGGACGACGACGTTCTGCGCGCGCTCTCGGACGCCGTCTGATGGGCAGGGAAAGAGGAGCGGCGCTGGAGCCGGGCGACCCGGAGCGGCTCGGGCGGTACCGGGTCGTCGGGCGGCTCGGGGGCGGCGGGATGGGCCAGGTGTTCCTGGCGGCGCCGCCGGACGGGCGCGCGGTCGCGGTGAAGGTGGTGCGGGCCGAGCTGGCGGAGGATCCGGGGTTCCGGCGCCGGTTCGTCCGGGAGGTCGAGGCGGCCCGCCGCGTGAGCGGCCCTTTCACCGCCGCCGTGATCGACGCCGACCCCGAGGGGACGCCGCCCTGGCTGGCCACCGAGTTCGTGCCTGGGCTGTCGCTGAAGGCCGCGGTCGGCGCGCACGGCCCCCTGCCGGACGGGACGGTCCGGGCCCTGGGCGCGGCGCTCGCCGAGGCGCTGGAGGGCGTACACGCCGCAGGCGTGGTGCACCGCGACCTCAAACCGTCGAACGTGCTGCTGGCCGCGGACGGCCCGCGCCTGATCGACTTCGGGATCGCACTGGCGTCCGAGGGCACCCGGCTGACGGTGACCGGGGCGATGGTCGGCACGCCCGGCTTCATGTCCCCCGAGCAGGTGCGGGGCGGTGAGGTCGGTCCGGCGAGCGACGTCTTCGCCCTCGGCGCCGTCCTGGCGTACGCGGCGTCCGGGGCGGGGCCGTTCGGCGGCGGCTCGGCGCACGCCCTGAACTATCGGGTCGTCCACGGGTCGCCCGACCTCACCGGCGTGCCACCGGGGCTGGTGGACGTCGTGGCCCGATGCCTGGACAAGGACCCCGGCCGCCGTCCCACCGTCCCCGGCCTGGTCGAGGAACTGGGCCGGGCCTCACGCGCCTGGCCGCCCGGTGGAGCCGGCTGGCTGCCCGAACCGCTGACGACCGAGATCACCCGCACGGTCCCCGCGCCGCCCCTCGCCCGCACCGCCGTCGTGACGGCGCCGTACCAGGGCCCGCCTCCGGAATCTCCTCCGCGGCGGCGTCTCGCGCGGGGCCGTGCCCTGACGGGCCTCGCCGGCGTCACCGTCCTCGTCACCGTCGCCGCCGCGCTGCTCCTCACCGGCGGCGGCCCGGACGCCGGCCGGGGAGGCCACGCCAGCCGCGCCGCCGAGCTTCGCCCGCCGGTCCTGAAGCAGCTGTGGTCCTACGGGGGAGACGCGTCCTGGCCGCCGCAGCTCAAGGACGGGACCCTGTACTTCGGCGACGGAGACGGCGTCGTCCACGCCGTGGACGCCCGGACCGGCGGCGCCCGGTGGAAGCGCGACCGGGCGTGGGGCGGCGGCAACTCCCTGTTCATCGCCGGGAACAGGGTCTACGTCAGCGGTTACGCCGACTCGTCCCGCGACAGTGACAGCAGCCGCGTGTTCGCGTTGGACGCCGCGTCCGGCCGACGGCTGTGGGAGTACCCCGCAGGGACGCTGCTGCTAGGCGAAGCGCTGTCGGGCCGGAACATGTACCTCTTCCACCGGACGTCCGATGCCAAGAAGTCGCTGGTGTACGCGCTGGACACCGGCACCGGCAAAAGGACGTGGGCCCACGAAACCGGGATCGTCTGGGAGATGACCGCCCACGAGAACGTCGTCTACTACGTCGCGAGCACCTACGACGAGCCGGGCCCGCAACTCCACGCGCTGGACGCCGATACGGGCAAGCGGCTGTGGAAGGTCCCCTTCTCCGACGACCTCCACAGCCGGCCGCAGTCGCTCAACGTGATCGGCGGCGTCATGTACGCGATCGGTGAGGACGGCACCGTCTCGGCCCGCGACCCGGGCAACGGTGCGCTCCTGTGGAAGACCCCTACGAACCTCCGCGACGTCTCGGATTCGGGGCTCCCCGTACTGTCCGGCGGGGTCCTCTATGTCAGCGGCAACGCCGACTCCCAGGGAGATGGCGGTCAGGCGGTCGCGTTCAACGCCAAGACCGGCGCGGTGATGTGGCGCCGTGGGCTGCCCCAGGTGAGCTCGTCGCCCACCGTCTCGTCCGGGACGGTCTACGTCGTCACGAAGACCGGCGAACTGCACCTCCTGAACACCGGTGACGGTGCCTCCCTGGGGAAGGTCACGCTGGCGGACGACCGCGACCCCAACGCGGTGGTGTCGGGCGGAGTGGTCTACTTCGGCGCTGGCGACGGCCACCTGCGCGCCGCCGCCGTCACCCGCTGACCCGGCCCGCCGTCACCCGCTGACCCCACCCGCCGGAAGCGGGAGCCCCCGGCCTGGCACGCGGCGCGGACGGCCCGATGCTGTGGTATTGCTTTCGGGCTGGGACTTGTTGCCGCTGGTGCGGTGTCGGGGCCGGGCTCAGGCGGTCGCCGGATCCGAGGATGCCCGGCGGCGGACACAGGGAGGCCGTGATGGCGGAACCCGATGGCGAGGACCGCGTCCCGCGGAGCACGTTCATGCTGATCTTCCGCGGGGGTGCCGTCTCGCGTCACGACCTGTCGCCGTCCGAGCTCCAGGCCCATGTCGAGAAGTGGTACCGCTGGTCGGAGGAGCTGGCCGGGCAGGGCAGGCGCAACACCGGAACCGCGCTCGACGGCCCGGGGGCCACGGTCCGCGGTCGCGACCTGGTCACCGACGGGCCGTACGCCGAGTCGAAGGATCTCGTGACCGGCAGCATGATCGTCGAGGCGGCCTCCCTGGAGGACGCCATCGAGGTCGCGCGCGGCTGCCCGACGTACGAGTTCGGCGGGTCCGTCGAGGTGCGGCCGGTCCAGGACTACCGGGCCTGAGCCGGTGGACGAAGGGGCCGAGGCGCTCTCGTCCGCGGAGCTGGTGGAGGACCTGTTCCGCAGGGAGTACGCGCACCTGGTCAGCGCGCTGATCCGGGTCCTGGGCCCGTCGAACATCCCGCTCGCCGAGGACGTCGTCCATGACGCGCTGGTCAGCGCCATGCAGGCGTGGCGCTTCGGGCTGCCGCGGGACCCCAAGGCGTGGATCATCCGGGCGGCCCACAACCGGGCGGTCGACATCATCCGCCGGGAGCAGCGGCGCCGCTCCCTGCTGCCCGAGCTGGCGACGAGGACCGCGCTGACCGACACCATCGAGGCGGCCCTGGCTCCGGCCGCCGAGGGGGCCGGCCAGCTGGCGATGATGTTCGCCGTCTGCGACCCCGGCCTGAGCCGCGAGACGCACGTCACCCTGATCCTCCGGTGGCTGTGCGGGCTGTCGCCCAAGGAGATCGGTCAAGCGTTCCTCGTGGACGCCCAGACCATCGACCGGCGCCTGCACCGCGGTCGCGGACGCCTGCGCGAGCTGGGCCGGTTGCCCGACGTGGACGACCTGCCCGACCTCGACGCCCGGCGGGGCTCGGTCCTGCGGTCGCTGTATCTGCTGTTCAACGAGGGCTATCACGGCAGCAACCCGCAGGACCCGGTACGCCCGTTCCTGTGCGACGACGCTCTGCGCCTCGCCGAGTTGCTGCTGGACGCCAAGGCGACGGCGCATCCGGACGTGCACGCTCTGGCCGCCTTGTTCTGCTTCGGCACCGCCCGGCTGTCGACGCGCCTGGACGAGCACGGCGTGTTCGTCCCCCTGGAGGACCAGGACCGAAGCTGCTGGGACCGGGAGCGCATCGAGCGCGGTCTCGTCCATCTCGCCCACGCGGCCACCGGGGATCACATGTCCCGCTGGCATCTGGAGGCCGGCATCGCCTGCGAGCACGCCATCGCGCCGTCGGTCCAGGAGACGAACTGGGAGAGGATCATCGGCTTCTACCAGGTCCTCGCCGAACGGTCCTGGAGCCCCGTCGTGGCGCTCAACCGCGCGCTGGCCGTGGCCGAACGGGACGGTGTCGACGAGGGCCGCCGTGAGCTGACCGCCCTGGCGGACGAGTCCAAGCTGTCCCGGTACCCCTTCTACTGGGCGGCCCTGGCCGACCTGGAACGGCGGGCCGGCCGCCACGCCGCAGCGCGGGAGCACTACGAGCACGCGATCGCGCTGGCCCGCAGCACCGCCGAGCGGACGGCCTTCGAGCGGCGGATCGAGAGCCTGAAAATCCCCTAGCGCCGTGTCCGGTTCCGGCGGCCGCCATTCGTCGTCCTCCTGAGATCACCCGATCACACCAGGAGAGACCGATGCCAGAGCCGTCGCCGCACCCCGTGAACGCCCTCCGCTGGCGGGCGTTCTCGCTGCTCGCCGTGGCGTACTTCATGACGGCGGTCGACATGCTGATCGTCAACGTGGCGCTGCCGACGATCGGCCGCAAGCTGGACCTCGCGCAGGCGGACCTGCAGTGGGTGGTGACCGCGTACGCGCTCACCTTCGGCGGGTTCCTGCTGCTGGGCGGCCGAGCCGCCGACCTGCTCGGGCGCAGGCGCGTGTTCGCGGCCGGGCTGGCGCTGTTCACCGCGGCCTCGCTGGCCTGCGCGCTGGCCACCGGCGGCGTCTTCCTGATCGTCATGCGGGGCGTCCAGGGACTGGGCGCCGCCATGGTGCTGCCCGCCGCGCTGTCGATCGTGATGAACATGTTCACCGAGGGCACCGAACGCAACAGGGCACTCGGCCTGTGGGGCGCGATCGGCGCCAGCGGCGCGACCGTCGGCGTCCTGGCCGGCGGCGCCCTCACCCGCTACGCCGGCTGGCCGTACATCTTCTACCTGAACGTGGTCGTCGGCGGGGCCGCGCTGCTCCTGACCCGCCGTGTAGTGCCGGAAAGCAGGCTCCGGGGCGTCCGCCGCCGCTACGACCCGTTCGGCGCCGTCACGGTGACCGCCGCCCTGGTGATCCTGGTGTACGCCATCTCCCAGGCGCCGACCGCGGGGTGGACGGCCTCCCGGACCCTGGCCCTGATCGCGACGTCGGCGGCCCTGCTCGCCGCGTTCGTGGCCATCGAAGCCAGGGCGCAGGCGCCGCTGCTGCCCCTGCGCCTGTTCCGGCTGAGCACGCTCGCCGGGTCCAATGCCGTCGGATTCCTGCTCGGCGCGAGCTTCTACGGCTACATCTTCATCGGCACCCTCTACATGCAGCAGGTACTCGGCTACTCCGCGATGAACACCGGCCTGGCCTGGCTCACCGTCGGCCTGACCGGAGTGGTCCTCGCGGGGCCGGCGCAGATGCTCGTCACCCGCACCTCGATCAGGCTGGTGGCGGCGGCCGGTCTGACCCTGACCGGCGCCGGGATCCTGTGGGCGACCCGAGCACCCGCGCACGGCGGCTTCTGGACGAACCTGGCCGGCCCCCTCCTCCTGACCGGCACCGTCACCTGGATCTTCATTCCGGTGTCGATCGGAGCCCTGGTCGGCGTCACCGAACGGGACGCCGGCGTCGCCTCCGGCCTCATCGACTCGTCCCAGCAACTGGGCGGCGCGATCGGGATCGCCATCGCCTCCACCGTGGCGGCCACGCGCACCCGTGACCTCCGCGCCCATGGCCACGCCATCGCAGGCGCGCTCACCGGCGGATTCCACACCGCCTTCTGGGTCTGCGGACTCATCGCCCTGGCCGGAATCCCCATCGCCTTCCTGTTCATCCGGCATACCGGCGTCACCGGGGCCGCCACCGTCCAGCAGGACCAAGTCCCAGAACCGGCCCCCGCCGACTGACCACCGCGGTCAACCGCCGATGCGGCCGGAACCCTCATCCACTCGAAACTAGGAGAACCACCATGCGCAAGCTCATCGAGTCGACGCTCGTCACGCTGGACGGCGTCATCGAAGCCCCGGAACGCTGGGCCCTCTTCGACGCCGAGTCCTCGGCGTACTCGCTCGAACAACTCCGCAACTACGACGCGTTCGTCATGGGCCGCAAGACCTACGAGTCCTTCTACGCGAACTGGGGCCAGGTCACCGGCAATCCCTACATCGACCGCATCAACGCCATGCCCAAGTACGTCGCGTCCCGATCACTGACCGAGACGACCTGGAACGCCACCCTGCTCGGTCCCGACGCCCCGGCCGCGATCGCGAAGCTGAAGGAGCGGCCGGGCAAGGACCTCATCAAGTACGGCACCACCCGGTTCGACGCCACGCTCGTCCGGCACCGCCTGATCGACGAGTTCCGCTTCTGGTACATGCCCGTCGTCGCCGGGGCGGGGCGACGGCTCCTCGAACACGTGGACACCGCGGGCCTGGATCTCACGCTCACCGACGAGAAACGGTTCCAGAACGGGTCGGTCATCCTCACCTACGTGCCGCGCTGACCTCACGCGCCGACCGGCTGTGGGCTGGGCCGGCCGGGCAGGAGGAGGCACAGCGGGACGGCCGCGGCGGTGAACGCGGCGGACCACCAGAAGGCGTCCGCGAATCCGGTGGCGAGGGCGGCGGGCGTGCGGGCGCCGGCGGAGGCGCGTTGAAGGATCATGACGAGGACCGCGACGCCCACGGAACCGCCGACCTGCTGGGTGACGCGGCTGATGCTGGACGCGGCCGGGATCTCGTCGCGCCGCATGCCGACGAACGCGGCCCCCATGATGGCGATCATGGCCGCGCCCAGCCCGAGGCCGCGGACGAACAGCACGGCCATCAGCGTGATGTCGCTCGTGGAGGCGGTGATGAAGCCGAACGGCACGGTGGCGGCGAGGGAGGCGGCGAGGGCGGCGATGGCGACCGGTCGCGGCCCGAAGCGGTCCATGTACCGTCCGGCCAGCGTGCGGGACAGCAGCGTGCCCACGCCTTGGGGGATGAGCAGCAGTGCGGCGTCCAGGGCGGATTCGCCGCGGACCTGCTGCCAGTACAGCGGCAGCAGGAGCATGGTCCCGTACAGGGTGGCGCCGGACAGGAACACCAGCGCCGAGGACGAGGCCAGCGAGCGGTGGCGCAGCAGCCGGATGTCGAGCAGGGCGCCGGATCCGCGTCGCAGCGCCCACAGGACGTAGCCGATGAGCAGGACGAGGCCGCCCGCCAGGGGCAGCGTCACCTTGGCGGCGGCCGGGCCGTCGGATCCGGCGAGCTGGGTGAGGCCGTAGACGGCGGCGGCGATTCCGGGGGACAGCAGCAGCATGCCCACGGCGTCCAGGCGGGGACGGGGAGCGGGGCGGGGCTCGTCGGCGGGCAGGTCGCGCCGGGCCAGGTAGCCGCCGACGAGGCAGAAGGGGACGTTGAACAGGAAGATCCAGCGCCAGTCGGCCAGGTGCAGGATGGCGCCGCCCAGGACCGGGCCGAGGACCGGGCCCAGGGCCGTCGGCACGGTGATCAGCGACATGACCCTGCCGATGTCGCGGCCCTTGGCCGCCTGCATGATCAGCGTGGTCATCAGCACCATCATGATGCCGCCGCCGACGCCCTGGACCACCCGGAAGGCGATCAGGCTCTGGATGTTCCACGCCGCCGCGCACAGCAGCGACCCGAGGAAGAACATGGCCAGGGCGGCGATCCACAGGCGTTTGCCGCCGAGGACCGACTGGGCCCAGCCGACCGCGGGCATCGTGGCCGACAGGGCCAGCAGGTAGGCGGTCGTCACCCACTGGGCGTCGTTGAGCGAGGCGTGCAGCCGGCCGGCGAGGCCGTCGATGGCGACGCTCATGATCGTCGTGTCGAAGATGACGGCGAGCGCGCCGATGATCAGGGTGATGGTCATCCGCCGCACGGCGGGGTCGACGCGGCCGGAGCCGGCGGGTGCGGCGGGCGGTGGTGGCGGCTTGGCGCCGGCGGTGTGCATCGGCACTCCTTAGGATAGAGGATTCTATCTTACGGAGGCCAGCCTAGGCGGCTAGGATTAGATAGGCAAGTCTATCTAGAGCGGACGGGGGCTCCCATGGCCGAGCGACGCCGCGGCGCGGCGCTGGAGAAGGCGCTGCTGGACGCCGCCTGGCAGGAGCTCACCGAAGGCGGGTACGCCCGGTTCACCATGGACGCCGTCGTCAAGCGGGCGGGCACCAGCCCGCCGGTCCTCTACCGGCGCTGGCCCGACCGCGACGCGCTCGTCCGGGCGGCCGTCGTCCACGTCGCCCGGGAGAACATCCTGGACGTTCCCGACACCGGAAGCCTGCGGGGAGACGTGCTCACCCTGCTGCGGGAGATCAACGCCACCCGCTTCCAGCTCGTCGTCGTCATGAACGCGCACCTGGCCGGCTACCGCCAGGAGACCGGGACCGAACCCGGCGACCTGTTCGACCCTTCGGTGACGGGGCGCAAGGAGGCCGTCGACGCGCTGTTCGCCCGCGCCGCCGACCGCGGCGAGGTCGACCCGGAACGCCTCACCGAGCGCATCAAGACCCTGCCCTTCGACCTGCTGCGCCACGAGTTCCTCACGACCTTCGCCCCCGCGCCCGACCACGTCCTCGAAGAGATCGTCGACACGATCTTCCTGCCGCTGGTGCGGTGAGCCGCCGCGGCGCCGGAGTCCACCGCTTGCCCTCGCCGCGACGCTGATCCACGCCTTCTGGAGGGCCCTCTACCAGGCCGTAAACGACCGACGGCCGGTCAGCCGTCGCGTCCTGCGGGGATGCCGGATTCGGCGCGGTCGGCGTCGATGAGGGCGGTGAGCAGGTCGGCCACGGCGGCCGCGAGGTCGGCCAGCACGGCCTCGGGCGGCTCCGGGTCGTTCTCGAAGGCGCGCCGTACGGTCCGAGCCAGCAGATCCGCGCGAACTTCCCGGCCGGGGGCGTCCGACTCCGCTCGCAGGAAGCCCTCGAAGGTCGACTGGTAGGCGTACGCCAGGTCGTCGACGTCCATGTCGTCGCGGAGCAGAGCGCGGTCGGCGAGCAGCGCGATGTAGTCGCGGAACGTGGTGTCGTGGCGCTCGCCGCGTTCCGCGGTCGGCTTGCCGAGCAGGGCGGGGTCGCCGAGCAGGAACCCGCGGAGCAGCGGCCGGTCCGTGATGGCCAGGAAGTACGTGCGGGCGAAGCCGTGCAGCAGGGCCGCCCGCGGGTCCCGCCGCACGGCCTGCCGCAGCTCGTCGATCGCCCTCAGCACCTCGCGCTGGAAGACCGCGCCGAACAGCTGCTCGCGGGTCTTCCAGTGCAGGTAGACGGTTCCCTTGCCGATGCCGGCCCCGGCGGCGACGTCGTCGACGGTCACCCGTCGGTAGCCGTGGCGGGCCAGCAGCTCGGCGGCGGCGTCGAGGATCCGGGCGGCCCGCTCGGCCCGCTGCCGCGGATCGCGAAGTCGTTCGGCTCGCGCGCTCATGAGACGACCCTATGACCGGATGTGAAATCTGGTCAACCGCAAACTATTAGTTGACTAGATTTCGAATCTGGTCATACAGTCATCACGAGACGACGACCCAGAGGAGCCGAACATGACCGCCGAGAACCCCACCGTGCTGATCTCCGGAGCCGGCGTCGGCGGACCGACGCTGGCGTACTGGCTGGCCGCGCGCGGTTTCGCGACCACCGTCGTCGAGCGGTCGGCGGGCCTGCGCACCAGCGGCAACCCGGTCGACGTCCGCGGCCCGGCCGTGACGGTCGCCGAACGGATGGGCGTGATGGACCGGCTCCGCGAGGCGGCCACCGACGTGACGGCGATGAGCTTCGTGAACGCCTCCGGCCGCGAGGTCGGCCGGGTCGACATGCGGGCCCTGGCGCGGGCGGCCGGCAGCGGCGAGGCCGAGGTCACGCGCACCGACCTGGCGAAGATCCTCTACGAGGCGAGCCGGGACTCCGCCGAGTTCCTCTTCGACGACACCATCACCTCGATGAGCCAGGACGACGACGGCGTGGACGTCACGTTCGAGAACGCCGCGCCGCGCCGGTTCGACCTGGTCATCGGCGCCGACGGCCAGCACTCGAGGACCCGCCGGCTCGCTTTCGGCCCCGAGTCGCGGTTCGTCGGCCACGCGGGCCTGTACGTCGCGACGATGCAGTGGGACGGGAGGGCCGCCGACCAGCGGGACGTCGTGCTGCACAACACCCCGGGCCGGCTCGTCTCGGTCCACCCCGTCCACGGCCGGTCCCTGGCGGCGTTCATCTTCCGCAGCCCGGCGATCGAGGGCTTCGACCCCCGCGACGTCGAGCAGCACAAGCGGATCGTCATCGACGCCTACTCAGGCGGCGGCTGGCGCCTGCCCGAACTCCTGGACCGCGTCCGCACCGCCGACGACCTGTGGCTGGACTCGGTGAGCAGGGTCCGCCTCGACCGCTGGCACAACGGCCGCATCGCGCTGCTCGGCGACGCCGCCTCGTCCGTATCGCTCTTCGGCGACGGCTCCACCATGGCCATGGCCGGCGCCTATACCCTCGCCGAAGAACTCGCGGCCACGCCCGCCGACCATCGGGCGGCCTTCGCCCGCTACGAGGCCAAGCACCGCACCCTCGTCGACCCCAAGCAGAACAACGTCTCCGCCGCCGCCGCGCTGATGGTCCCCCGGACCCGCACCGCCATCGCCGCCCGCAACATGGCGACCCGCCTCTGGCCCGCCGCGGCCGCCGTCAGCCGTGTCCGCAACCTGCTCACCCCAGGACGCTGACTCCTGCCCTCGCCTACCTGGAGAGCGAACAGACCAGCGGTCGTCAGCGGGGGATCGATGCGCATGCTGATCAGGGCCAATGAAAAAAGCCCGGCTCGAGATCCTTCCCCAAGCCGAGCTTTTCGCGCCCCTTACGGGGTGATGCTGGTGTCCGAGGGGGGACTTGAACCCCCATGCCCCGTGAAGGGCACTAGCACCTCAAGCTAGCGCGTCTGCCTATTCCGCCACCCGGACCGGTGTCGCAGGCCGCAGCGCGGCTGCGGCGGGCTTCACCATACCAAAGGAGCCGAGTCGCGGCGAAGTCGATCGAGCGGGCACGATGGTGGGGTACGAGGACGGCTAGCGCGAAGGTGATCACTGTGGCCCACCAGCCGACCGCTGAGGACGAGGTCGTCGGGCTCTGCCAGGAGCTGATCCGGATCGACACCAGCAATCCGGGAGATCATTCGGGACCCGGGGAACGGGTCGCGGCGGAGTACGTCGCGGAGAGACTCGCGGAGGTGGGGCTGGAGGCGCGGATCCTCGAGTCGCATCCCGGGAGGGCGAGCGTCGTCGCGCGGATCGAGGGGGAGGACCCCTCGCGGGACGCGCTGCTGCTGCACGGGCACCTCGACGTGGTGCCGGCGCGCCGGGAGGACTGGACACGGGACCCGTTCGGCGGGGAGATCGCGGACGGGTGCGTCTGGGGCCGCGGGGCCGTGGACATGAAGGACATGGACGCGATGATCCTCGCGGTGGCGCGGCAGCGGCTCCGGGAGGGGCGCAGGCCGCCGCGGGACGTGGTGCTCGCCTTCCTGGCGGACGAGGAGGCCGGCGGGAAGTGGGGCGCCCGGTGGCTCGTCGACGAGCACCCGGAGCTGTTCGAGGGGTGCACCGAGGCCGTCGGGGAGGTCGGCGGGTTCAGCCTGACCGTGCCGGGCGACAAGCGGATGTACCTGATCGAGACGGCGGAGAAGGGCATCGCGTGGATGAACCTGACCGCCGCGGGGACGGCCGGGCACGGGTCGATGGTGCATCCGGACAACGCCGTGACGGCGCTGGCGGCGGCCGTGGCGCGGCTGGGCGAGCACGAGTTCCCGGTGCGGCTGACGAAGACGGTGCGGGCGTTCCTGGAGCGGGCGTGCCTGGCGTACGGGGTCGAGTTCGATCCGGAGCGCCCGGAGGAGGCCCTGGAGAAGATCGGCCCGCTGGCGCGGATGATCGGGGCGACGCTGCGGCACACGCTGAATCCGACCCGGCTGGACGCGGGCTACAAGACGAATGTGATTCCGCAGAGCGCGACGGCTCAGGTGGACGGGCGTTTCCTGCCGGGTTTCGAGGACGATTTCTTCGCGACGGTGGACGAACTTCTCGGGCCGGGCGTCACGCGTGATTTCGTGCATCACGACCACGCGGTGGAGACCGAGTACGAGGGGGCGCTGGTCGCGGCGATGGAGGCGGCGCTGACCTCGGAGGATCCGGGGGCGCTGCCGGTGCCGTACTGCCTGAGCGGCGGGACGGACGCCAAGTCGTTCGCGCGGCTGGGAATGCGGTGCTTCGGTTTCGCGCCGCTGAGATTGCCCCCAGAGTTGGACTTTTCCGGAATGTTCCACGGCATCGACGAGCGCGTTCCCGTGGACGGCCTGCGCTTCGGCGTGCGGGTTCTCGACCAATTCCTCGACCGGTCTTGAAATTCCCGTTGCCAATGCGGTCTGTGGTGCTATCGTCACCGTTCGTAGGGACCCGCCCGTCCCGTGAGGGATGGGCGGTGGTCGCAACGGAGGTCTCACGGTGGCAGGTGTCGCGGCGCGGGCAGGGACGGTTCCCGTCCCGCTGCGGCGTGCCCTCACCGGGCGGATCGTCCGGCGGCTGCTCGTCCTCGCCGGCCTGCTGATCGCGGGCTGGCTCCTCGGCGGCATGGCGCAGCAGGCGACCGCCCGCGCCGCCGAGCTCCCGGCGCCGCCGGTCGCACCGGCGGTCAAGGCCCCGCCCGCGCCGGCCGAGGTCGTCGCGGACGGCGCCCCCGTGCTGGCGCACGTGCTGAAGGCCCCGCGCACGCCGATCCCGTCGGTGGCCGGGGCCGTCAAGCACCCCGCGTCCGTGCGGGCACTGGCGCCGGCCGGGTCCGCGAAGCCGGTGCCGCCGGAGTCGGCGGCCGAGGCCGCCGCGCCGGCGGACCGGCACGCGAGCCCGCAGAAGGCGCACAGCGCACCTCGCCGTGCGGCGAGGAGCGCGGTGCCGGCGCGCCGGTCGCCGGACCGGTCGCACGCGGCCTCCGGGACGCGCCAGGCGTCCCATGTCCGGCATCACCGTGCCCTCGAGCGGCACCCCGCGCCCTTCCAGGCGCCGGGCGAGCCCGGCACGCATTCGGCGACCTGCGGCGGTGTTCCGATCGGTGCCGCCGCCGGCCTGCCGGCCGCTTTCCCCTGGGCTCCGGTTCCGCCGCGAGCCCGCGTTCCGCGCAATGTCGGCGCGGTTCCCCCGGCCGTCCGCACGGCAGCGGACGAGCCCTCCTTCGCGCCTGACTAATCCCTGATCAGAACGCTCCCGGCGTGGGCCCGTGCGGCTCGGGCCCTGCGTGAGCGTGCCGTCAGGCGTGTCCTTCCCACGAGACCGAACGCGTGTCTCGGCATTCCATTCATCATCCCCCGAACGGAGCATCATGCGAACGTGGGCAAAAAGCACCGCGCGCACCGCGGCGCTCACCGCGAGTTTCGTCGCCCTCGGCGTCAGCGTCGTCCCCGCCAACGCCTTCGCCGACGCCACCAACGGCGACGGCAGCGTCCTCGGCGGCAACCAGGTCGACCTGCCGATCTCGGCGCCGGTCGACGTCAGCGGGAACGGCGCCGGGATCGTCGGCAGCGGGCACGGCGTGTCCAAGGGCGGCGCGTCCGTGCTGAACGGCGGCGGAGGCGGGCAGCACACCTCCGGCACCGGCAGCGTCGGCGGCGGCAACCAGGTCAGCGCGCCGATCAGCGCGCCGGTCAACGCCTGCGGCAACGCCGTCGCGCTGATCGGCAAGGCGGACGCGGGCTGCAAGGGCGGCTCGTCGGTGCTCAACGGCGGCGGGTCCGGCGGGCAGAAGACGTCCGGCGAGCACAGCGTCCTCGGCGGCAACCAGGTCAACGCCCCGATCTCCGCGCCCGTAGACGTCTGCGGCAACGCCGTGGCGATCATCGGCAAGGCCGAGGCGGGCTGCAAGGGCGGCGCGACCGTGCACAACGGCGGCGGCGCGGGCCACGGCAGCGGCGGCCAGACCACCGACGGCGCGCTCGGCGTCATCGCGGGCAACCAGGTGAACGCGCCGATCAGCGCGCCGGTGAACGTCTGCGGCAACGCGGTCGCGATCGTCGGCGAGGCGGTGGCCGGCTGCGAGGGCGGCGCGATCGTCAAGAACGGCGGGCACACCGGCGCCGGGCAGAAGACGTCCGGGCTGCACAGCGTGCTCGGCGGCAACCAGGCGAACGCCCCGGTCAGCGCGCCGGTGGACGTGTGCGGCAACGCGATCGGCAACGCCCTCGCCGAATGCGAGGGCGGGGCGTCGGTCCGCAACGGCGGCCACGGGTCCGGCGGGCAGACCACCGACGGGGTGTCCAGCGTCATCGGCGGGAACCAGGCGAACGCGCCCATCAGCGTCCCCGCGACCGTCTGCGGGAACGCGGCGGCGCTGGTCGGCGAGGCGGGCGCGTACTGCGAGGGCGGCGCGCACGTGCGCAGCAGCTCCGGCGGCCAGCACACGTCCGGCACCGGCAGCGTCGTCGGCGGCAACCAGGGCAACGCGCCGATCACCGCCCCCGTCGACGTCTGCGGCAACGCCGCCGCGGTCGTCGGCCAGGCGGCCGCGCACTGCAACGGGCAGACGCTGGTCGAGGGCCCGCAGGGCGGCGGCCGGACGTCCGGGAACGGCAGCGTCGGCGGCGGCAACCAGGCGCACGCGCCGGCGAAGGCCCCGGTGGACGTGTGCGGGAACGTCGGCGCCGTGGTCGGCCGCTCCCTCGCGCACTGCCAGGACGGGCCGGGCTTCGGCGGCTACCACCCCTACGCGCGGTCCGCGGGCGAGACCCCGACCCCGCTGCCGGTGAACCCGGGGCTGCCCGTCCTGCCGAAGCTGCCCGCCACCGCGAACCACCGCGACGGCGGACCGGGCGCGCTGCCCGCGACCGGCCTGCCCGTGACCGGCCTGCCGGACGCCGGCCTCCCCGCGACCAAGCCGCCCGCGGCCAACCTGCCCGTGACGGGGCTGCCGGACGCCGGCCAGGCCGTGTCCGGGACGGCCGCGCAGGTGAACGGCATCCCCGCGACCAAGAGCGTCCCGGTGTCGGACGCCCTGTCCGCGACGAACCTGCTGCCGGGCACCGCCGAGCAGCGCACCGCCGAGCAACGCACCGGCGCGCCGTCCCTGGGCCCGGTCCCCGGCTCGCAGCTGCCGGTCGCGCAGAACCTGCCGGTCGCGCAGAACCTGCCGGTCGCGCAGGGCCTGCCCGCTGCCCAGAGCCTGCCCGGGCTGCAGAGCCTGCCCGGTGCGCAGGCCGTGCCCGTCCACGGCAACCTGCCGACGGTGAACAACGCGCTCGGCGGCGGCATGACGCCGACGGTCACGCCGAAGGTCAACGGGCTGCCGCAGGCGCCCGCCGCGGGGAAGCGGACGGTCCGCACCGGCGGCAACGGCATGACGATCGCGACGCTGCCGGTGAACCCGGGCGCGGTGACCGGAAAGGCCGGGAACCCGCTGCCGGTCCCCGGCCTGCCGGGGGCGCACGGGGTCAAGCTGCCCAAGACCGGCGCCGTCAAGCTGCCCGCCGCGGGGAACGTCGCGCTGCCCGCCGGGGCCGTCAAGGCGCCCAAGAAGGTGGCCGACCTCGGCCCGGTCCGGACCGTCGCCGAGCGCGAGCGCCTGGCGCCCGCGGCCGAGGACGGGTCGCTGTGGGTGCTCGGAGTGGCGACGATCGCCGCGGCGTTCTCCGGCGCGGTCGCGCTGACCCGCCGCCTGCGCCCGGCCCGCGGCTGACGGCTCCCGGCCCGCGGCTGACGGCTCCCGGCCCCTGGCTGATCGCTCCCGGCCCGCTGCCGCCGATCGCGGGCGGCCGGTGAGGGCCGGTCCGGCGGGGGGGGGGGGGGGGGGGGGGCCCGCCCCCCCCCCGGGCGGGGCCCGGCGCCCGGGGGCGGGCCGCGGGGGCGGTCCGGGGCGGGCGAAGCCATTCTCGGCGAATATGATTACGGGACGTCATAGCATTCGCACGTAGTGCTACGCTCCGTCCGGGACTCGGCGGACCCGCCGCGAACGACCCTGGATCACCGGTGACGGGGGAAACGGAGCGAACCTCCGCGATCGGGCCGAACAGCCGGAACGCCCGGTGGGGCCGTCAGAACGTGCGGACGGCGCGGATGACCTTGCGGCGCAGTTGAATACGGCGGCGGCCGTCCGGGTAGAGGCGCAACCGATCGATCTCCCAGCCGCCGTGTTCGGCGTGCTCGGTCAGGATCTGCCGGGCGGTGTCACGCGTGGTGCCGGCCGGCAGTGACAGGACGAGGTAGGTGTACTGCACCATTGCGACCATTATTACTTGGTGGACCGGGTGTTGTGCATCGTACGGTGGCGGCCCGGTCCGCACGGGGGGTGGCGGCATGTCATCCTGTCCGGAGGCGAGCGGCGGTCGAGGGGTTGCGCCCGCCACGGGCGGAGCGGAACCGAAGGGGCGGCATTGGGGCATCCGGGCATGAACCCGCCATCATGCGACGTTGTAGGAAGCCTGTGTAAGAAGAGTGTGAGCTAGAAGACCAGACAGCGAGGTTGGAGCGACTGTGCCAGCCAAGAACGGCACTGCGAAGAGTGGCCAGGCGAACGGCGCCGGCACGCGCCTGGTGATCGTCGAGTCGCCCGCGAAGGCGAAGACGATCGCGGGTTACCTGGGCCGTGGCTACATCGTGGAGTCCAGTATCGGCCATATCCGGGACCTGCCCGGGAGCGCCTCGGAGGTGCCGGCCAAGTACAAGGGCGAGCCGTGGGCGAAGCTCGGCGTGAACGTCGAGCACGACTTCGAGCCGCTCTACGTGGTCAACACCGACAAGAAGGCGCAGGTCGCCAAGCTCAAGAAGCTGCTGGCCGAGGCCGACGAGCTCTTCCTCGCGACGGACGAGGACCGGGAGGGCGAGGCGATCGCCTGGCACCTCCAGGAGGTCCTGAACCCGAAGGTCCCCGTGCACCGGATGGTCTTCAACGAGATCACCAAGGACGCGATCCAGCGCGCCGCCGCGAACCCGCGGCAGCTGAACATGCCGCTGGTGAACGCGCAGGAGACGCGCCGCGTCCTGGACCGCCTGTACGGGTACGAGGTCAGCCCCGTGCTGTGGAAGAAGGTCATGCCGAAGCTGTCGGCGGGCCGGGTGCAGTCGGTGGCGACGCGGCTGGTGGTGGAGCGGGAGCGGGAGCGGATTGCGTTCGTCCCGGCGCACTACTGGGACATCCTCGCCGAGTTCGACACGGGCAAGGAGGAGGAGCCCAAGGCGTTCAAGGCCGGGCTCGTCTCCGTGGACGGCAAGCGGGTCGCGCAGGGCCGCGACTTCGCGTCGGACGGCACGCTGAAGACCAAGGACACGCTGCACCTGGACGAGCCCTCGGCGCGCGCGCTGGCCGAGCGGCTGCGCGGACGGCCGTACGAGGTCAAGTCGGTCGAGTCCAAGCCGTACACGCGCAAGCCGTACCCGCCGTTCCGGACGACCACGTTGCAGCAGGAGGCCAGCCGCAAGCTGGGCTTCTCGGCGAAGTACACGATGTCGGTGGCGCAGAAGCTGTACGAGAACGGCTTCATCACCTACATGCGAACCGACTCGATCACGCTGTCGGAGACGGCGATCACGGCGGCGCGGCGGCAGGCGGCGACCCTGTTCGGCGGCGAGTACGTGCCGGACAAGCCGCGCGTCTACCAGTCGAAGGTGAAGAACGCGCAGGAGGCGCACGAGGCGATCCGCCCGGCGGGCGACAGCTTCCGGACGCCCGCCGAGACGGGCCTGTCCGGCGACCAGTTCCGGCTGTACGAGCTGATCTGGAAGCGGACGATCGCGTCGCAGATGAAGGACGCGGCGGGCCGCTCGGTGTCGATCCGGGTGACCGGCACGTCGACGCAGAACGAGCTGGCGGAGTTCGGCGCGACCGGTAAGACGATCACGTTCTACGGGTTCCTGAAGGCGTACGTCGAGAGCGCGGACGACCCGTCCACCGACCGCGACGACCAGGAGCGGCGGCTGCCGAACCTGGAGCAGGGCGACCCGCTGTCGGCGAACGCGGTGGACGCCGAGGGCCACTCGACCCGGCCGCCGGCCCGCTACACCGAGGCGTCGCTGGTCAAGGAGCTGGAGGAGCGGGAGATCGGCCGCCCGTCCACCTACGCCTCGATCATCGGCACGATCCTGGACCGCGGCTACGTGTTCAAGAAGGGCACGGCGCTCGTCCCGTCGTTCCTGGCGTTCGCCGTGGTGAACCTGCTGGAGCAGCATTTTGGGAACCTGGTCGACTACGACTTCACCGCGCACATGGAGGACGGTCTCGACGAGATCGCGCGGGGTGAGGCCGAGCGCGTCCGGTGGCTGACGCGGTTCTACTTCGGCGACAACGGTGAAGAGGGGCTCAAGGAGCTCACCGAGGACATCGGCGACATCGACGCCAAGGGGATCAGCTCGTTCCCGGTGAAGGGGTCCGACATCGTCGTCCGGGTCGGGCGGTACGGGTCGTACCTGGACCGGGACGGCGAGCGGGTCAACATCCCCGACGACATCGCGCCGGACGAGCTGACGGCGGAGAAGGCCGAGGAGCTGCTCGCGCAGCCGTCCGGCGACCGCGAGCTGGGCACCGACCCGGAGACCGGGCACATGATCGTGGCGAAGTCGGGGCGGTTCGGCCCGTACGTCACCGAGATCCTGCCGGAGGCCGCGCCGCCCGCCGAGGGCGAGAAGAAGAAGCGGACGAAGAAGGCGGACGCGCCGAAGCCGCGCACGGGCTCGCTGTTCAAGTCGATGTCGCTGGACACGATCACGCTGGACGACGCGCTGAAGCTGCTGTCGCTGCCGCGCACGCTGGGCGAGCTGGACGGCGAGCCGGTGACGGCGCAGAACGGCCGGTTCGGGCCGTACATCAAGAAGGGCACCGACAGCCGCTCGCTCGGGTCGGAGGAGGAGCTCTTCACCGTCACGCTGGAGCAGGCGAAGGAGCTGCTGGCGCAGCCGAAGCAGCGCGGCCGGCGGGCCGCCGCGGCGGCGCCGCTGCGCGAGCTCGGCAAGGACCCGGCGAGCGACAAGCCGGTGGTGGTGAAGGAGGGCCGGTTCGGCCCGTACGTCACCGACGGCGAGACGAACGCCAGCCTGCGCAAGGGCGACGAGGTCGAGTCCATCACGATTCAGCGCGCCGCGGAACTGCTCGCGGAACGGCGTGAGAAGGTGGCCGCGGGCGGCGGAAAGAAGAAGACGACGACCCGCCGCCGCACCTCTGCAAAGTCCGGCTCATAACGACATTCACGCCGATACCCTGACCGACATGACCAGAACGGACGCCACCCGGCCGCACCCCGCCGCGCCGCAGCCGGGTGCCTCGTCGCTCTCCGCCGCGGCGGCGCCGTTCCGGCGGCTCCGGACCGCGCTGTCGGTGTCCGGCCTGGGCCAGTGGCTCGCGGTGCCGGCGCTGTCGGCGATGGCGGTGCTGCCGGCGGACGACACCACGGCACGGCTCCGCGCGGTCGGCGGCGTGCTCGCCCTGCTGGTGCTGCCCGCGGTGCTGCTCGCGCCGCTTGCGGGGGCGCTCGCCGACCGGGTCGACCGGCGGCTCGCGCTGCTGATCGCCGACGGGCTGCGGTTCGTGGTCGTCCTGACGGTGCCGCTGGTGGACGCGCTGCCGTGGACGCTGGCGGCGTCCTTCCTGGTCGGCTGCCTGTCGCTGCTGTGGACCCCGGCGGCGGCCGCGGCGCTGCCGGCGCTGGTCTCCGACGCGACCGTGAGCGCGGCCGCGGGCGGGGCCGTGGTGGCGCGCGGCGCCCCGGAGACCGACCTGCGCGCCGACGCCCGCCGCTCCGCGGCCCG
>NZ_WBMR01000350.1 GCF_008923365.1 Actinomadura montaniterrae
TCTCCGCCGGCGCCTCGACCAGGGCCGGAGCGTCGGCCGGTGCGGGCGCGGGCGGCTGGGCCGGGTGCCCGGTGCGCCGCACCGCGCGGCGCGCGGACGGCAGGAACGCCGCGAGCAGGACGCCGAGCGCGATGGCGCCGGTCGCGATGCCGAGCGAGATCCGGAAGCCGGTCATGTCCGGCACCTCGGCGCCGCCGAAGTGCACGGTGTTGCGGGCGAGGACGGTGCCGAGCAGCGCGCTGGACACCGAGGTGCCGATGGAGCGCATCAGCGTGTTCACGCCGTTCGCGGCGCCGCTCTCGGAGGGGTCGACGGCGCCGAGGATGAGGGTGGGCAGCGCCGAGTAGGCCAGCCCGATGCCGGCGCCGACGAGCGCCGAGACCAGCGCCACCTGCCACACCGCGTTCATCAGGCCCTGCGCCGCGCCGTAGCCGCCGCCGATCACGAGCATGCCGAGGATGAGCGAGGTCTTGGCGCCGAACGCGGCGGAGATCCGCGCCGACAGCGGCGAGACCAGCATCATCGCGATGCCCATCGGGGCCACCGTGAGGCCGGCGACCAGGAGCGACTGCCCGAGGCCGTAGCCGGTCGCGGTGGGCAGCTCCAGCAGCTGCGGGAACACCAGCGACATGGCGTAGAAGGAGATGCCGATGGTGATCGCGGCGAGGTTGGTGAGCAGCACCTGGCGGCGCGCGGTGGTGCGCAGGTCGACGAGCGGGTCGCGCAGCCGCAGCTCCACGACGCCCCACAGCACCAGGATCACGACGCCCACCGCGCCGAGCCCCAGCGTGCGCGGGTTCGTCCAGCCCCAGCCGCCGCCCTTGGTGATCGGCAGCAGCACGGCCAGCAGCCCGGCGGTGAGGCCGATCGTCCCGGCGATGTCGAAGCGCCCCTTCGCCCGCACCTTCGACTCCGGGACGGCGAACGCCACCAGCGCGAACGACACGGCGCCGAGCGCGGCGGCGACGTAGAAGAGCATGTGCCAGCTGAAGTGCTGGGCGATGTAGGCCGCCACCGGGAGGCCGAGCGCGCCGCCGACGCCGATCGAGGAGCTCATCAGCGCCAGCGCCGAGCCGAGCCGCTCCTTCGGCAGCGAGTCGCGCATCAGGCCGATGCCGAGCGGGATCGCGCCCATCGCGAAGCCCTGGATCGCGCGGCCGGCGACCACCAGCAGCAGCTGCGAGCTGACCGCGGCGACCAGCGAGCCGACGACGACGGTGCCGATGCTGACGAGCGTCATCCGCTTCTTGCCGTACAGGTCGCCGAGCCGTCCCATGATCGGGGTGGCGACGGCGCCGGACAGCAGCGTCGCGGTCATCGCCCACGTCGCGTTGGACAGCGAGGTGTGCAGCAGCTGCGGCAGCTGCCCGATGACCGGGATCAGCAGGGTCTGCATGACCGCGACGACGATGCCGGCGAACGCCAGGACGGCGATCAGCAGGCCCGATCCGCGCTCGGCCGGCAGGCCGAGGTCGGGTTCGTGGCCGGCGGCCGCGGCGCCGGCGGGAGCGGCCGTGCGCGGGTGCTGGGCGGTGGCGGGCTGGGTCACGCTGGTACGCCTCCGGGAGGATGGATCGGTCCGTGCGGCGGGGTGGGGGCGCCGCGCTGAGGGCGGCGGGCGCACCCCGTGATCAAGACGATCAGAGCCGGTTTCATTCCCGGGGCGGTGGCCCGCGACGGAGAATGAGACCAGCATCACTCTCCGCGAAGACCGAAATTTACCGATAGAGCCACAGGGATGAGAAAAAGGAGTCATGCCGGTCAGGTCGGCGTGCCCCCGGCACGACCCGCCGGCGGAGATCGCAATAGGCTCGGCGGGACGCCGCCCGCCGCCCGCCGCCCTGACCCGCGCGAGCGCGGACGGCACCGAGCGGCGACGAGACCCGGCATGGAGGCAGGCCCGATGCACCCTTTCCGCGCGGCCATCGAGCAGGGCGACCTCGACGCCCTGCCCGATCTGCTGGCCGAGGACGTGCGGTTCCTCAGCCCGGTGGCGTTCGCGCCCTATGACGGCCGCCCGGTGGTGTCGGCGATCCTGCGCGCGGTGACCCGGGTGTTCGCCGACTTCCGCTACGTCCGGGAGATCAGCGACGGGCGCGACCACGCGCTGGTGTTCAAGGCGCGGGTCGGCGACCGCGAGGTGCACGGCTGCGATTTCCTGCACCACGACGACTCGGGGCTGATCGACGAGTTCTGCGTCATGGTGCGCCCGCTGTCGGGCGCGAAGGCGCTGTCGGAGGCGATGGCGGTGCAGTTCGAGGCCGCCAAGCGCGAGATGGGGCTCGCCTGACGCCGCCGCGCGTCACCTGGCCAGGCCGAGTGCGGCGTATCCGGCGAAGGTGAGCAGCAGGTGGAGCGGGGGCGCGGCCGCCGGCCGGCGGGCCCGGCCGCGCAGGAACCGGTGCCCGGCCGCCGCCGGGACCGCGAGCGGCAGGACCGCGGCGGGCGTCCAGGCGAGCGGTGCCCGTGACCATGCCGCGAGTAGGGCGGCCGACAGCGCGGGCGCCGCGAGGGCGAGGACGGCGCTGCCCCGGAGTCCGAGCGCGGCGGCGTAGGTTCGCTCCCCCGGCCGCGGCTCCCGCGTGATGTTCTTCGCCAGCTCGGCGTGCCCGGCCGCGAGGACGGCCACGACGACGGCGGCGCACCCGGGCCAACCGGCGCGATGGCCCGCCGCGTGCAGGTACCCCGCGTACAGGTAGGCGTGCAGGAGGACGGGTGCGGGCAGGCTGACCAGCAGGTTCACGAGCAGCCGCTCCCCCGGCGGCCATCCCCACCGGCAATGCACGGCGACCAGGATGACCCCGTAGGCCAGTTGAACGCCCAGGATCGCGGCCTGCCACGGCCGCGCCGCGTTGAGCGCCAGAACGGCCGGGGCCCCGAGGGCATAGAGAACACCGAGATCACCGACCCGGACCGCGCCGGACGCCAGCGGACGGCCGGGGTTGAACCGCCGGTCGTAGTCCAGGTCCCGGACGTCGTCCAGCGCCCGCATCAGCAGCAGGTCGGCGAACACCGTGACCGCCGCGACCGCCGTCCCGGCGCCTGGCCGCCACCGCGTGACGAGCGGGTCGAGCGCGGCGAACAGCCCGGTCACCCCGTACGCCCACGCGACCGCGAGCACCAGGGACGGGACCGGCGGGTGGCTCCCGGCGACGTACCGTCCGATGCGGCGGCACCGGCCGGCCCCCGCCCCGCCGCTCGTCAACGCCGCGGGCGCCAGGTCACGGGCAGCTCCCAGACGCCGCGCACGAACATCCGCTCGCGCCAGCGCAGCCGCGCCGGGTCGATCGCCAGGTCGAGGCCGTCGAGCCGGCGGAGCAGCGCGGTGATCGCGACCTGGAGCTGCATCCGGGCGTGCGGCGCGCCGAGGCACAGGTGGCGGCCGTGGCCGAGGCCGAGGTGCGGGTTGGGCGAGCGGTCCGGACGGAACGCGTCGGCGTCCGGGAACGCGTCCGGGTCGCGGCCGGCGGCGTCGGTCAGCGGGACGACGACGTCGCCGCGCCGCAGCGCCGTCCCGCCGAGGCGGGTGCCGGCGAGCACGACGTGCGGCCGGCCGCCGGTGCCGCCGAACCAGACCCAGCGCAGGAACTCCTCGACCGCGGCCGGGACGCGGGACGGGTCGGCGCGCAGCGCCGCGGCCAGGTCCGGCCGCGCGATCAGCTCCAGGACGCAGGCGGCGAGGAAGTTGGACGTGGTCTCGCCGCCCGCCATGAACAGCCCCAGCCCGAAGACGGTGATCTCCTCGGCGGTCAGCCGCTCGGCGGGGTCCGACAGCAGCTCGGCGGGGTCCGACAGCAGCTCGGTGAGCAGGTCGTCGCCGGGGTCTCCGGCGGCGATCGCGGCGCGGCGGGCGTCGAGCAGGGCGGAGAAGTAGCCGAACATGCCCGCGCGGGCCGCCTCGACCTCCGCCGCGGGGACATGGCCCGCCGACATCAGCGCGCCGGTCCACGGCAGCAGCCTACCGAGGTCGGCGGCCGGGACGCCGAGCATGTCGCGGATGAGGGCGTACGGGAGCGGTGTGGCGAAGCGGGCGAGGAGGTCGGCGGGCGGCCCGGCCGCCTCCAGGTCGTCGAGCAGCCGTTCGGCGAGGGCCTCGGCGCGCGGGCGGTCCGCCTCGGCGCGGCGGGCGGTGAACCTGGCCTGGACGGCGCGGCGGCGGCGCGTGTGGGTCGGCGGGTCGGAGGCGACGAGGGCCAGGGACGGGGCGTCGCGGGCGAACAGGGTGCCGCCCGTCCAGGCCTCGCGGCCGAACCCGTCGCCCGCGAGGACGGCGCGGACGTCGGCGTGCCGGGTGACCAGCAGCGCGTCGTGGCCGCCGGGCAGCCGGACGGGCGTCAGCGGCCGCTCGCGCAGCCGCCGCAGGTGGCCGGGGTCCAGCGGGACGCCGGGACGGTGCGGCAGGGGGAAGTCCAAGATCGCTCTCCGGGCGGGGGCGGTCGGGCCGGGGCCGGGTCGGGGTCGGGGTCGGGTCGGGGACGGTCAGGCGCTCAGCGGCGGCGGCAGCGACGCCTCCTCCGCCCGGCGGCCGTCGCGTTCGAGGCTGGTGAGCCGCGCCGAGGTGAGCGCGGCGCGGAACAGCTGGATGCCGCGCGCGGAGCTCGGGTCGATGCCGGACAGGTCGCGGATGCGGTCGAGCCGGTAGTGCAGCGTCCGGCGGTGGATCCACAGCTCCCGGGCGGCGCGCTCGCGGTCGAGGTTGCAGGCGAGCAGCACCTCCAGGGTCCGGCGCAGGTCGGTGCCGGCGTCCAGCGGGGACAGCACCGCGGCGAGCCGCTCCCGGATCCCGGGCTGGCCGAGGATCGCCAGCTCGACGAGCAGCTCGTCGGCGCGGTAGGGGCGGTCCTCGGCGTCCGGGATCGCCTTGACGACCGTCAGCACCCGGGACGCCTCCTCCAGCGCGTCGGGGATCCCGCCGAGATCGCCCCGGCAGGACTCGGCGGCGTGCACCGGCCCCCGCGTCCAGGTGGCGAGCACGGCGACGAACTCGGCGGCCAGCACCTCGGCGCGCACCGGGTCCCCGGCCGGGAACAGCGCGACCAGCTCGGCGAGGTCGCCGGAGTAGAGCACGCCGTCGATCGCCTCCAGGTGCTCGCGGGCCCGCGCCCAGTGCGCCGCGGCGGCCGCGCCGAGGCCGGGCGCCTCGCAGCGCAGCACCAGGTAGCAGGGCGCGAGCGCGACCCCGGCGGCGTCCGCGATGACCCCGGCGGGCGCGCCGTCGATCAGCGTCTCGGCGAGCAGGCGGCGCAGCGGCCGGGACCGGACGCCCTCGCGCGGCGCGTCCGCGTAGCCCTGGATGCACGCCTCCCGGGCCCGTCCCGCGAGCCGCGCGGCGCGGCCCGTCGCCTCGGCCAGCTCGGTGAACAGGCCGGCGGGCGCGCCCGCCCAGCAGGTCCGCGCCGCCGCGGCGAGCGCGCCGTCCCACACCTCCGAAAGCACCGGCAGCGGGATGCCCTGCCGCGCCGCCCGACCCCCGACGGCGCGGAACCGGGCGAGGTCGTCGGCGGGCAGCGGCCCGCCCGCCGCGACGAGCGCGAGCAGCCGCGCGGCGGTCTCCTCCCGGCCGCCGAACAGCGGCCCGGCGGTGCGCCGGATCGGCTGGTGCGCCGGGTGGCCGCCGAGCGCCTCGCCGACCGCCGCGGCGACCCGCGGGCCCTGCGCCGCGAGGAAGTCCGGCAGTCCGCCGGCCGTAGTCATGCGGGGTCCTCCTCTCAGGCCACGGCCAGCCGCAGTCCGGGCAGGTGCACGGCGGTCTCGTCGACCAGGTCGTGCAGGCCGCGGACGAACGCGGGGTCGCCGCCGAGCAGCCCGAGCAGGTCGTGCGCGTGCCCGATGAGCGGCGCGACGGACGCGGCGTAGCCGTCCAGCACGTCCTCGTCGAGCATCCAGGCGGTCAGCTCGGCGCGCGCGCACGCCGAGTGGCGGGCGCCCGCATGGAGCGCGAGGGCCTCCCGCCGCCGCGCGGGCGGAAGGGTCGACAGCAGGTGCGCCAGCAGGTACGTGGCGGTGCCGTTGGCGAGGTCCTCGTGGCGTCCCGACGCCAGGTCGCGCTGGTCGTTGACGAGCTGGCGGAGCACGCCCAGCCGGCGGCCGAACGCGCGCCAGCCGCCGGCCCGGTCGGCTCCCGCGCCGGCGAGCCGGGCCGCGGACGCCGCCGCCATCGCGTACGGCGCGCCCGTCTTGCCCGCGTAGGCGCGCAGCACCGACGCGGGCGTCGCGGCCGACGGGCGTTCGGTGAGGTCGCGGAGCTGCCCGTCCACCGCGTCCAGCCAGACCCGCGACACCTCGTCGGCCAGCCCGAGGCGGACGGCGTCGGGCACCGGCAGGTCCGCGACGAGCCGGGCGGGCAGCTGGCCGCCCACCGCCAGCGCCGTCAGCACCCGCTTGGCGACCGCGGTGTTGCCGGCCGACGGGGCGCCGGGCACGTCGGTCAGGTCGTCGAGGTAGCGGGCCGCCGCCCACCACAGCAGGTGGACGACGGCGAGCGGCCGGGCGGGCGCCGGGTCGCCGGCCTCCGCGCCGTGCACCAGCATCGGCAGCGCGACCATCCCCCGCATCCCGGGACGGGAGCCCTTGGCCCGGACGGTCTCGAAGAAGTCCACCAGGAACTCCGCCATCGCGCCGCCGACCATCTCGCGGCCCTCGTCCAGGCCCATCGCCAGGCCCTCGGCGAGCCGCTCGCACAGCCGGCCGATCTCGGCCTCGGCCTCGGCGGCCGCCCGCTCCTGCGCGGCCCGGCCGAACGCTCCTTCTTCCACGTGTCGACTCCTCATTCTTCGCGGGGTTCTCGGGCGGTGCCGGGGTCAGCCGGCGGCGGCGCCCGCCGGGGCGCCGAGGATCCGGACGGTGCCGGACCGCCCGTCCAGCTCGATCCAGGCGCCGTCGGGGATGCGGGCGACGGCGCCGCCGACCGCGACCGCGGTGGGCACGCCGAGCAGCCGTCCCGTGACGGCGGTGTGCGAGAGCAGGGTGCCGCGCTCGACGACCAGCCCGGACGCGGCGATCATCAGGGCGAGCCAGCCGGGGTCGGTCTCGCGGGCGACGAGGATGCGGCCCGCGCAGTCGCCGGGCGGGACGCGCGGGTCCAGCACGACCTTCGCGCGGCCCCGGACCGTCCCGCCGCCGGACCCGAGCCCGCGCAGCGTGCCG
>NZ_WBMR01000351.1 GCF_008923365.1 Actinomadura montaniterrae
CAGGTCCAGGTCGTCGGGATCGGCGTCGAACCCGTAGGCGCGCACCAGCCGGCACCAGCGCGCCACCTCGTGCTCGCCCGGATCCCAGTCCGGCCCGTCGGTGTGCAGCGCGCCGGTGTGCGCGAACGCCAGCAGCCGGGCGGGCCGCAGTGCCGCCAGCACCCGGTGGCTCTGCGGCCCGCGGCCGTGCAGGTTGACGGCCGCGTCCACCGGCCCCGAAGGCGGCAGCGGGCCGAGCCCGGAGTCCGCCGGAAGGACGTCGTCGACCGCGCCCGTGGCCTGCGCCAGCGGCGCCAGCGCCGGCGGTGCCGCGAGCGTGATCCGCGCGCCGGGCATGCCGCGCCGCAGCGCCCGCAGCGCGGGCACCGCGGTGAGCAGGTCGCCCAGCCCGAGCGCCCGCAGCACCAGCGCGCGGCGCGCGGCCGTCACGGCCACGAGGGCTCCTTCGACGGGCAGACGACCATCTCCCGCACCTCGCAGCCGGGCGGCTGCCGCAGCGCGAACGCGATCGCCGCGGCGACGTCCTCCGGCCGGTTCAGCTGGGCGTCCGGGCCCGGCTTGTACTGCTCGGTGCGGTCGTCGAAGAACGCGGTGTCCATCCCGCCCGGCACGATCATCGTGACGGCGACCTTCCCGGCCATCTCCGCGGCCAGCGCGCGCGTGAACCCGACGACGCCGAACTTGGACGCGCAGTACGCCGTGGCGTCGCTCAGCGCCCGCAGCCCGAGCGTCGACGCGACCGTGACGATCCGCCCGCTCGGCTCGTTCTCCAGGTAGGGGAGCGCGGCGCGGACGACCGCGGCGGTGCCGAGCAGGTTCACCTGCACGACCCGCTCCCAGTCCTCGGCGGGCACGTCGCACAGGGTGCCGCACGCGTCGGTGCCGGCGGCTGTGACGACCGCATTGAGGCCGCCCGCCGCGCGCGCGAGCCCGTGCACGGCGCGCTCGGCGCAGCGCCGGTCCGCCAGGTCCGCCTGCATGTGCTCGAAGTCCTCCTTCGGGGGGTGCCGGTCGAGGATGAGGGGCCGTCCCCCGTCCTCGGCGACCTTGCGCGCGACGGCCGCGCCGAGTCCGGAGGCACCGCCGGTGATGAGGACGTTCATGACGCGTTTCCCTTCGTGGTGGACAGCAGGCGCGTGGTGGAGCGCCCTTCCAGCAGAGGCAGCAGGACCACCTCTCCGTTGTGCGCCCGGACCGTCTCGGCCTCGGGCAGGATCGTCCCGGCGTAGTCGGCGCCCTTGACCCAGACGTCGGGGCGCAGCCGCTCCAGGAGCGGCGCCGGGGTGTCGTCGTCGAACACGACCGCGGCGTCCACGTCGCTGAGCGCCTCCAGCACCCGGACGCGGTCCGCGGCCGGCGTCACCGGCCGGGTCGGGCCCTTGCGGCGGCGCACCGAGGCGTCGGAGTTGACGCACACGATCAGGCAGTCGCCGAGCCGCCGGGCCTGCTGCAGCATGCTCACGTGCCCGGCGTGCAGCAGGTCGAAGCAGCCGCCGGTCGCCACGACCGTGCCGCCCGCCCGCCGCGTCCGCTCGACGACGTCCCAGGCGTCCTCCCCGCGCTCGGGGACGAGCCGGGCCGTGCCGGACTCGGCGAGCTGCGCCGCGACGGCCGCCGCCGCGCCCGCCCGGACGTAGTCCGACGCGCGCCGCACGCCGGCGGTGACGGCGCCGGGCAGCGACGCCCCGTCCGCGAGCGCCTCGACCGTCCCGGCGGCGAAGCTGTCGCCGGCGCCGCAGGCGTCGCCGCGGGCCGGCTCGGCGGGTGCGAGGAACGGCGCTTCCGACCCGTCGCACAGCAGCGCGCCCTCCGCCCCGAGCGTGATCGCGACGCCCTCGATGCCCCACGATCGGCCGAGGTGCCGGCCGCGGCGGCCCGCCGCCGACAGCCCGAACCCGGTGATGTCGGCCCCGTCCGCGGCCGCCAGCCGCGCGGCCTCCTCCTCGTTCGGGGTGAGCAGCCGCGTGCCCGGCACCGGCGGCTCGCCGCGCGGATGCGGGTCCCACACGACCGGGACGCCGCGCGGCAGCGCGCTCAGCAGCGACCGGACGGCGCGGTGCCGGGTCACCCCGCGCCCGTAGTCGGAGACCAGCACCGCGCCGGCCCCCGCGATCGCGTCGGTGACGCGCGGGCCGACGGGCCCGTCGAGGGCCTGCCCTTCCCCGGCGTCCAGGCGCGCCACCGACTGGTCTCCCGACCGGATCCGCAGCTTGCAGGGCGTGCCGCCGTGCAGGTGGAACGCGGCGACCTCCATGTGCCGCTCCAGCATGGCGCGCAGCCGCCGCCCCGGCTCGTCGTCGGCGAGCGCGGTGACGAGCACGACCTCCCGGCCGCCGGCCGCCGCCAGCAGCGCGGCCAGCCCGGCGCCGCCGGGCCGGGCGTGCTCCTCCGCCTGCTCGACGACCGGGACGGGCGCGTCCGGGCACAGCCGGCTGCTCGTCCCGACGATGTCGACGTCGAGCAGCACGTCGCCCACCACCACCAGCGGTGCGGTCATCGATTCACCCCCAAGGCGTCGTCGACCACCCCGCACAGCAGGTGCACCGCGGCGAGGTGGATCTCCTGGACGGTCGAGGTCGCGCCGGCCCGCACGGTGATCGCGTCGTGGCAGGCGTCGGCGAGCGGGTTCGGGCCCGGCCCGGTGACCGCCCACGCCGTCAGCCCGAGCTCGCGCGCCCGGTCCGCCGCGGCGATCACGTTGGGGCTGCGGCCGCTGGTCGACAGGCACACCAGCACGTCGCCCGGGCGGCCGTGCGCGTGCACCTGCCGGGCGAACACGTGCGCCGCGCCGTAGTCGTTGCCGATCGCGGTGACCGACGAGGTGTCGCCGTGCAGCGGGATCGCCGACAGCGGCCGGCGCTCGTCCTCGAACCGGCCGACGAGCTCGGCGGTCAGGTGCTGCGCCTCGGCGGCGCTGCCCCCGTTCCCGCAGGCGAGCAGCCGCCCGCCGGCGCGCAGGACGCCCGCGAGCCGGCGGCCCCACGCCTCGATGGTGGGGACCTGCGCGCGGAACTCCAGCGCCGCCTCGGCGAGCGCCTCCAGGCGCCGGTCCTGCGCCGTGGCGGTGCGCGTCCGCGCGATCCGTTGCGTAGTCGTCGTCATGCGGCGACCCCGCTCAGCGCCGCGGCGCGCTCGTAGACGCCGGCCGTGTCGGCGGCGACGCGCGCCCAGGAGTAGCGCTCCCGGGCCCGGTCGCCCGCCGCGAAGCCCATCGCGGCGCGGCCAGCCGGGTCGTCCAGCAGCGCCCGGATCGCGGCGGCCGCCGCCTCCGGGTCGCGCGGCGGGACCAGCACGCCGGTGGCGCCGTCCACGACGGTGTCCAGATGGCCGCCGACGGCGCTCGCCACGACCGGGACGCCGCACGCCATCGCCTCCAGCGGCACCATGCCGAACGGCTCGTACCAGGGCAGCGTCACCACCAGGCTCGCCGAACGCAGCAGCGGCGGGACGTCCTCGCGGACGAGCCGGCCGAGGAACTCCACCCGCCCTGCGACGCCCGCTTCTTGCGCGACGCGCCGCAGCCGCCGCACCTCGGCGTCGCCGTCCAGGTCGCCGCGCGGCGGCCCGCCGGCGACGGCCAGCTCGGCGTCCGGCAGG
This sequence comes from Actinomadura montaniterrae, assembly GCF_008923365.1. Classification (GTDB taxonomy): domain Bacteria; phylum Actinomycetota; class Actinomycetes; order Streptosporangiales; family Streptosporangiaceae; genus Spirillospora; species Spirillospora montaniterrae. Next base: position 3,598 of record NZ_WBMR01000351.1, read on the forward strand.
TGCGCCAGCGCCCGGATCGCGGTGTCCACGCCCTTGCGCTCGACGAGCCGCGACAGCACGACGAGCCGGTGCCGCTCCCGGCCGTCCGAGCGGTGCCCGTCCGGGGTGAACAGCCCGAGGTCGACGCCGCAGGGCACCACCGAGATCCGCTCGCGCGGCACCTCCATCGCGGTCAGCTCCGCGACCTCGTCGGCGCAGGTGGCGATGACCGCTTCGGCGGACAACCCGATCGCGCGCTCCAGCTCCAGGCGCGACGGCGGGCTCGTGTCCTTGCCGCCCTGGTGGCGCCGCTTCACCGTGCCGAGCGCGTGGTACGTCTGCACCACCGGCACGCGCCGCGCCAGGGTCGGCGCGGACGCCTGGAGCGCGGCGAGCCCGCTCATCCAGAAGTGCGCGTGCGCCACGTCCGGCGGCTCGGCGGCCCAGCGCTGCTCCAGGTAGAGCCCGAAGTCGCGCATCCACGGCAGCAGGTCGTCCTTGGCGATCCGCTCGGCCGGGCCCGCGGGGACGTGCTCGACCGTCACGCCGGGCGCGAGGCGCACCCGGCGCGGCAGGGCGGGCGCGTCCCGCCGCGTGTACACGGTGACGTAGTGGCCCTGCCGGCCGAGCTCGGCCGCCAGTTCCGCGACGAACACGTTCTGGCCGCCGCCGTCCGCTCCGCCCAGCCCGCCCTTGGCGGCCAGCGGGCTGGCGTGCTCGGAGATCATGGCTATTCTCATCGCGTTACCTCCGTGAGAGTTCGCTCCCAGTCGCGCAGGAACCGCGGCAGGCCGTAGCGTTCGACGGCGTGGGCGCGCGCCTCCTTGCCCATCTGGCGGGCGCGCGGCGGGTCGGCGGCCAGGGCCCGCGCGGCGTCGGCCAGCGTGCCGACCCGCGTGGACAGCACCCCGGCCTCCGGCGGCACCGCCTCGACCGCCTCGGTGGTGGCGAGCGCCACCACGGGCAGGCCGAGCATCATGGCCTCGATCAGGGCGAGGCCGAGCGAGGTCCACCGGTAGGGGTGGACGTAGACGCGGCGGCGGGCGAGCTCCTCGTGCATCCGCGCCTGCGGCAGGTCCTCGAACGTCCACAGGGACTCCGGCGCGATGCCGAGCGCCTCCGGGACGCCCGCGACGTTCATGCCGAACAGGTCCAGGGGGACGGCGCCCGCGAGCCGGGCGAGCAGGTCGGTCCCGGCGACGCGCCCGCGCCGCAGCGGGTCGTTGATGACGACGCCGGCGCGCGGCATGTCGCCGGTGCAGCGGTAGCCGGGGTCGACGATCCCGTGCTCGATGACCGTGGTCGGGGCGCGGCCGCAGTTCCAGAACAGCTGGTTGAAGTGGGTGACGTGCACGACGGGGATGTCGTCGCGGTCGTGCAGGAAGTGGCGGCTGTCGGGGACGACCTCCTCGGGCAGGCTCGCGTCCGACGGGGTGCGCCGGGGGGTGTCGTGCTCGACGTAGACGGCGGGGACGTCGCGTCCGGGGCGGCGGCCGAGCCATTCCTCGGCGAGCCGCAGTTCGCGGGGGCGCTGCAGGACGACGACGTCGACGTCCTCGTGCCGCAGCCGCTCGGGCGCGACCTCGACGGCGCGGTCGGGCCAGGTGAAGGTGTCGGGGCGTCCCTTGCCGTCGGGCCCCTTGCCGGGGGTGACGGGGACGAGCGTGGTCTGCGGCCCGTGCACGAACGACGTGGCCCACGAGCCGTGGACGTGCCAGAGCAGGACTCTCATCGGGCGGGCGCCTCCTCCGGGGGTGCGCCGCGCGGGTCCGCGGCGACGACCTCGACGGCCGCGGCGACCTCGTCGGCGCCGACCGACGCCAGGCACGGGTGGCCCTCCACGGGGCACACGCGGGCGCGGCTGTCCTTGCAGGGCGCGCCCTGGTCGCCGAGCAGCGCCATCGGCACGCCGAACGGCGCCCACCGGGCGGCGGGGACGGTCGGGGCGAACAGCGACACGACCGGGGTGCCGACGGCGGCGGCGAGGTGGGCGGGGCCGGTGTTGCCGGCGACGACGGCGCGGGCGCCGTGCAGCACGGACGCGAGTTCCGGCAGGGCGGTGCGCCCGCCGAGGTCGAGGCCGTCCTCCCCGGCGACCAGCGCGGTGAGCTCCTTCTCCTCGCCGTGCCCGGTCACCACGACCCGGTGGCCGGCGGCGCGCAGCAGCCGGACGGCCTCGGCGCACCGCTCCGGCGGCCAGGCCCGCGCGGGGACGGACGTCCCCGGATGCACCACCACGTAACCGGCGCCGCCGGTGAGGTGGTCGGTGTCGGGCAGCGGTTCGCGCACGCGGAGCCGGGTGTCGGCGGGCGCGGGGAACCCGGCGTCCTCGGCGAGGGCCAGCATCCGCAGCGGTTCGGGCACGTCGCCTTCGGGACGGTGCCGCAGGTCCAGCAGGGAGCCGGGGTAGTCCTCGCTGATGCCGCCGATCCACGGGGTGCCGACGAGCCGCAGCAGCAGCGCGAGCGGCAGCGGCGACTGGTGGAAGGAGGTGAGGATCAGCGCCCGGTCGAAGCCCGCCAGCTTCGCGACGGCCGCCTCGATGTCGGCCCGGTCGACCGGGTCCGGTTCCGGGTCGATCCAGGGCGCGCGCCACTCGATGACCTCGTCCACGCCGGGCAGCAGGTCGGCGGCGGCGCGGCCGCGCGGCCCGCACAGCAGCACGACCTCGTCGGCCCGCGCCGCGACCGCCCGGACGGCGGGCCCGGCGAGCAGCACGTCGCCGAGGTTGTCCTGGCGTGCCAGCAGCACCCTCATCGCGCCCGCCTTCCGCCGAGGACCAGATCGACGGCGGCGCCGAGGCTCGGCGCCGTCTCCAGCGCCCGCGCGATCTCCGCGGGCCGGGTGCGGACGGTCGGCACCAGGATGCCCCGGGCACCGGCCGCCGCCGCGGCCTCGATGTCGCGGCCGATGTCGCCGATGACGGCGCAGTCGGACGGCAGCGCGCCGAGCCGCCGCACGGCGCGCTCGATCATCCCCGGCCGGGGCTTGCGGCACTCGCACCCGTCGTCGCCGTCGTGGGGGCAGAACTCCCACACGTCGATGCGTCCGAGCAGCTCCTCGACCCGCGCGTTGACGCGCCGGACGTCGCTGGCGGTGATGCGCCCCTTCGCCACCCCCGACTGGTTGGACACCACGCCGATCCGCACGCCGTGCCGGCGCAGCCGGTCCAGGGCGCGCCGCGCGCCCGGCATCGGCTCGACCAGCGCGGGGTCGCCGTTGTACGGGACGTCGCGGATGAGGGTGTCGTCGCGGTCGAACAGCACGACCCACGGCCCGGCCCACGGCCGGGCGTCGCGGTGCGTCAGCAGCCCCCTGATCCGGTGCGCGACGGCGGCGGGCGGGATGACCGCGCTGGTCACCGCCATCTTCAGCGCCTCGCCGGGCGTCCGGGGCCCGGGCCGGACGCGCTGGAGCGCGAACCGGGCGGTGGAGACCGTCCAGGCGCCCGCGGCCAGCGCCGCGGCGGCCGTTCCGGCCC
>NZ_WBMR01000352.1 GCF_008923365.1 Actinomadura montaniterrae
GCACCGGCCGGCGCGGGGCGGTCGATGGCCGAGAGCCCGCGCCGGCCGGTGTCGCCCACCCCGGGTCAGCCGCCGATGGACGAGTCCTGCGCGGCCTTCACGATCGCCGCCGCGTCCTCCGGCAGCAGGTACCCGCCGTCGACGGACTGCTGCGCCGCCGCCTGCACCTTGGCCACGTACCCGGCGTGCGTCGGGTACAGCCGGCTCAGCACCGGCTCGGCGACCGGCGGGAACGACGGGTTGGACGGGTCGCCCGCGTCGTGCTCGTCCCACCCGTCCGTGTCGCCGTTCCACGGGTCGCGGGCGCCGTAGAGGCCGCAGAAGACCCCGTCGCCGAGGCCCAGGTGCCGCAGCCCGGTGAGCGTGCGCGTCGGCACCGTGATGTCCGGCAGCCGGACGCCGCCCGTCGCGAGCCCGGTACGCGGGTCGCGCAGCGCCGTGTTCAGCGGCGCGCCGCTCGGCGGCCGCGCCCCGCCCCGCGCCCACGACGCCAGGTGGCGCAGCGCCGCGTTCATCGAGTAGTGGCCCGGACCGTCGTTGAACGGCGCCGTCCCCGCGGTGCAGTCCGCCTGCGGCGCCGCCGACCCGGCCGACTTCTTCAGCGTCGGATCACCCAGGTCGTAGGCCCACTGGTCGCCGTGCGACGTGCCCGCCAGCTCCCAGTGCACGACGCTGCCGGTGTCCGGCTGCCGCGCCGCCGACGCCAGCGGGACGTCCGTCTCGGTCAGCACCACGAACGTCGGCACCGGCAGGTCCGTGCGGATCCGCGACGGGTTCGGCATCGTCAGCGTGTCGGCCAGCTCGCCGCTGATCGGCGCGCCGACCGCGCTGTTGCTGTGGATCATGAGGCCGTCGTAGACCTTCGCCACCGGCTGCACCGCGTCCGCGTACGTCGTCATGAACCCGGCCGACTGCGACTCGCCGTCCGCGAGCAGCGTCTTCACCTTCAGCCCGCCGAGCGGGTCCGGGCCGTCCGGTGCCCGCAGCGCCCGCCCGGCCTGCGAGAAGATGTCGTAGGAGTACGCGTCGCCCGGGTGGACGAGCGTCCCGTACCGTTCGGGATCCCAGCCCTTCAGGCCGTGGATCTCGCCGAGCCCGCCGTTGACGCCGACCGCCTGCGCCGAGACGCCCACCCACGCGTAGCCCTCGCGCAGCAGCTCGTCCCGCTCGAACCAGTAGTCCGGCGACAGGTCGAGCTGCCCGCTGACGTTCAGCCATTCGACGACGACCGTCCCGTTGAACTTCGCCGGGTCCGTGGGCCGCCGGACGAGCAGCCGGGTCTTGTACGCCGCGCTGCCGGACTCGCGCACGCTCCACCGTCCGTCCGAGCCCCACAGCCCCGCCTTCGCGTACGAGTGGGCGGTGCCGGAGATGAAGTACTCGTTCTCGGTGTAGCCGTACGAGCCGAGGTCCTCGGCGGCGGCGAGGAACGGGAAGCCGTGGCTCCCCGCGGGCGGGACGCTGACGGCCGGGTCGTCCGCGTCCGCGCGGGCGGACGGCGACGCGCCGATGAACGCGCCGAAGAGCACCGCCCCCAAGGCCGCGGCGGTGGCCCGCCGTCTCGGGGAGCGCAGGGGAATTCGCACGGTTGCCTCCTGGAAGCACTGGTCGGGGGGAAGCACAGTGTCGGCCGCGGCCCTGCTCCCGGCATCGGGGAAATCGCCAGTGCGCCGCGCCGGCCGGTGATTCTGCCGATGCCGGAGCGCCCGCCGGGCCCCTACGTTCCTGCGCTGACCGGCCCCGAACCGATCGGGGCCCGGCGCAGAAAGAGGCCCGCATGTCCCTCTCCCCGTCCCTCCGGCGGCTCGCCGCCGTCGCGTTCGCCGGTGCCGTGGGCGCCGCCGGGCTGGCCACCCTGTCCGCCGCCCCCGCGTCCGCCGCGAGCTGCTCCGACGTCGACGTCGTCTTCGCCCGCGGCAGCGGCGAACTGCCCGGCCTCGGCATCGTCGGAACGCCGTTCGTCAGCGCCCTCAAGGGCGACCTGCCCGGCAAGTCGGTCAGCTCCTACGCGGTGAACTACGCCGCGGACCTGGCGCAGACCAGCGCCGGCCCCGGCGCCACCGACATGAGCAACCACGTCAAGTCCGTCGCCGCGTCCTGCCCGGGCACCTCGTTCGTCCTCGGCGGATACTCGCAGGGCGCGAGCGTCACCGACATCGCGATCGGCATCAGGACCCTGCTCGGCACCGGCGGCACCATCCCGACGGACCTCGCTCCCCGCGTGAAGGCCGTCGTCGTCTACGGCAACCCGCTGCGCCTGTACGGCCAGACCATCAACACCGCCAGCTCCCTCTACGGCCCGAAGGCCAAGGAGTTCTGCAACCTCGGCGACCCCGTCTGCGCGAACGGCGCCGACATCTCCGCCCACCTCACCTACGCCACGAACGGCACCGTCCCCCAGGGCGCCCAGTTCGCCGCAGCCAAGATCAACGGCTGACGCCGTCCCCCGCCAGGGTGAGCCCCCGCCACGGCCGGGCGGGGGCTCACCCCTATTCGGTCACGGGCTCCACGAGGACCACAGGGATCTCCCTGACGGTCTGCCCCTGGTAGGCCCTGGACGCCGCCAGGACGTACCGGTCGCCGTCGCGCTCGTAGGCCAGCGCGGTGCGGCGCAGCTCGCCGGACCTCCGGCCCCGGGTGGTCAGCAGCAGTTCGTTCACGCCTGGACGTGGCCGCCCGCCGGTCTCCTCGAGAACCGGCGGATGTGCTCGGCGGGGCTGTCGTGCACCCGCGGCATCACGTCTCCCGGATGCTGACGGCCGCACGGTGGTGCCGGGGTGCGTCGACCTCGTCGAGCAAGGCGACGGCGAAGTCCGCATACGAGATCCGGCTGGCCGGGTCCCCGTGGTCGGCGATCGCATACGCGCCGGTGCGCGCACCGGCATGGTCGAAGTCCCCGGCGGGAGCCACGTAAGCCCAGTCCAGATCGCCGGCCCTCAGCTCCTCCAGGCCTGCCGCGTGACCGAGGTAGAAGGAGCGGTACTCGTTGGGATAGCCGGGCTCGTCCATCAAAGGCGCCCCGGACGCCCCGGGCAGGATCGATGCGAGACCGACCACCACCAGCCGGCGTACCCCCGCCTTCGTCAACCCGGTGGCCAGGGCGCGGGACGAGGCGGTGAAGAAGTCGTGCGGCGGCGCCGACAGGTCCGCGGCGGCGCTGATCGCGGCGTCGTGCCCGGCGGCCGCCTGCGCGATGCCGTCCGCGTCGGTGACGTCTCCCGCCACCACCCGCGCGCCGGCGAGGTCGCCGTGGCGTGCCGGGTCGCGCACCACGGCGGTGACCCGGTGGCCGCGCCGATGCGCCTCCGCGACGGCCTGCCGGCCCGCGCGCCCGCCCGCGCCGAAGACCACGATGTTCATGACGAACCGCCTCTCACCAGGGCCGGAGCCCTGCGCGCCCGGCCGGTCCGCCGACGTTAACGAGGGCCGCGGTTCCCTCCGGGATACCGGCTATCGTGGCGCCATGAGGGAACCGCTGCCCGCCGACATGTTCGAGGAGCTGTGCCCGTCCTCGCTCAACCCGATCCGGTTCGGCGACAAGTGGGCGGGGCTCGTCATCCGCTGCCTCGAGGGCGGGCCGCGCCGCTTCTCCGAACTGCGCGTGCCGCTGAGCCGCGTCACGCCCAAGGTCCTCACCCGGTCGCTGCGCTCCCTCGAACGCGACGGCCTGATCAAGCGCACCGTCTACGCCGAGGCCACGCCGCACGTGGAGTACGAGCTGACCCCGCTGGGCCGCAGCATGCTCGAACCGATGGCGGCCGCCTGCGCCTGGGCCGAGCACCACTGGGACGAACTGCTCGACGCCCGCGAGTCCTACGACACCGCCCCCCACCTGGACCAGGCCGGATAACACCCCGCCCAGGCCGGACACCGCCCCGCTCAGGCGGGACACCGCCCCGACCAGGCCGAATAAGGGGCGCGCACCCCGGAAAACCCCCGCACTGGCGCCCCCGGCAGGATTCGAACCTGCGACACCCGCTTTAGGAGAGCGGTGCTCTATCCCCTGAGCTACGGAGGCATGTCGTCGCTCGCCGGAAGAGCGTAGCGGACGGCACCTACAGGGTAGGGGAAGGGGCGTACTGGGCGCTCCCCGTTATGGGGGCAACCGGGGCTCAAGGGAGCGCCAAAAGGCGCGGGAGATGGCCTATGTGCGCTCTAGGCCGGGTGGGGTCGGTGTGGGTACGCTTCGGTGCCGTGACGGGTCGGCATCGCGGGCAGCCGAAGGACCGGGAGACCGGGGAGGCCGCCGAGACGCGCGCGCCTCGGCGGAGGCGCCTCGCGATGATCGCGGGGGCGTTCCTGGTGCCCGTCGCGCTCGCGACCGTGGTGGCGTTGTCGCTGCGCGAGGAGCCCTCGGGACGGCCGGACGGGGCGGTGACGCCGACGCCGCGGGCCGCGGAGGCGTCGCCCTCGGCGGAGCCGACGTTCGGGCAGTACGTCCCGCCGGAGAGCGATCCGCAGGCGGAGACGAAGGCGCCGCGGCGGGTCGTGACGCCGCAGGCGGAGCCGACGAAGAAGGCGACCCCGAAGCCCACGCGGCCGCCGGACGTGCGGCCGACGTGCCCGTGGTCGGGCGTGCCGTACCTCGACCAGTGGTGCCATCGGCATCGTCACACAGGTCGCTGAGCCGGTTGCGCCCAGTTCGGCTGTGAACCTGTAGTAGCGTTCTGCCGCTGTTCGTATTCGGGCATCAGGAGGAAAACCACCGTGCCGAACCCCCGGTCGGCTGCGCTGGCCGCGGCCGTCCTGGTGATGGCGACGCTCGTGCCGCAGGGTGCCGGCAGGGCGGCCGAAGGCGGGGACGACGTCAAGTCGCTGCGCGAGGCCGCCGCCAAGGCTCGCGACGAACTCGAGTCGGCCACCAAGGACATGGAGGGCCGCAAGAAGGACCTGGCGGCCTCGCAGAGCAAGCTGAAGGCGACGCTGCAGGACCTGGCGGACGCCGAGGCGCAGCTGAACGAGATCCGGCAGCCGCTGGCACGGCTCGCGAACTCCTCCTACCAGCAGCCCGGCGCCGCCGGGTCGATGGCGGTGTTCGGCGGCGGGAACCCGGAGGAGGCGCTGCGCGCCACCGCGGACGTGAGCATGCTCGCCCGGTCGCAGCAGGCGCTTGTGGACCGTGCCGACGCGCTGCAGAAGCGCCGCCAGCAGCTGGCGTCCACGGCGCAGGACCTGCAGTCCCGCAACGCGATCGCGCAGACCCGCGTGCAGCAGGACATCGACGGGCTCAAGCAGCGGTCCGCGCAGCTCACCGACCAGCTCAACGCGATGCTCAAGAAGCTGCCCGAGAGCAAGCGGCTGGAGCTCGGATGCGACAAGAGCCTCGCCGCCGACGCCAAGAAGTTCCCCAACGGGCTGATCCCGCAGAAGTACCTGTGCCCGCTGCCGCAGAAGGGACGCGAGCTGCGCGCGGACGCGGCGCTGGCCTTCTACAAGCTGAACGCGGCGTACAAGGCCCATTTCGGTCGCGACATGTGCCTGACGGACTCCTACCGGAGCCTGGCCGAGCAGCAGTCCGTGTACGTGCGGCGCCCCGGCTTCGCGGCCGTCCCCGGCACCAGCAACCACGGCAAGGGGCAGGCCATCGACGTCTGCGGCGGGGTGCAGAACCAGGGCTCGGTGCAGTTCAACTGGCTGAAGGCCAACTCCAAGAAGTACGGCTGGTTCCACCCGGCGTGGGCCTACAGCAATCCGTTCGAGCCCTGGCACTGGGAGTACGGCACCGAGAGCCAGTACTGAGCCGTCAGGGGGTCTGCGCCAGCGGGACGATCTCGGAGGTGCAGAACCGGCAGCGCCGCGCCTTGATAGGGATCTCGGCGAGGCACTCGGGGCACTCGCGCTCGGTGGCCTCCTTCCCGCGGTCCATCCGCTCGATCAGCTTCGCGGTCGGCAGCACGACGAGGAAGTAGACGATCGCCGAGGTGATGAAGAAGGCGATCGCCGAGGTGACGAAGACGCCGTACGGGAACGTCGTGCCGTCGACCGTCAGGGACAGCCGGGTGTAGTCGGGCTTGCCGCCGATCAGCGCGATCAGCGGGGTGATGAAGGAGTTCGCGAAGTCCTTGACGAGCGAGGCGAACGCGGCGCCGACGACGAACGCGACGGCGAGGTCGACGAGGTTTCCGCGGAAGAGGAACTTCTTGAATCCGCCCATGGTGTGCTCCCGGGGGTCGGCGGGGCGCGTCCCGTCGGACGCGCTCCTGGAGGCGATCGGCTCTGGGCACGCGGGGAGGGGCGCGGCCGATCCGCGCCTGGTCTGCCCTGATCGGAGGGGGTTCTCACTCCCGCGTGCGCTATATCACTGATGCCCGGTCCGGCCGGAGCCGGACGGAACGGCTACGGATGGTAATGAAAGTTCACCCCTCGCGCCAAGTCGATCCCGAACCCGCCCGCAGCCACACCCCAGCCCACCCCAACACACTCCAGAACCTCCGCCACGCGCCCAGGCGCCTGCCGCTGATCACAGACCCCCAACAGCGCCCCGCAACCCCCGGAGCCGCCCAGCAACGCCCGGAGCCGCGCCGGGGCGGGCGTGGGGTGGTCAGGGGGTGGTGAGGGTGATGGAGAGGGCGGAGCGTGTGCCGGCGAGCGCTTGGGCCTGCGCGCGGTCGGTCGCGAGGACCACCAGGGCGCCCTCGTGGCCGCCTTCGTCTTCGTGGCGGGGCACGGTCACTACGGGCACGCCGGACACGATCACTCGGGCTTCGCTCCACCGGTCGTCTCGGCCGGGGAGGTCGTCGAGGCCTGAGGGCGGTGGGCCCGCCAGGACGTCGACGCGGTCGCCGGAGTGCAGCAGGCGGACGGTGTCGGCGTCGGCGATCCGGACGGGCGCGGCGACCGTCCCGGGGCCGTAGCCACGCAGGAGTCCCTCGCCGACCAGGCGGGCGTCGGTGAGCGGCTCGCCGCGCCTCATGGGCCCCGCGAGGACCCGCCCGGCCGCGCCGGAGCGGAGCGCGCCCGCCGGGACGGCCGGGGGCGGCAGGTCGAGGGCGCGCAGGTCGGACGTGCCGAGGGTG
>NZ_WBMR01000353.1 GCF_008923365.1 Actinomadura montaniterrae
GTGGACGAAGTCCATCGCGAAGCGACGCCGAAGGCGCCCTTGACTTTGGAGGGGCGGCCCCGTACGCAAGCGCCACCCCACCACCCGAACACCCCTCTCGCCGATACCCCGAACACCCGCCCCCGCCGCCCCCAAAATCCCACCTGGGACTCCCGGCTCGTACTCCTGACCTGAACTCCCGGCCGAACTCCCGGCCGAACTGACGAGACGTTCCCGGCCTCCCGGCCCGAACGTCCCGTCCCCAACATCACATCGCCTCGCGAAGACCGCCCGCTCCAGCTCCACGCCCCGCCCACAGCCCCTCCGGCGCACCCCATGAGCTCAGCCGCCCAAGCTCACAGCACCCTGCCACGGGCACGATCGCCCAACCCATCCCACGAGCAGCCGAGCTGGGGATGGACCTCAGCGCATCGCATCCCCCGAACCGGCAGGCCAACAACGCCAAGCCAGCGACACAGCCCCGACACCGCGCGCAGCCTGCGGCCCCCGAATGGCGGGCACTCGGGGGCTTTGGAGGGCGAGGGGCTACTCCGACTGTTCGGCGACCAAGGCGGCGAGGGCGGTGGCGATGTGGGCTTCGGCGGCGGGCTTGGTGACGCCCGCCTCGGACAGGATGCCGGTTCCGTTCTCGTGTTCGAGGAGGGCGAGGAGGATGTGCTCGGTGCCGATGTAGTTGTGGCCGAGGCGGAGGGCCTCGCGGAAGGTCAGCTCCAGGGACTTCTTGGCGTCCTGGTCAAAGGGGATGAGGGCGGGGACCTCGGCGGCCTCCGGCGGCAGCGCGGCGGTGGCGGCCTGCCGGACGGTGTCGAGCAGCACGTCCTGCGCGATGATCGCCTTGCTCGCCAGGGACTGCGGGTCGGCGATCAGGCCGAGGACGAGGTGGGCGGGGGTGATCTCGGCGCTGCCGGCGGCGCGGGCCTCGTTCTGCGACCCGATGACGACGTTGCGGGCGCGGACGGTGTAGCGGGAGAACCCCTGGGACGGGTCGAGGTCGGCGGGCGCGCCCTTGGCGACGAAGCGCTTCTGCGCGGCCTGCTTGCTGACGCCCATGCTCCTGCCGATGTCGGTCCAGGACGCGCCGGAGCGGCGGGCCTGGTCGACGAAGTGGCCGATGAGGTGGTCGGCGACCTCGCCGAGGTGCTCGGCGGCGACGACGGCGCTGGTGAGCTGTTCGAGGGCGTCGGGGTGGACCTTCTTGATGGCGGCGATGAGGTCGTCCAGCCGGATCTGGACGCCGGTCTGCGCGGGTTCGCTCATGCGTCAACCATAGGTTGACGATCGAGAATCGTCAACCGGCAGTTGACGGTTACCAGGCGGCGGCTCCGGCGAAGGTGGTGGCGTGCGGCGCGTAGCCGAGGACGTCGCGGGCGGCGGTGATGTCGAGGGTCCGCTCGACGGCGAGGTGGCTGATCGCGTAGCGGGTGAGGCGCGGCGGCCCGGGCCGGCGGGCCAGCAGGAACGCGCCCTCGGCGACGGCGGCAAGGGGCCGGGCGGCGCCCGCCGGGAGGTAGACGGGACAGGCGGCGACGCCGCGTTCGGCGAGGATCTCGCGGAACGCGTCGCCGATCACGACCGGAGCGGCGTCGGCCACGTTGAAGACGCCGGACGCGACGGGCCCGGTCGCGGCGAGCAGGCACGCCTGGACGAGGTTGGCGATCGAGGTCAGGCTGATCCGCTGCCGGCCCGTCCCGACGGCCGGCAGCAGCGGCCCCCGGACGGCGGACAGGACGCGCGGCAGCAGCGTGGTGTCGCCGGGCCCGTAGACGGCGTGCGGGCGCAGGACGATCGCGCCGCGTCCGAGGACGAGGCGTTCGGCGGCGGCCTTGGAGGCGCCGTAGGCGTTGAGGTAGCGGGCGACGGGCGCCTCGTCTTCGGTGGCCATGACACTGGGCCGGAACGGGTCGTACACGCTGGCGGTGCTGACGTGCACGAACCGCGCGCCGGGGAAGGACGCGAGGGCGTTGCGGGTGCCGGTGAGGTTGGCGGCGAACAGGTCGGCGGGCCGTCCCCAGTCGGTGACGCTGCCCGCGCAGTGGACGACGGCGTCGACCGCGGGCGCGTCCGGGATCGGGCCGCGGGTGAGGTCCCAGGACCGGTAGGCGGCGCCGGCGAGGTGGCCGGGCGGGACGGACGGCCGCCGCCCGAACGCGTGGACGGTGATGTCGCGGCAGGTCAGGGCGCGGCAGACGGCGCCGCCGACGAAGCCGGACGCGCCGGTGACGGCGATCCTCATCCGGGCGTCCCCGGGTGCCGGGCGGGCCGCGCCGCGAGGTCGCGGAGGCGGTCGCGGTCGAGTTTGCGGGTGCGGCCGGAGCGGGGCAGCGCGTCGAGGACGATGACGCGGTCGGGCAGCGCGTCGTGGTCGATGACGGCGGGCAGGTCGCGGCGGAGGCGCGCGGGGTCGGCGGTGCCGGTGACGGCGAGGACGACCTCCTCGTCCCCGGTCTCGTGGTCGGGGACGCCGACGATGGCGGCCTCGTCGACGCCGGGGAGCGCGGCGATGGACGGCTCGTAAAGGCCGGGGTAGAGGTTGAATTTGCCGCGGATGAGCATGTCCTTCTTCCGGCCGGTCAGGACGATCCGGCCGTCGTCCAGGCGGGCCAGGTCGCCTGTGGCGAGTTCCTCGAAAGGTTCGGTGCCGAGGTAGCCGCGGCAGAGGTTCGGCCCGGAAAGGAGCAGTTCCCCGTCGTCGGCGAGCCGCGCTCCGACGCCCGGAAGAGGAGTGCCCAGAAGGTCGCCTTCGGCGCCGGACCCGGTGTGCGCGAGTTTCTCTTCGGCCGACGCGATCGCGACCGGCAATATCTCGGTCATGGCGTAGACGGAGAGCACTTCGGCGGACGTCGCGCTCGTCGCGCGTTTCAGGATTCCGGCGGGTGCTGGTGCGGCGCCGAGCAGGACGTAGCGGAGCGACGGCGGCAGTTCCGGCACCGCGTCCAGGATCTCGGCGAGGTGGACGGGGACGCAGAACGTGTGGGTGGCGCCGCGTTCGCGCATGAGGCGCGCGAAATCGGCGGGCGAGCAGAACAGCGGCGGCATCGACCAGCGGGCACCGGATATCAGCGTCGGCAGCCCGAGCATCAGCTGGTCGGTGTGGACGACGTCGCCGGGCCCGAGCGGCATCCGGTCGCGGAAAAGGCCGAGTGCGGCGGCGAGGGACGCTTGGGAATGGGCGACGGCGCGCGGCGCGGCGGTGGTCCCGGAGGTGAAGATGACCGCCGCGGGGGCGTCCGGGTCGGTGTCCTGCGACGGCTCCGGGGCGTCGCCGCGCAGCAGGTCGGCGAGCGAGAGCGAGCCTCGCGGCACTCCGGGGAGGCGGCGGCCGACGTGGATGTGCCGCATCGGGTCCTCGCCGGGGATCTGCAGTTCGGCGAGATTCGGGAGCAGCAGCCCGCGCCGCCGCGCGTAGGCCCGGACGATTCTCAGCCGGCTCCCCGCGTAGAGCACCGATTCGGCGGCGGACCAGCGCGGCCGCGCCAATCGCAGCCGGGCCGTGAACATTTCCGGCCCGGCTCCGGGATCGGCGAAGACGACCACTCCCCCGGCGGCGACGACGCCGAGCGCAAGAACGAGGGATTCCGGTGACGGGCGGACGGAGAAGAGCACTCCGTCGCCTTCCGCGAGGCCCGCGGAAAGGAGCCCGTGCCGGACGGCGAGCACCTGGCGGCGCAGTTCGCCATAAGTGAGCTGCGTGCCGTTCCCGGACACCAGGGCGACGCCGTCCGGGGTCCGCGCGGCCTGGTCGAGCAGTTGCCGGACGAGCGTCATGCGACGGCCTCCGAACGGACGGCGAGATGGCTGTAGGTCGGGATCAGGACGCCGCGGGCGGCGGCGCGGCTGGTGATGCGCAATGGCGCGGCGTCCAGGAGCGTCCGGGCGACGCGCCGGATCTGCGCCGTGGCGAGCGGAAAGCCGATGCAGAAATGCGGGCCCGCGCCGAACCAGAGGCGCCGCAGTTCCGGCGGGTGCAGGCCTTCGAGGTCGAACGGCCCGAGGTCGCGGCAGCAGTTGTGCGTGGCGATGAGCACCCGGTCCCCGGGGCGGATCGCCACGCCGCCGACGACCGCCGGGCGATGCACGCTCCGCAGCATCACGGGCGTCGGCGTCGTCACGCGCATCGCCTCGTCGATCGCCCGGTCGAGCAGCCCGCGCGCGGCGGCGACCCGCGGCAGCTGCCCCGAGTCGGCGAGCAGCGCGATCAGGCGGGGCAGCAGGGTGGCGACGGTCTCGGTGCCGGTGAGGAAGAACGCGCCGGCGGCGCCGCGCGCCTCGTCCTCGGAGAGGCCGAGCGCCCGCATCCGGCCCATGACCGTGGACTCGTCGCCGGCGGCGTAGGCCTTGGCGGCGATCGCGCCGAGCGGGTCGAGGACGGCGCGGGCTCGCTCGATCTGCGCCGGGCTGAGCCGCCGGGTCCGCAGCGACACCATCGACACGATCCGCTCGCCCTGCTCGAACAGGTGCCGCCAGTCCGCCTCGGTGCCCGCGTCGAGCCCGATGACCTCGCTGATGACGGCGCCCGCCATAACGCGCGCGGCGTCCACGAGGTCGACGGTCGCGCCGCGCGCGAGGCGGTCGGCGAGCCGTTCCAGCGGGTCCGCGAGCACGCGCGCGCACAGCGCGTCGGTGTAGGACGGCGTGAACAGGTCGGTGAGGCGGCGGCGGAGCGCGCGGTGCGCGTCGCCTTCCATGTTCAGCAGGACGGACGGCCCGAGCACGGGCGTCCACAACTCGCCGGGCGAGCCGGGGCCGTCCTTGCGGAACGTCTCGCCGTCCATCAGCACCTCGCGGGCGAGCGGCGCCGCGTTCACGACGACGCCGAGGCCCGGCACCCGGACGATCGGCCCGCGCCGGGCGAGGCCGCGCAGCAGCGGGTAGGCGAACGGGTGCGCGGTCAGGTAGAGGCGCCGTTCCCAGTCGGGGGTCCTCATCGGATGTCCACCACCTCGGGCACGTAGCGGTGGTCGGCGTACCAGCCGAGGGTCTTGACCAGCCCGAACGCGCGCAGCCGCCGCACCGACCCGTACACGACGACGTCCTTGCGCAGGCCGTAGGCGTCGGTCAGGTAGCGGACGCGGTTGACGAGTGCGCGGTCCTCGTGGAGCTCCTCGATGCGGGTGCGCGGGAACCCGCCGGCCCGCTTGTACAGGTCGGCGGTGATGGCAACGTTGCAGCCCGGCATCATCACGTACGGCCCCAGGTACAGCGGGTCCTGGTTGCCGGGGCGGAACCGGCCGAACGCCGCGGCGATCCCGATCACGGCGGGCAGCAGGCGGCGCTCCCAGAGCTTCAGCGGGAACTCGTCGGTGCGGGGCCGCAGCGGTCCGGACACCATCTCCAGGCCGTCCGCGAACGCCCGCTTCACCGCGGCGATCCAGCCGGGGGCGGGCAGGCAGTCGGCGTCGGTGCGGGCGATGTGCGTGGCGCCCGCGGTCATGGCGTGCCGGAAGCCGGTGTCGGCGGCGGCGCCCGTCCCCTTCTCCGGTTCCCGGACGATCCGGACGTCCATCGCCGGGTGGTCCTCGGCGAACGCCCGGACGACCTCGGCGGTCCCGTCGCGGCTGCCGTTGTCGACGACGGCGAGCGTGAAGCGGGGGTCGGTCTGCGCGGCGAGCCGGTGCAGCGTCGCGCCGATCGAGCGCTCCTCGTCGAACGCGGGGACGACGACCCAGAGGTTCATCGCGTCTGGCGTGGTCGGCGGCATCGTCACAGCTCCGCGAACAGGACGCCGAGGCTGACGCCGCCGGCGAGGCCGACGAGCGCGACGCGGTCGCCGGGGCGGCAGCGCCCGTCCGCGATCGCGGTCGCGAGCTGGAGCGGCAGGCTCGCGGACGCGACGTTGCCGTGCTCGGGCAGCGTGACGACGAGCCGGTCCGACGGGACACCGAGCGTCGCCCGCAGCACCTCAAGGTACGGCAGGGTCACCTGGTGGACGGCCACCACCGCGAAGTCGTCCCAGGTCAGACCGGTCTTGGTGAGGGCGTTGGCGAAGATCTCCGGGCCGGCCGCGAGGAACGCCTCCTTGAGCCGGCGCCCGTCGCCCTTGAAGTAGGCGTACTCGGGGTCGCGCGGGTGCATCGACCCGCCGGCGGGCAGCGTGCCGATCTCCCAGGCGCTGGAGACGGCGGCGAAGTCGCGGTAGAAGATGCCGCCGTCGGTCGCGGCCTCCACGAGCATCGCGGCGCCGCCGTCCGACAGGGTGTAGCCGGCGAACGCGTCGGCGAACTGGGCGCGGTCGCGGACCGTCCAGCGGATCGCGCGGGACGGGCTCTCGCCGGTGCAGACGAGGACCCGCTCGTGCTGGCCGGTGCGGATCAGCGCGTCCGCCATCTGGAGCCCGTTGAGGAAGCTGTTGCAGGCGTTCTTGACGTCGAACACCGGGCAGGATGCGCCGAGCTTGGCGGCGGCGATGTGCGCGGTGGCGGGCTCGATGAGGTCCTGCGACGCGGAGCCGAAGATCAGCAGGTCGACGGCGTCCGCGCCGATGCCGCGCTGGTCGAGTACCCGGCGGGCGGCGGCGACGGCCAGGTCGGAGGCCTGCTCGCCGTCGTCCATGACGTGCCGGGCGCGGATCCCCGTCATCCGCTCGACGATGGTGGGGTGCGGCCGGTAGCCGGGGCTCTCGGCGGCGACGCGGGCCTCGACCTCGGCGCTGGTGACGACGCGCGGCGGCAGGTGCGCGGCGACGGCGGTGATGCGGGCTCTCATGGGCTGGTCCCCCGGTCCTCGTCCTGGGTGGAAAGCGTGGGAAAGCCAGGTTCGCGGGCCCCGGCCGCGTCCGGACAGGGAGACCTTACGGAAGAGCGACCAGGCGTTCTAGCCTGATTCGCAGTGAGTAGTGACACTCATCCCGAATGAGTACTTTGCCGGACCAGCCGGTTCCGGCCACGAGCCGCCGGGCCGGGGGCGGGCGGCCGCCGGGCCGGGGGCGGGTGGCCGCCGGGCCGGGGCGGGCGGGTGCCGGAT
>NZ_WBMR01000354.1 GCF_008923365.1 Actinomadura montaniterrae
CTCTGGCCCGCAGCCGCGCCACCTCCCCGGCGAGGGCCGCCCAGTCCGCGGCGGGGTCCGCCGGCGCCGGCCAGCGGAACGCGGCGTCGCGCGGCGGCCGGTGCGGGGCGGCCAGCCGGAGCGCGACCTTGGTCCCGCCGACGTCGATCCCGAGGCGGGTCATTCCGGGACCAGCGCGAGCAGGGCGCGGGCGGCGAGCCGGTAGCCGAGCGACCCGAGCCCGACGATCACCCCGTCGGCCACCGGGGCCAGCACCGACTCGTGGCGGAACGACTCGCGCGCCCACACGTTCGACAGGTGCACCTCGATCCACGGGCGCGGGTAGGCGGCCAGCGCGTCCCGCAGCCCCCAGCCGGCGATCATCAGCGCGCCCGGGTTCACGATCGCGCCGACGGTGTCCCACCGGCCGTGCAACGTCTCGATCAGCGCGCCCTCCGACTCGCGCTGCACCGCCACCACCTCCCAGCCGCGCGCCGCCACCTCCGCGCGGACGGCCGCCTCGACGTCGGCCAGCGTGTCGGTCCCGTAGATCTCCGGCTCCCGGCGCCCGAGAATCCCCAGATTCGGTCCGTTCAGCAAAAGCAACTGCACGTCCGCCGTTATAACATGCGCTGCGCATTTGCTGCGCGGAATCGTCGCGCGACATTAGGGCAAGGGAAATATAGGGGGTGCGATAGGGGATGGGAAATGCCCTCCCGGCTTGGGTACCGTGCCGATGAAATCCCCGCTGGGGACGCTTTGTGAAACGGCCGGAACGCACGACCCGGAGGATGTGGAGCACGTGACCGATATCGGATTGCCGGAGTGGCCGCAGTACGACGGGCGGGAACGCGAGGGGCTGGTCCGCGCGCTGGAGCAGGGCCAGTGGTGGCGCATGGGCGGCGGCGAGGTCGACGCCTTCGAGCGCGAGTTCGCCGAGCACGAGGGCGCCGCGCACGCGCTCGCCGTGACGAACGGCACGCACGCGCTGGAGCTGGCCCTCCAGGTGCTCGGGATCGGCTCGGGCGACGAGGTCCTGGTGCCGGCGTTCACCTTCATCTCCTCGTCGCAGGCGGTGCAGCGGCTCGGCGCGGTCGCGGTGCCCGTGGACGTCGACCCCGGCACCTACAACCTGGACGCGGCGGCCGCTGCGGCGGCGGTCGGGCCGCGCACCCGGGCGATCATGCCGGTGCACATCGCCGGGCAGCTCGCCGACATGGACGCACTGGCCAAGCTGTCCGCCGACAGCGGCGTCCCGCTCGTCCAGGACGCCGCGCACGCGCACGGGGCCCGCTGGAACGGCCGCCGCGTCGGGGAGTTCGGCACGATCGCCGCCTACAGCTTCCAGAACGGCAAGCTCATGACGGCGGGCGAGGGCGGCGCGGTCACCTTCCCCGACCGCGACTCCTACGAGGAGGGCTTCCTGCGGCACAGCTGCGGCCGCCCGCGCGACGACCGCGGCTACCACCACCGGACCTCGGGCTCGAACTTCCGCCTGAACGAGTTCTCCGCCGCGGTGCTGCGCGCCCAGCTGAGCCGCCTGGACGAGCAGATCGACACCCGCGAGCAGCGGGCGCCCGTGCTGGACCGGCTGCTGGCCGAGATCCCGGGCGTCCTGCCCCAGGAGCGCGACGCCCGCGCCGACCGGGTGCCGCACTACATGGCGATGTTCCGGGTGCCGGAGCTGGCGGGCGAGCGCCGCGACGCGCTCGTCGACGCGCTCGTGGCGCGCGGCGTGCCCGCCTTCGTGGTGTTCCGCGCCGTCTACCGCACCGCCGCGTTCTGGGAGACCGGCGCGCCGGACGCGACGCCCGAGGAGCTGGCGGCGCGCTGCCCGAACGCCGAGGCGCTCACCGGCGACGGGATCTGGCTGCACCACCGCACGCTCCTCGGCACCGAGGACCAGGTCCACCGGGTCGCCGAGATCGTGGCCGACGCGGTGAGGTCGGCGTGACCGGCCCCGCGCGCGTCCGCGTCGCCCTGGTCGGGCTCGGCTGGGCGGGGCGCCGGATCTGGCTGCCCCGGCTGCACGAGCACGAGCGCTACACCGTCACCGCCGTCGTCGACCCCGACCCGGCCGCGCGCGCCGCGGCGGGAGCGCCGGCCGCGCTCGCGGAGGTCGACGGGCTCGACCCCGCGACCGTGGACCTGGCCGTGGTCGCCGTCCCCAACCACCTGCACGCGCCCGTCGCGGCCCGGCTGCTCTCCAAGGGCGTGCCGGTGTTCGTGGAGAAACCGGTCTGCCTCAGCGTCGCCGAGGCGGACCGGCTCGCGGCGGCCGAGCTGACGGGCGGCGCGGTGCTCCTGGCGGGCAGCGCCGCCCGGTACCGCGCCGACGTCCGGGCGCTGCTGGACGTCGCCGCCGGCCTCGGCCCGATCCGCCACATCGACCTGTCGTGGGTGCGTGCGCACGGCGTGCCCACGGCGAGCAGCTGGTTCGTCCGGCGCGAGCAGGCGGGCGGCGGCGCGCTGCTCGACCTCGGCTGGCACCTGTTCGACGCCGTGGAGCCGCTGCTCGGGCCGACGGCGTTCGACCGGGTCCTCGGCGCGGTCTCGTCCGACTTCGTCAACGATCCCTCGCGCCGCGCGCGCTGGAAGCAGGCCGCGCCCGGCGCTTCCGCCGCGGACGGTGCCGCAGGCGACGTCGAGGACACCGCGCGCGGGTTCCTGGTGACCGACCGCGGCGTCTCGGTGGCGCTGCGGGCGAGCTGGGCGTCGCACGAGACCCGGGACGTCACCGCGATCACCGTGGAGGGCGCCGCCGGGACGGCCGCGCTGCGCTGCACGTTCGGGTTCAGCACCAACCGGCAGGAGGCGCCCGCGCTGGTGCGCACCCGGCACGGCGTCGCCCGGCCCGTTCCCGTCCCCCGGGAGCCGGTCGGCGCGGAGTACTCGCGCCAGCTGGACGAGCTGCCCGCCCTGCTGGCCGACCCGGGGCGCCGCGGCGTCGCCGTCGCGCGCGCACGGGAGATGATCGCGGCGATCGGCCGGCTGTACGACTCGGCCCGGCCGGCGGCCCGGACGCCGGTGGCGGCGGGAGCGGGCCATGCCTGACGATGCCACCGGCCGCCCCGCGGTGCGCGCGGTGGTCTTCGACCTCGACGGCGTCATCGTGGACAGCTTCGACGTGATGCGCCGGGCGTTCCAGACCGCCTACGCCGAGGTGATGGGCGACGGCCCGGCGCCCTTCGAGGAGTACAGCAGGCACCTCGGCCGCTACTTCCCCGACATCATGCGCATCATGGGCCTGCCGCCCGAGATCGAGGAGCCGTTCGTCCGGGAGAGCTACCGGCTCGCCGGCGAGGTCACCGTCTTCGAGGGCGTCGGGCCGCTGCTGGCCGGGCTGCGCCGGCGCGGCCTGCGGCTTGCCGTTGCGACCGGCAAGAGCGGGCCCCGGGCGCGCTCGCTGCTCGCCGTCCTCGGCATCGCCGGGTACTTCGAGCACGTGATCGGCTCGGACGAGGTCGCCCGCCCGAAACCCGCGCCCGACATCGTCGAACGCGCCCTCGCCCTGCTCGGCGCCCGCCCGGACGAGGCGGTGATGGTCGGCGACGCCGTCACCGACCTGCACAGCGCGCGGGCCGCCGGCGTCGGCGCGATCGCCGCCCTGTGGGGCGAGAGCGACCCCGCGCCGCTGCTGGCCGAACGGCCGGACGCGGTGCTGCACCGCCCCGCCGACCTGCTCGGCCTGCTGACTCCGCCCCGTCCCCCGGTCCGGACGTGAGCAAGGACCGTTGAGGGGGGCGGTTAGGGGATTGTCCCGACCATTCCTTGATGAGACTGGGCGCATCCGCCCGCACATTTCCTGCGGGCGGTTCCGCACCGTCACCTTCGCATTGGGGGATGCGCCGGAATGCTGCGCACGGAGCTGATTCGGCCACTGCCCGAATTGCTGGACGAGCACGCCCGCCGGGCGCCCCGGAAGATCGCCTTCCGGGACGCCCGGCGCGCCGTGACCTATGCCGAGCTGGAAACGCGGACCCGGCGTCTCGCGGGGCATCTCGCGGAGCGCCGGCTGCAGCCCGGCGACCGCGCGGCCCTCCTGCTCGGCAACCGCGTCGAGACGGTGGAGGGCTACCTGGCGCTGGTCCGGGCGGGCGCGATCGGCGTCCCGGTGAACCCGCGCGTCACCGAGGCCGAGCTGGCCTACCTGCTGGACGACAGCGGCGCCCGGCTGGTGATCACCGACCCGGCGCACGCCGCGCCGCTGGCCCGGGTGCTGGCCGCGCGGCCGGACGTCGCCGTCGTGGTCACCGGCGACGCGCCGCCCGAGGCGCTCCCCGCGGCGGTGCCGTTCGAGTCGCTCGCCGGCACCGAGCCGGGCACGCCCGCCCGCGACGACCTCGGCCTCGACGAACCCGCGTGGATGCTCTACACCTCCGGCACCACCGGCAGGCCCAAGGGCGTCGTCTCCACCCAGCGCAACTGCCTGTGGTCGGTCGCCGCCTGCTACGTGCCGGTCCCCGGCCTGTCCGCCGACGACCGCGTCCTGTGGCCGCTGCCGCTGTTCCACAGCCTCTCGCACATCGCGTGCGTGCTCGCCGTCACCGCGGTCGGCGCGACCGCCCGCATCCTGGACGGCTTCAGCGCGGCGGAGGTGCTCGGCGCGCTCCGCGAGGACGACATCACCTTCCTCGCGGGCGTCCCGACGATGTACCACCACCTCGTCCGGGCCGCGCGCGAGGAGGGGTTCACGGCGCCGCACCTGCGCATGTGCCTGGTCGGGGGCGCGGTGACCACGGCGGCGCTGCGCCGGTCGTTCGAGGAGGCGTTCGGCGCGCCGCTGCTGGACGCCTACGGCAGCACCGAGACGTGCGGGTCGATCACCATCAACTGGCCGACGGGCGCCCGCGTCGAGGGGTCGTGCGGGCTGCCGGTGCCGGGGCTCGGCGTGCGGCTGGTGGATCCCGAGACCGGCGCCGACGTCGGGGCGGAGGAGGAGGGCGAGGTCTGGGTCCGCGGCCCGAGCGTGATGGCCGGCTACCACGGCCGGCCGGAGGAGACCGCCGAGGCGTTCCGCGACGGCTGGTACCGGACCGGCGACCTGGCCCGGCGCGACGCCGCCGGCTACTTCACCATCACCGGCCGGATCAAGGAGCTCATCATCCGGGGCGGGGAGAACATCCACCCCGGCGAGGTGGAGGAGGTCCTGCGGGGACGGCCCGGCGTGGCGGACGTCGCGGTGGCGGGCCGTCCGCACGAGGTGCTCGGGGAGGTCCCGGTGGCCTTCGTCGTGCCGGGGCCGGAGGGACTGGACCCCGAGGCGCTGTTCGCCGCGTGCCGGGAGCGCCTCGCCTACTTCAAGGTGCCCGAGGAGCTGTACGAGATAGCCGATGTCCCGCGCACGGCCTCCGGGAAGGTCGCGCGGCGCCTGCTGCTGGAGCGTCCCGCGCGGCTGCGCGCGACGGGCGGCGGGCGCCACGAGTCGCTGTTCCGCCTGGACTGGATCCCGCTCCCCTCGGTACCGGGCCGCCCCGGCGCGGAGGACGTGCGCCCGGAAGTGGTGGTTGCCTCGGCGGACACGGACGCGCGGGAGCTTTCGGCTCGGCTCACGGCCTGGACGTCCGGCGACGGCGGCGCGGGCGCCCACCGGGTCGTCGTCACGCGCGGTGCGGTCGCCGTGGAGTGGACCAGCACCGCGATCGACCGCGCCCAGGCGGACGTGTGGGCGGCGATGCGCGGCGTCCAGGCCGCCAACCCGGGCCGGTTCACGCTGCTCGACCTGGACACCGGGGACGCCGGGGACGACGCGGAGCGGTGGGCGGCCGAGGCACTGTCCGCCGGGGAGCCGCAGGCGGCCGTCCGCTCGGGGGTCCTCCTGGTACCGCGCGCCGTCCGTGCCACCGCGCCGCTGGACGCGGCCCCGCGCGGCCCGATCGGCGCGGGCCGGACCGTGCTCGTCACCGGGGCCGGCGGCGAGCTCGGCGCGGCCGTGGCCCGCCACCTGGCCGCGGCCCACGGAGCCGATGTCGCCACCGTCGCCGACGACGCCGCCGACCGGGACGCCCTCGCCGCGCTGCTCGCCGCGAGCGGCCCGATCGGTGCCGTCGTCCACGCGCCCGGCGGACAGGACGCCGAGGCCGCCCTTGCGGGGGCGGTGAACCTGTCCGAGCTGACCCGGGACCACGACCTCGACGCGTTCGTGCTGCTCTCCCCGGCCACTGGGCTGCTCGGAGCCGCCGGACGCGAAGGGGAGGTGGAGGCCGCCCTCGGCGCATCCTTCGACGCGCTGGCCCGCCGCCGCGCGGCCGACGAGCGGCCCGCGCTGTCCTTGGCCCTGGGTCCCGTCGAGGGCGACGGCCGTCCGCCGCCGCCGGGCGTCGGGCGCCTGACGGCCCGGGACCGCATGTCGGCGCTGGACGCGGCGCTCGCCTCGGAGGAGACCTGCCTCGCCGCGTTCCGCCTCGACCCGGCGGCGGTGCGCGCCGACGGGGTCCCGGCCCCGCTGCGCGATCTGATCGAGGCCCCGGCCCGTCCGGTGGCCGCGGACGACGGCGCGGCCGCGGACCTGCGCCGCCGGCTCCTGGACCTGCCCGGCCCGGCCGACCGCGACCGGCTGCTGACGGACCTCGTCCGGACGGCGGTCGCCGACCTGCTCGGCGCCGGCGGCGACCTCCCCGCCGACGCGCCGTTCCGCGACCTCGGGCTCACCTCGCTGACCGCCGTCGCCCTGCGCGACCGGCTGGCCGCCGCCTCCGGGCTGCCGCTGCCCGCCACGCTCGCCTTCGACCATCCGACCCCGCTCGCCGTCGCACGCCACCTGCGGGCGTCGCTGCTCGCCGAGCCCGCCAACCGGGACGCGGCCGTCCCGCACGCCCTGTCCGGCGAGCCTGTCGCGATCGTGGGCATGGCCTGCCGCCTGCCGGGCGGGATCGCCTCGCCGGAGGACCTGTGGC
>NZ_WBMR01000355.1 GCF_008923365.1 Actinomadura montaniterrae
TCCCGGCCCGCCCGCCGGACGCGCCGCCCGCGCCGGCCGCAAACCCCTCGACCATGCTGTCGCCCCCTTCGGGGCGGCGGACGCCGCATCCCCGCCCCGCACCAAGAGCGTGCAGGTCACCGGGGTGATCGGGAGGCCGATCCGGGGCCGTGTCGCGTAAATCCGGCGCCGCGTGCCGGTCAGCGGCGGGTCACCAGCTGGTGGACAGCGGCATCCCCTCGGCGTAGCCGGAGGAGCTCTGGATCCCGACCGTGGCCCGCTCGTGGAACTCCTCGAGCGTGCGCGCGCCCGCGTAGGTGCAGGAGCTGCGCAGCCCCGCCACGATCGAGTCGATCAGGTCCTCGACGCCGGGGCGCTGCGGGTCCAGGAACATCCGCGAGGTGGAGATGCCCTCCTCGAACAGCGCCTTGCGGGCCCGGTCGAACGGCGAGTCCTCGGCGGTGCGCAGCCGGACGGCCCGCGCCGACGCCATGCCGAAGCTCTCCTTGTACATCCGGCCGTCGGCGGCGTGCTGCAGGTCGCCCGGCGACTCGAAGGTGCCGGCGAACCAGGAGCCCACCATCACGTTCGCCGCCCCCGCCGCGAGCGCGAGCGCCACGTCGCGCGGGTGCCGGACGCCGCCGTCCGCCCACACGTGCCGGCCGAGCCGGCGGGCCTCGGCGGCGCACTCCAGCACGGCGGAGAACTGCGGCCGCCCGACCCCGGTCATCATCCGGGTGGTGCACATCGCGCCCGGGCCGACGCCGACCTTGACGATGTCGGCGCCCGCCTCGATCAGGTCGCGGGTGCCCTCGGCGGTCACCACGTTGCCCGCCACCACCGGCACCGACGGGTCCAGGCCCCGCACCGCCGCCAGCGCGCTGATCATCTTCTCCTGGTGGCCGTGCGCGGTGTCCACCACGAGCAGGTCGGCGCCCGCCTCCAGCAGCGCCTTCGCCTTGCCCGCCACGTCGCCGTTCACGCCGACCGCCGCGGCGACGCGCAGCTGGCCCGCCGCGTCCACGGCGGGCTTGTAGAGGGTGGCGCGCAGCGCGCCGGTCCGGGTGAGGACGCCGGTGAGGCGGCCGCCGGCGTCCACCACGGGCGCGAGCCGGTGCCCGCGCTCGTGCAGCCGGTTGAACGCCTCGCGCGGGTCGACGCCGTGCGGCAGCGTCACCAGGTCCCGCGACATGATGTCGCGCAGCTGGGCGAACCGGTCGACGCTCTGGCAGTCGGCCTCGGTCACCACGCCGACCGGCCGGTCGTCCTCGACCACGATCACGGCGCCGTGCGCGCGCTTGGGCAGCAGCGCCAGCGCCTCGCCCGCGGTGCTGCCCGGGTCCAGCCGGATGGCGGTGTCCACCACCAGGTCGCGGCCCTTCACCCAGCCGATGACCTCCGAGACGACCTCGACCGGGATGTCCTGCGGGATCACCGCGACGCCGCCGCGCCGGGCGACGGTCTCGGCCATCCGGCGGCCGGACACCGCCGTCATGTTCGCCACGACCAGCGGCACGGTGGTCCCGCTGCCGTCGACCGTGGAGAGGTCCACCTCCAGGCGGGACCCGACCGCGGAGCGGCGCGGGACCATGAAGACGTCGTTGTAGGTGAGATCGTGAGCGGAACGCTCACCGTTCAGCAGGTGCACGGCTGTACTACACACCAATCGCGGATCAGAGTGGCTGGGCCACCGTACATTGTGATCCATACCCGCGGGTGCTCCGGCCAAGCGCTCGCCCGGGGCCGCCCCCGGCCGCCGCAGGCCCGTGACCGGGGGTGATGGTCGTGTGTCCCCGGGGATCGTCCGGGTGATCTCCCGCGCTGTGTCCGCGCCCTTCCAGGCGCAACGGAAGTGTCTTCGCGGACGAGGCTGAAAAGCGTGCAACGTGAGGCTTGGCTCTCTGTAAAGTTACCTCTTGACGTAACTGCGCCACCGATGCACTTTTCTTACATGTGCGTCACGCGGACGGCCGACCCGCCGTAGGGGCGCGCACATCAGAACACCGGGAGAAGGCGCAATGCAGGTCACGCACTCGAGCCCGGTCTGCCGCACCCGTCCGCGCCGCGGGCCGCCGCGCCCGCACCGTCCCCCCGGGAGTGACCATCGCCACCCCGCGCGCCCGCCGCCCCTTTCCCGGACGGGCCCGCGCGCGGGCCGGCCCCGGCCGCGTTGCGCTCCCGGACCGGTCGGCGCGGCGTCGGAAACGGCGCCGCCCGCGACCCGGCGCCGACGCTTCCACGGTCATCGGGCGGGGCGAACACGAGCAAGATCAATATTTGACGTCATACCGTCCTGAAATGGAATGATCTTGCAGTTGCCAGCAGAACGATTCATCACATGTCGAGGAGGACAGCCGTGCTGGATGCGGTCGACGCCGTGCTCGTCCGCGAGCTCCAGCGGGATGGCAGGGCGACGTTCCAGGCGCTCGCCGACCGCGTCGGGCTTTCCCGCACGGCCGTGCGGGCACGGGTGCAGAACCTTCTCGAGACCGGCGTCGTGCGCGTCGTCGGCATCGTGCACGCCGCCGTCGTCGGCGCGGAGGCGATCGGGCACGTCTCGGTCACCGTCGAGGGCTCGGCCCGGGAGGTCGCGGACGCCGTCGCCGGCCGCCCGGCGGTCAGCTTCGCCGCGCTGACCGCGGGCCCGCACGACCTGGTCGCGCAGGTCCGCACCCGCGACGACGCCGCGCTCGCGGCCGAGGTGGACCAGCTGCGGTCCGTCCCCGGCGTGCGCTCGGCGGAGGTCTTCCGCTCGGTCTCCACCGTCCGCGACACCCACGCGGTGGTGCGGGAGCTCGGCGAGGTCACCCTCGACGACATCGACTGGCGGCTGCTCCAGGAGCTGCAGCGCGACGGGCGCGCCCCCTACACCCGGCTCGCCCACATCATCGGGCTGTCGCAGGCCGCCACCCGGGCCCGCGTCGTGCGGCTGATGCGCACCGGGGTCATCCAGGTCACCGGGCTCGCCGACCCGCTCGCCCTCGGCGCCGCCGAGCTCGGCGGGTTCGGGCTCGTGGTGACCGGCGGGCTCCGCAAGGTCGCCGAGGCGGTCGCCGCGCAGGACGGCGTCCGCTACCTGGCGACCGGGTTCGGCCGCTACGACATCGTCGGCCAGGCCGAGGCCGCCTCCCGCGCGGAGCTGGTCGCCGTCCTGGACGCGATCCGCTGCGTGCCGGGCGTGACGGTACGGGAGTCCTGGCACCACCTGGACGTGGTGAAGGAGTCCTACGCCGTCGAACTCCCCGAGCGGCCCCTGAACGGGGCGTGAAGGAGAGCCGCCGCGGGCGCCGTCCTCCGGCGCCCCGGCGGCACCGCCGCACCCGCCGGCCACGCCCCCCGCGGGCCGTGCCGCCCGGCGGGCCGCTTCAGTCGCGGCGGCGCGCGCCCTCCGCCAGGGCCAGCTCGTGCAGGACCCGGTTCAGCACCTCGTCGTCGATCCGGCGCTCGTCGCGCATCCGCACGAACACCTGGCGCTCCGCCGACAGCATCTCCCGCCGCAGCCGCCGGTAGGTGGCCGTCGGCACCTCCTCGCCTTCCGGGCCCGTCCCGCCGCCGAGCCGCTCCCACGCCCGCAGCTGCCGGTGCTCGGCCAGCTGCCGCAGCCGCTGCACGACCGCCTCGTCCAGCTCCTCGGCGGCGTTCAGCTCCTCCAGCCGCTCCAGCGCCGCGTTCGCCGCCGCGTGCTGCGCGCCCGCCTCCGCGACCCGGTCGGTGTAGCGCTCCCGCTCGCTGCCGACGCCGAGCACCCGGATCAGCGCCGGGAACGTCAGCCCCTGCACCAGCAGCGTCCCGAGCACGGTCGTGAACGTGAAGAAGATGATCAGGTCGCGGCCGGGGAACGGGGCGCCGGACGCCTCGAACGGGATCGCGAACGCCGCCGCGAGCGACACCACCCCGCGCATGCCCGCCCACGACACGACGGTCGCGCCGCGCCACCCGACGTTCTCGCGGGCGCGCTGCCGGCGCGACAGCAGCCGCGGCAGCCGGGACGCGGGGAACACCCAGACGAACCGGGCCGCGACCGTCACCCCGAAGATCGCCATGGCCCACCAGGTCAGCTCCGGCCAGCCGTGCCCGGACAGCCCGTTCACCACCGGCGGCAGCTGCAGCCCGATCAGCAGGAACACCACCGACTCCAGGACGAAGACGACGACCTTCCAGAACGAGTGCCCGATCAGCCGGGTGACCGGCGCCGACTCGGTGAACCGGTGGCCGAGGTAGATCCCGCTGACCACCACCGCGATCACGCCGGAGGCGTGCACGCTCTCGGCGATCAGGTACGCGGCGAACGGCGCGAGCACCGCCACCCCGTTCTCCACCAGCGGGTCGTTCATGCGGGTCCGCAGCCAGTGCAGCGGCGGCCCGAGCAGCAGCCCGACCGCCGCGCCCGCCGCCGCCGCGAACAGGAACCGCCACACCCCGTCCGCCAGCGTGAACCCGGCGCCCGTCGCCGCGATCACCGCGACCCGGAACGCGGTCAGCGCCGTCGCGTCGTTGAACAGGCTCTCCCCGACCAGCACCGTCACCATGCGGCGCGGCAGCCCGAGCCGCTGCGCCACGCTGACCGCCGCGACCGCGTCCGGCGGCGCGACGATCGCGCCGAGCACGAACGCGGCGGCCAGCGGCAGGCCCGGGACGAGCAGATGCGCCGCGTACCCGACCGCGAACGTGCTGAACAGCACCAGCCCGACCGACAGCAGCCCGATCGACCAGGCGTTCTCCCGCAGCCCGGCGTACGAGCTCTGCCATGCGGCGGAGAACAGCAGCGGCGGCAGGAAGACGTAGAGGACGAACTCCGGGTTCAGCTCGAACTCCGGCACGCCCGGAACGAACGAGAACAGCAGTCCCGCGATCACCAGGACCAGCGGGGCGGGGGTCCCGGCGCGGCGCGCGGCCGCGGCCACCATCAGCGCGCCGACCGGCACGGCCAGCAGCCAGAGTGCGTGCGTCGTCTCCACGCGCAGATCATGGCACGGCCGGCCGGCGCCCCCGAACCCGGCGGACCGCCGCCGGAGCGACGCTCAGCGGGGGACCGCCGCCAGCGGGACGCTCAGCGGGGCTCGCGCCCGTCGTCCTTCGCGAACGCCAGGAAGTCGCGGGCGGACGGCGGGAGCCGCCGGTGCGCGTGCACCAGCCCGACCAGCCGGGTGATCGGCGGCATGAACGACCGGACGGCCAGGCCGTCGGTGTCCTCCAGCTGGTTGCGGTACCACAGCAGCGAGCCGAGCCCGGCGCGCACCCAGCCCAGCCAGGCGCCCCGCTCGTCGGACTCCGCGACCGGCACCGGCCTCGCGCCGGCCCGCCGCAGCACGGCGTCGACCTCCGCGCGGCGGGCGCCGCCCCGGGCCGGGAGCACCAGCCGCATGCCGTCCAGCGCCGCGGGCGGCACCGGCTCGCGGACCTGCAGCGCGGGCGGCGAGACCAGCACCATCTCGCGCTGCTCGAACGGGTGCGCGGTCAGGTCGCCGGGGACGGGCAGGTCGGTGAGCGCGAGGTCGGCGCGCCCGGCGCGCAGCAGCGCGGCGACCTCCTCGCGGCCCGCGCTGCGCACCACCCGGACCCGCACCGCCGGCTGCTCGCGGGCGAACCGGGGGAGCAGCCGCCCGGTCAGCTCCGGCTCCAGCGACGGGGTGGTGGCGACGCGCAGCTCCGCGCCGCGCCCGTCGGAGCGGGCCGCCGACATCCCCTCGATCGCGTCCACGGCGTCCAGCGCCGCCCGCGCCTCCCGGACCACCCGCTCGCCGACGGGGGTGAGGACCACGCCGCGGCCGGAGCGGGCGAACAGCTCCACGCCGAGCTCGCGCTCCAGCTCGCGGACGGCGCGCGACAGCGCGGGCTGCGCGACATAGAGAGCCTGGGCCGCCGACGTCATCGTGCCGTGGTCGGCGGTCGCCACGACATAGCGCAGCTGCCGCAGATTCATGCCACGACCGTATGACAACGAACCGCTCCGGTCCTGGACATAGCCGGAATCGGACCGAGACCGGCCGTGCGGTCACGACCGCGGCGGGGCCGCCTTCGGGCCGCCCGGCGCGGGGGGACCGGCGGGGACGGTCTCCGGTTCGGGCTGCAGCTGCGGGGCGCCGACGGAGCAGTGCCGCCGGCACTCCGGCTCCACCGGCTCGCCGGTCGGCGCGCGCAGCGCGTCGCGGGACACGGTGAAGAAGGTCAGGACGGCGCCCGCGGCCAGCAGCGCCGCGCAGGCCGTCATGGCGACGCGGAAGCCGTGCGAGAAGAGGGCGGGGTCGTTGTAGGCGTCGCCGGTCAGCCCGGCCAGCGGCGGGATCGCCGCGACCGCGAGCAGCCCGGCGGCCCGCGCGACCGCGTTGTTGACGCCGCTGGCCACGCCCGCGTGCCGCACGTCCGCCGTCGCCAGCACCGTGGCGGTCAGCGGCGCGACGACCGCGGCCAGCCCGAGCCCGAACACCACCACGGCGGGCAGCACGTCCCGGACGTAGGAGGAGTCCTTGCCGATCCGGCTGACGAGGAGCATGCCCACGGCGGCGACCATCAGCCCGACCGTCATCGGCAGCCGCGGGCCGACCTTCTGCGCGAACGCGCCCGCCCGCGCCGACAGCAGCAGCATCAGCGCCGTGACGGGCAGCAGCGCGGTGCCGGCCGCGATCGGCGAGAACCCGTCGACGACCTGGAGGTTCAGCACGAACAGGAAGAACAGCACGCCCATCGCGCCGTACATGATGAACGTGACGACGTTGACGGCGGAGAACTGCCGGGAGGCGAACACGTCCAGCGGCAGCATCGGCTGCGGCACCTCGCGCCCGCCGCGCCCGCCGAACAGCCGCCGGCCCCGCCCGCGCGCCCGCTCCAGCAGGACGAACCCGGCCGCCGCCGCGACGCCGGCCACGGCC
>NZ_WBMR01000356.1 GCF_008923365.1 Actinomadura montaniterrae
ACCTGCCCAGGGGCCGCAGAGGCTCCAAAGTCAAGGGTGGACGAAGTCCATCGCGAAGCGACGCCGAAGGCGCCCTTGACTTTGGAGGGGCGGCCCCGTACGCAAGCGCCACCCCACCACCCGAACACCCTTTCTCACCCATGCACCCGAACACCCCCGAGAGAAACTCTCAATACAGCCCATATCGTCCCATAATTACAAATAGGACAAAGTGGAAAGGCATGCGCCCCACCTTAGAACGGCGGCGAGTACGGCCTCTCCCTCACCTGATCGTAAATTGATCGCAACCACGGGCGGCGAACTTCAGGAAGCCGCACAAGAGTGCTCAGGAAAACGCCACTGTCAGGCCTGAAGGGCCCAACAGGAAGCAGCGGCGGCGGGTCGTCCCTCCAGACGACTTCGGGCACGCCACCAACGACAGCGACGGGCTCCCACTCGGACGGAAAGGCCATTCGCACCCACACATCAGCAGCCAGCGGCACCGTTCTCCCCGGCCTCCCGCCGCCCAGTTCCATCCGCGCCGACGGCTCCCCACCCGACGGCTCCCGAGCCAACAACTCCCCGCCCGACCGATCCCCACCCGACCGATCCCCACCCGACCGATCCCCACCCGACACATCCCCGCCCAACACCTCCCCACCCGACGCTTTGGCTGCCTCCCTCGGTGGGCGCCATGCTTTGCCGGTCTGCGGGTGCACCGGCACCAAGAGGATGTCCGCAGCGGCGGCCGCCAGCCCCGGACCGCCCAAGGCCACGCTCTTCGCGGGCAGTCCCGCCGGCGAGAGCGCATCGAGGGCACGGCCAAAGACGTCGGCAACGAGGCCCTCGGGCACGGCGACAGGCGCTCCGTCCGAGACGGCCAGCAGGTGGGCGAGGGCCGCTCCGGCGGCTGCTTCCCAGATCGGGTTCCATCTGCCGGGCTGCTCGACCGGCGGTGTCCCGGGGCGTTCGCGCTGGAGGTCGTCCCAGTCGAGGACGGCGCGGTCGTCCGGTTCGCCGGGAAGCGGGCGTACGGCGCGCGGGTCCAGCCATACCGCTTGCCACAGCGAGCAGTCGTCGATGCGCGTCGCCACGGCGCGGCCGCACCGCGTGCAGGCGAGGTTCGGGCCGTCCCGCCCGTCCAGGCCCATGCAGTAGCCGTCGCATCGGTCGGGGATCAGGACGGTGCCGCGGACATCGCCGGGTGCGATCACGACCGCGCCGCGCGGGCCGAGGGAGACGGCATGGACGGGTGCGTACCACCCCTGTGCTTCCGCTTCGGCAGTTGTGATCTCGCCCCAGAGGCGCCACGGCGGCCCTGAAGGGTGCGGGTCCACGGCGTACGTTCCCGGCTCCATGAGGGCGGGGAGCATGGCGTGGCCGTACGACTGGTGCGCGTGGACGGGCAGCGCGACCTGCGACAGCGGTGCGGTCAGGACGGCGCCGCACCCTGCGCATGCGAACACGGTCACGCGGTCTCCCAGCGGATCGGAACTGCCATTCTTCCGCGCTGCTGGTACCGGTCGCCCGGCTACCAGGGTTCGTACGGGCCGCCGCCTTCGGTGTTCCGTGCCAGGTAGAGCAGCACCGCGACCACCCCGACGGCTCCGAGCGCGAGGAACGGGGAGATCCGGAAGAATCCGGCGACGATCAGGGCGACGGACGCGAGCAGGCCGAGCGTGCACGCCGCGACCACGACGACCGCGAGGTGGCGGAGCAGCCACCCCAGCGCCTCGTCGATCTTCCGCAGCCACGTCATGGCGGCTCGATGCCGTCGTACCGGTCGCACCCGCAGGGGGTGCCGCTCTCCGTCTGGACGATGTCGCCCTCCCAGCCGACGGTGGTCTGCGTCGTGTACGGCGGCCCCTCGACGGAGCAGCTCCCCTCCCCGCAGCCGTGGGACGTCCAGTTGTGACCGCAGCGGCGGCAGCCGTAGACGGTCGAGGTGTGCCAGTTGATCGACGTCCCGCTGGACCGGACGATCGGCCGTCCCCTGCCGGACGGCCACGGGGGTAC
This sequence comes from Actinomadura montaniterrae, assembly GCF_008923365.1. Classification (GTDB taxonomy): domain Bacteria; phylum Actinomycetota; class Actinomycetes; order Streptosporangiales; family Streptosporangiaceae; genus Spirillospora; species Spirillospora montaniterrae. Next base: position 1,996 of record NZ_WBMR01000356.1, read on the forward strand.
CGGGTCGGCCCCTCCTGCGGGCGGCGGCGCGGACGGCTCCGTGTACGCGGGCTCGCGCCGCCTCGCGGGCGGCGGGTTCGATCGCCGTTTCCGCGCCCGCGCGGCCTCCCTCACGCCGGTGACCGCCATCGGTAGGACGACCAGCAGGCCGAAGGCCGCGAGGATGTAGTGCCAGTACGGCAGCAGCCCGTGGACGATTCCGGCGACGGCCACCACCGCGAAGAAGAGCAGCGCCAGAGCGATGGCCCCGCCTCCGGCAATGGCGACGCCGACCACGACGACGCCGGACAGCTCGTCGATCCGGCTCGGCCAATCGCGTCTCGGCACGAGATCCCCCGAAATCGTCGCCAGTACGGCCCAGCGTACGGACCGGCGGCCCTTTCCGGGAGGGACGTCACCGAACGTTCACGCACCCGCCGCATGCGCCGGGTATGGGCCGTCTCAGCCGGCGGGCGCGAGCCCGGAAAGGTCGCGCCGGACGACGGAATTGCGGTCGGTGACGCGGTTCCCGAGGGACAGTTGCGGCCAGAGCCCGGACAGTTCCTGCCGGCTCCGCTCGCTCCACGCCCGGGCCTCTGGGCTGCGGGTCTTGTAGAAGTTCAGCGCGTACCCGCCGCTGTGGACGCGCAGCAGGGTGAAGCCGCCCGGGTACTCCTTGACGGCGCCGACCTCCTGCTGCACGACCTTCGGCGCCAGCGGGAAGACCGACCGCTGGTTCCGGTGGGTGTGGCCGGCGTGGTGGAGGAACACGCCGGGGGTGCGGGCGTAGGAGCCGAGAATGCGCAGCGATTGCCCCGCATCGAGGGAATGGGCGCCGGTGACGGACAGCGGGTCGTTCTCGGTGAAGAGCGGATGGTGCCCGAAGACGAGCGTCGGCCGGTCCGGGTCCTTCTTGAGTTCGGCTTCGAACCAGGCCTGCTGTTCCGGTGAGAGGCCGCCGGAGTCGCCGCCGTCCCCGGGCTTGTCATAGGTGTCGAGGCCGATGACGCGGAGACCGTGCAGGTCGCGGGCGAAATAGCTGGGTCCGGACGGGAAGAAGGCGTCCTCGAAACAGTCGTTGCCCTGGTAGCGGCCGACAGTGCAGGTGGAATAGGCGGCGCCTTCGTGGGCGCGGTCATGGTTGCCGCGCGTGACGAGATAGTCCTGCGTATAGGTGCCGAACGTGTCGAGGATGCCCTTCGCGTTGTGCAGGTCGTCGGGGGCCGCCTCGCTGGAGACGTCCCCGGCGGCGAGCAGGTGGTCGGCGCCCCGCGCGCGGGCGTCCGCGATCAGCGCCCTCGCCATGATCTCCGGGTAGGGGGCGTGGCCCGGGACCTGCGAGATCCCCTTGATCCAGGGGAGCTGCCCGATGAGCCCGGCGACGGTCTCCCCGAGGTGCAGGTCGTTGCAGAGCGCGATGGAGAAGAGGTGCCGGCCGGGCGGCGGCTGCGGCGTGGTGAACGCGAACACGTCGCCCTGCGGGACGCCCGCCGCCTGCCCGCCCGCGAGCCCGGTCACGGTGGCGGCGACGCCGTTGGACCGTGCCTTGTAGTAATAGGTGCGGCCCGGCTCCAGGCCGGTGAGCTCGACGTAGTGGTACGGCGTGCCCGACGGGCCGTGCGCCGTCCGGGTGAGGCGCGACGGGTGCGTCCCGTAGAGCACTTCGGCGTCGGACGGGGCGGGCTCCATACGGCCCAGCCCGTCGTCCGTGCCGGGGACGCCGGTGTACCAGGTGAGGACGGCGGACGTCTCCGTCAGCGTGACCAGTTCGAGGTTCACCGGGCGGGCGGCGCCGGCGGCGCGCGCGGAGGCCGGGTCGAGGGCGGGCAGCAGGCCCGCCCCCGCCACGATCGCGCTCCAGCGCAGCAGGTCGCGGCGGCCGGGACGGCAGCAGATCATGATCGTCACGGTGGCAGCCCGCCGCGCGGGCCGCCAGACCCCTGACCGAACGTTCACCGGATCGCCGCCGGAACGGCGCCCCCGGGGAGCAGTGCCCCGAGGGCGGCCCGCCCGGGCCGGGATCAGCCGAGGACGGCGGCGAGGCGTTCGTCGCGGAGGCGGCCGGCCCACGAGTCGTCGATCGGCTGCAGGTCGTGGCCGACGGCCCAGCGCAGCAGCAGGTCGGCGAGGCCCGGGTTGCGGACGAGCGCCGGGCCGTGCATGTAGGTGCCGAGGACGCGGCCCGCGTAGGCGCCCTCGTAGCCGTCGCCGTTGCCGATGCCGTGCAGCACCTTCGCGAACGGGCGGGCGTTCGGGCCGAGCCGCGTGACGCCCTGGTGGTTCTCGAAGCCGGTGATGCGCGGGACGTTCAGCTCGCCCGCGACGTCCCCGACGATCTCGCCGACGGCGCGCTGCTCGCCGCGCCCGGACCGGATGTCGAGCAGGCCGAGGCCGCGGACGGGCTGGCCCTCCTCGCCGCCGAACTCGTGGCCGAGCAGCTGGTAGCCGGCGCAGACCGCGAAGACCACGGCGCCGGACTGCACGGCGCGGGCGAGGCCGCCGTCGCCGAGCAGCCGCTGCGCGGCGAGGATCTGCGGCCGGTCCTCGCCGCCGCCGAGCAGGTAGATGTCGCCGTCGGCGGGGACGGGCTCGTCCGAGCGCAGGCTGATCGTCTGGGTCGGGATGCCGCGCAGTGCGGCGCGCCGCTCCAGGACGATGGTGTTGCCCTGGTCGCCGTAGGTGCTGAGCAGGTCCGGGTAGATCCAGACGATCTTCAGCGGGCGCTGCGCCCCGGGGGCGGAACTCGCGTGGTCAGACGACACGGCCGTACCTCGTTCGGATGCTCTGGAAGGCGGTGTAGTTGGCGATCACGTCCAGGTGCCCGGGCGGGACGGCCATGACCGCCTGGTCGATGTCGTCCACCAGGGTGAACTGCACGTCGGCGGCCTCGAGGCGCGCGGCGAGGTCGATCCGCCGCTCGCCGGCGACCCAGACGGGGCGGCCGCGCAGGATGCGGTAGTCGACGTCCCACAGCCAGGAGGTGTCGCGGCCGTCGGGGCCCTGCGCGTTGATCGACAGGGCGACGGGGCCGGGCGCGGGCTGCAGGACGTCGAACGCCTCCAGCCAGCCGGCCGGGTTCTTCGACAGCAGCAGCCGGATCGAGCGGCCCTCGTGCTCGACCGTGGTGTAGCGGCCGGCGACGGAGGTGACCTGCGACAGCAGCGGCAGCGCCTGCTCGGGCGGGACGCCGAACTGGGCGACGACCGCGAGCGCGATGAGCGCGTTCGACCGGTTGGCGCGGCCGGGCAGGGACAGCTGGGCGAGGGAGAACGCGCGCCCGTCGGGGCCGGTGATCTGGTCGCCCTTCAGCGTCCAGTCGGGGCGGGGGCGGCGGAAGTGGCACTGCCGGCACGCCCAGTCGCTGTCCTCGTCGGTGTCCTGCCGGTCGAGGGGGCCGCCGCACTCGGGGCAGCACCAGGAGTCCTCGCGCCAGTGCTGGCCGGCGGCGACCCACGTGACGCTCTTGGCGGACGACGCGCCCCACGTGACGAGGGGGTCGTCGCAGTTGGCGACGACGTGGCTGTTCGGGGACGCCTCCAGGGCGCGCCGCCACTTGCCGGCCAGCAGCCAGATCTCGGCGGCGCGGTCCATCTGGTCGCGGCTGAGGTTCATCAGCGCGACGATGTTCGCGCCGGTCTCCCGCAGCACCATCGGGACGTACTTCTCGTCGCACTCCAGCACGCCGTAGCGGGCGGTGGGCGCGGACGCGAGCGCGGACACGTGCCCGGTGGGCATGTTCGCGCCGAACGCGTTGGTGGCGACCTCGCCCAGCGGGGTCATCGCCGAGGTGATCAGCCGGGTCGTCGTCGTCTTGCCGTTGGTGGCGCTGACGAGGACGAGCTTGCGGTCCTTGGCGAGCCGGGTGAGCAGCTCGGGGTCGAGGCGCAGGCCGATCCGCCCGCCGATCACCGAGCCGTCCCCGCGGCCCGCCATCCGGGACATCTTGGCGGCCGTACGACCGAGCGCGACGGCCAGCTGCGAACGCAGTGGAAGATCGCTCATGGACTCCGTCTTCTCTGGATGCGCCTGTCTTGTTCAAGTGCGCCCTGAACCGCTCCGAGCCTAGCCGCTGCGCGCTGCGCTCGCCGCGCGCCGGGCGGGTTGCGGCGGCGGGTGTGCGCGGTTCTCCGGCGGCGCGCCGCCGTCGCCCCTAAGATGTGAGCAGCCTCACAGGATCCCCGGTAAACCACCGGCGGCAATCTTGACCGGTACCGAGATGTCGTGATTCGGTGCGAGCCCGTCAGCGGTGAGTCCAGATTCCCATCCACGCGCCCTCGAGCGACATCACCCACTACTTTTGTCGGGAGCCCTGCCGGTTTCGTTCGCGGGGAAGAGCGGCCCGTCCGAGCCGGCGGGCCCGGAATGCGCAGGCGTGGCAAGCGGCGACAAGGCGAGGTCAGAGCGATGCAGTGTCCGACGTGCGGTTCTCACACGCCCGGGACGCTCGGCAGGTGTTCGAACTGCGACGCGCCGATCGACGTGTACTCGGTCGGGCCGCTTCCCGCGCCCGTGCAGGGCGGCCCCGCCGCCGCGGTCGAGGGGCGGCCGGGACTCGACGAGAAGACCATGATGGTGCCGCCGCCGACGCCCGCGTGGGCGCCGGCCAGCCCGCCGCCCGGTGATCCCGAGTCCACCGCGACGTGGACGTTCGACCCCGACGCGGAGGGCTACACGCCCACCGGCGGCATGCCCGCCCTGCCCACCGGCAACGGCGCCGCGAACGGTGCGGGTGCGAGCGGGGCCGGGACCAATGGCGCGGGCGCGAACGGCGCGGGTGCGAACGGCGCGGGCGCCGCGCCGCCGCCCGCGTGGGCCGGCGAGCAGGCGAACGCGAACGGCCAGGCGAACG
>NZ_WBMR01000357.1 GCF_008923365.1 Actinomadura montaniterrae
CAAAAGCGGCTCGATCCGCCGCCACGCCGCATCGGTCAACTCATGCCGTCGCACCACGACACACCATCAACCCACACCCACCAGATCGTCCTCAGCAAAACACCAAGATCTACCGGACAGGCTCTAGGGCAGGATCGCGTCGACGTAGCCGCCGTCGGCGCGGACCGCCCCGCCGGTGGTGGCCGACGCGTGCGGCGAGCTGAGGTAGACGACCATGTTGGCGATCTCCTCGGGCTCGATGAGCCGCTGGAGCAGCGAGTTCGGGCGGTGCTCGGCCATGAAGCGGCGCTGCGCCTCGTCCCAGGGCAGGTCGCCGCCGACCATCTCGGCGACGAAGTCCTCCACGCCTCCGGTGTGGGTCGGGCCGGCCAGGACGGTGTTGACGGTGACGCCCGTCCCCGCGACGGCCTTGGCGTAGCCGCGCGAGACGGCCAGCAGCGCCGTCTTGGACACGCCGTAATGCACCATCTCCGCGGGGATCACCACCGCCGAGTCGCTCGCGATGAACTGCACCCGTCCCCAGCCGCGCTCGGTCATGCCCGGCAGGTAGAGGCGGGCGAGCCGGATCCCCGACAGCACGTTGACCTCGAAGTAGCGCCGCCACTCGTCGTCGCCGACCTCCAGCACGGGCCGCGCCGAGAAGATGCCGAGGTTGTTCACCAGGATGTCGACGTCGGGCGCCTGGGCGCGCACCGCCTCGGCGCCCTCGGCGGTGGCGACGTCGGCGGCCACGCCCCGCAGGTCGGCGTCCGGGAGCTCCGCGCGCAGCGCGTCCACGGCGGCGCTGACGCTGCCGTCCGACCGGCCGTTGACGATGGTGGCCGCTCCGGCCCGTGCCAGCCCCGCGGCGATGGCGCGGCCGATGCCCTGGGTGGAGCCGCTGACGAAGGCGGTCCGCCCGCTGAGATCGATGTCCATGGCGGTGACCCTTCCCCCGCCGCGGCAGGTCAGCCCTCGCCGCCCCCGGACGGCGCGGCGGCGCGCAGCGCGGCCGCCCGCGCTTCGCCGAGCGCGGCCATCGCCTCCGCGAGCAGCCGCATCTGGGCGGCGAGGTCGCGCTCGGGCTCGGCCTGCAGGGCGACGAAGGCGCCGTCGAACCCGGCGATGCCGAAGTAGTCCAGCTGGTCCGCGACGGCCTGCGCGATCGCCTCGCCCTCCGGCGCGAAGGACGCCGCGATCATCCGGTTCATGTGCGCGCGGCCGTCCTGCCGGACCTGTTCGATGATGCCGTCCACCTCGGCCTCGGCGGCCTCGGTGCTCATGATCAGCAGGAGGTGCAGGCGGAGGAACTCCGGGCGGGCGAGGAACACCTCGCCGGTGCGCAGCAGGTACCACGTCAGCCGCTCGCGCGGGGTGCCGCCCTCCGGGCCGCCCGCCTGCGCGCGCCGCATCGCCGCGAAGAACTCCTCGGCGCCGCGCGCCATGACCGCCGACAGCAGCCCCGCCTTGGAGCGGAAGTGGTGGTACACGGCGCTCTTCGGCAGGCCGGTCTCCCGGCTCAGCACCGACAGGGAGGTGGCGGCGTACCCGCGCTCGGCCATGATCCGGGCCGCGACGTCGAGGATCTCCTCCCGCGACCTGCGGCCACGGCGGTTCCCGGTCGTCTCGTCCGCCACGCGTCGAAGCATAGAGGGCCCGGTCCGTCCTGCCCGCCCGGTCGATTCTGCACAGCGGAATTTCGTGGACAGCCTCGCGGAACACATGTGAGGGTGGCCACTGTTGTACCGAACGACCGGTCCAAAACTGTGACCGGACAGCCGCCCCGGAGCCCGCATGACCCAGCATTTCGACGCCGACGTCGCGATCGTCGGCTACGGACCCACCGGCGTGACCGCCGCGCTGACCCTCGCGAAGCACGGGGTCCGGGTGGTCGCGTTCGAGCGGGACGCCGCCATCTACCCGCGCGCCCGCGCCGTCACCGTCAACGACTGGACGATGCGGATCTTCCAGAGCCTCGGCATCGACGAGCGGATCACGAAGGTGATCGAGCCGCAGCGGGCGCTGCGCTGGGTGACCTACGACGGCACCGAGATCATGCGCGTCGAGCACCCGCCGTCGGCGCTCGGCCCCGGCCCCCGCTTCTACAACATCTACCAGCCGGCCATGGAGGCCGAGCTGCGCGCCTGCGCCGCGGACCACGGCGACCTGATCGACGTCCGCTACGGCGCCGAGGTGACCGCGCTGGAGCAGGACGCCGCCGGCGTCACGCTGACGGCGGCCGACGCCGCGACGGGCGAGGAGCGCACCGTCCGCGCCCGCTACGCGATCGGCGCCGACGGCGGCGGCAGCGCCACCCGCGGCATGATCGGCAGCCGCCTGGACGGCGACACGATCGACGTCCGGTGGATCGTCATCGACTGCCGCGTCAAGCGCTGGTGGCCCGACCGCGACCTGCTCACGTTCTGGTCCGACCGGCGGCGCCCGGTGGTCGACATCGCGCTGTCCGCCGGCAACCACCGCTGGGAGATCCCGCTCGGGCCGCACGAGACCGAGGCCGACTTCGCGTCCGAGGACGACGTGTGGCCGCTGCTCGCCGCGCTCGGCGTCACCACCGACGACGTCTCCATCCACCAGTGGGCCTTCTACCGGCACCACACCCGGATGGCCGACACGTGGCGCTCGGACCGCGTCTTCCTCGCCGGGGACGCCGCCCACCTCATGCCGCCGTGGGCGGGCGCCGGGATGCAGACCGGCATGCGGGACGCCCACGACCTGGGCTGGAAGCTCGCCCGCGTCCTCCGCGGCGACCTCGACGAGAGCTGGCTCGACACCTACGAGACCGAGCGGCGGCCGAACGCCGCGTTCTACACCGACCTCGCCGTCCGGCTCGGACGGGTCATCAAGCAGGAGGCGACCCCGGCGGAGATCGAGGAGCTGAACCGGGTCCCGGAGGGCACCGTGACGCCGTTCGAGCCGCCGCTGACCGCGCCGCCGGTGCTGGCCGCGGGCCGGATCCGCGGGCCGCTCGGCGACGCGAGCATCGTCGGCCGGATGGTCCCGCAGCCCGTCGCGGGGGACGCGGCCGGCCGGATGGCGCGCCTCGACGACCTGCTCGGCGACGGCTTCGTGCTGCTCGGCGCGGACGTCGACCCGGCCGGACTGCTGTCCGCCGGGGAGCGGGCCGGGTGGGACGCGCTCGGCGCCCGGTACGTCGCGGTCCGTCCGAAGACCGCCTACACGCAGGGGCCCGATGAGCTGGTCGACCTCGACGGGGTCCTGCTGCCGTGGCTGGCCAGGTACGGCGTCCGCGCCGTCGCGGTGCGGCCCGACCGGTTCGTGGCGGCCGCCGACGTCTCCGGCCTCGCCGTCCCCGCCTGACCCGCGCGACCCCGTCCTGAGAGGAAGGAGCACTCCCGATGACCGGAGTCAAGGAACTGGCGTACGTCGTCTACGAGGCGAGCAGCCTCGACGACTGGGAGCACTTCGCCGTGCGGCTGCTGGGCATGCAGCTCGCCGGCAAGACCGCCGACGCCATTGCCCTCCGCACCGACCGGAAGGCCTACCGCTGGCTGGTCCGCCGGGGCCCCGCCGACGACCTGGTCGCCAGCGGCTACGAGGTCGCGGACGGCGCCGCCCTCGACGCCCTCATCGAACGGCTCACGGCGGCCGGCGTCGAGGTCACCGAGGGGGACGCCGCGCTCGCCGCGTCCCGCGAGGTCGACCGGATCGCGGTGACCGCGGACCCGATGGGCAACCGCGTCGAGCTGGTCACCGGCTTCGCCGACGCCGCCGCCCCCTTCCACTCCGACACGCTGCTCGGCGAGTTCGTCACCGGCGCGGGAGGCGCGGGCCACCAGGTGCTGCTGGCGCAGGGCGTCGCGCGCGAGACGTACCTGGAGTTCTACGAAGGGCTGCTCGGCTTCCGGATCTCCGACCGCATCGTCGAAGAGCTCGCCCCCGGCGCCGTCGCCGACCTGATCTTCCTGCGCTGCAACCCGCGCCACCACTCCGTCGCGTTCGGCGACATGCCGCACCCGAAGCGGACCCACCACTTCATGGTCGAGGTGACCGACGTCCGCGACGTCGGCATGGCCTACGACCGCTGCATGGACGCGGGGCAGCCGTTCGAGATGACGCTCGGCATGCACCCCAACGACCACATGTTCAGCTTCTACGTGCGGACGCCGTCCGGTTTCAGCGTCGAGTACGGCTGGGGTGGCCTGCTCGTCGACGACGACGCCTGGCAGGTCAGGACGCTCGACCGGCTGCACAGCTGGGGACACCGGCCACCCGAGGTCGTCGCCGATCTCCTCGCCCGCACCTCCGGAAAGGACGCCCGCTGATGGCACTGACCCAGGCCGAAGCCGCACGCACCGTCCAGACCAGGGACTGGAAGCTCCGCTACTACGAGGCGGGCGACGGGCAGCCGCTCGTCCTGCTGCACGGAAGCGGCCCCGGCGCGACGGGCTGGAGCAACTTCTCCGCCAACATCGAGGCGCTGGCCACGCATTTCCACGTGTACGCGGTGGACATGCCGGGCTGGGGAGAGTCCGATGCGGCGACCGTCGACCGCCTCGACCACGTGGACGCGGCGATCCAGTTCCTCGACGTCCTCGGCATCGACCGGGCCGCGTTCGTCGGGAACTCGATGGGCGGGCAGACCTCGCTCAGGCTCGCCACCGAGCACCCGGACCGGATCACCCACCTGGTCACCATGGGACCGCCGGTGGGGCGGATCCCCTCGCTCTTCAGCGCCGGCGACGGACCGTCCGAAGGCCTGAAGGTCCTCATCGAGGCCTACCGCGACCCGAGCCCCGCGAACATGCGCCGGCTCGTCGAGATCATGTGCTTCGACAAGGCCCGGTTCGCCACGCCGGAGCTGTGCCAGGCCCGCTCGGACGCGGCCCTGGCCCGTCCCGAGCACCTGCGCAACTACGTCGACGGACTGCCGAAGGGCGCGCCGCTCCCCATCTGGGTCAGGCCCGACCTGCTGCCCGGCATCGAGGTGCCGACGCTGCTCATCCACGGGCGCGACGACCGCGTCGTCCCCTTCGAGAACTCGCTCTACCTGCTCGCCAACATCCCCGACAGCCGGCTGGTGCTGCTGAACCGGTGCGGGCACTGGGCGATGATCGAGCACGCGGACGAGTTCAACCGGCTCGTCACGGACTTCCTCCTCGGCACCTCCTAGCGGAACGGCCGAGCGGGACTTCTTGGCGGGACGCCCCAGCGGGGACGCCCCAGCGGGACGGCCCGCTCACCTCCCGGCCGGGCTCGGCTCCGCGGCGCCGTCGGAGGCCGTCCCGGCACTGGTGTGGAGGACCTCGCGGGCCTGCTCCGCGGCGCGGAGCAGGTTCTCGCTGACGAAGTCGATGAAGCGGGCCCCGCCTTCGAGGCGCGCGGCCGCGGGCGTGCCGGGGCCGAGCACGGTGACGCCCTGCCGCATGGCCTCCTTGACCTGCACGAGCGCCTGGGCGCTGGCGACCAGCGACTGGTACCAGATGTCGTCGTCGACGATGTAGCGCTCCCGGCGGCCTTCGGCGCGCTCCCGCCGGACGAGGCCCTGCTCCTCCAGGAACGTGATCGACTTGGACACCGACGCCGGGCTGACCTGGAGGCGCCCGGCGAGCTCGGACGCGGTGAGGCTGCCGGAGTCGGTGGCGTAGAGGCAGGCCATCACCCGGGCCATCATCTTGGGCGTCCCCGAGGCCATGAAGACGGTGGTGAGCGTCTCCTCGAACTCGCGCACGGCCTCGGGGTCGCGGCCGTCCGGCTGCGCCGGCGCCTCCGCGCCCCGGGGCGCGGCCTGCCTGCGCTGGCGGGCGCGGCGCTCGGTGGCGCGGTGCGCCAGGTCGGCGCGGTACCCGGCGGGGCCGCCGTTGCGCATCACCTCGCGCGTGATCGTCGACGTCGGACGCTCGAGCCGCCTGGCGATCTCCGCGTAGGCCAGGCCGTCGGCCAGCCCGACCGCGATCTGCTGGCGTTCCTGCTGGGTGAGCCTGCCTCCCGGCATCACGGCCTCCTTCATGCTCCTCGGACGCCCTCACCATAGCGTTCACTCCCCGTCCATTGCAACAAACCGCACCGGTTCATTGCGTTGATTCGCCAGCCGTTGCAACGATATTCGAGCATCTACCTGCAATGGTGCTGCTTTTGCGCAACAGACTTCTTGCTGAACTCTGAAAGGCAACGTAGCGTTTGCGTTGTCAGAAACGAGCGGGCCGCAGGGGTCCGCCCCCTTCAGCAAGGAGCAGCACGATGAACACCTTCGCCACCCCCGCCCCGATCACCGCCGCGTTCGACGTTCCGGCCGGCCGGGTGCAGGTGATCGCCGCCGACCGCGCTGACACCGTCGTGGACGTCCGGCCCGCGAACCCGGCCAAGGGCCGCGACGTCAAGGCCGCCGAGCAGGCCACCGTCGAGTTCGCCGACGGCGTCCTGCACGTCCGCGCCGCCACCGGCGGCCAGTACTTCGGCGGCTCCGGCTCCATCGAGGTGACCGTGCAGCTGCCCGCCGGCTCGCAGGTCGAGGCCAAGGCCTCCGCCACGGAGTTCCGCGGCGTGGGCCGGCTCGGCGAGGTCGCCTTCGACGGCGCCTACCGGCAGATCAAGATCGACGAGGCCGCGGGCGTCGCCCTCACCGCGACCGACGGCGACGTCGAGGTCGGCCGGCTGAACGGGTCCGCGCGGATCAGCACCGCGCGGGGCGACATCCGGATCGCCGAGGCGACGGGCGGCGCGGTCGTGCTCCGCACCCGCTCCGGGGACGTGTCGGTCGGCGCCGCCCCCGGCGTCTCGGCCGCGCTGGACGCCCGCACCTCCTACGGCCGCGTCACCAACAGCCTGAAGAACGACGGCACCACCGGCCTGACCATCG
>NZ_WBMR01000358.1 GCF_008923365.1 Actinomadura montaniterrae
CCGGCCCGCCGCCGTCCGCCGGGCAGGCGGCGCCGGGCGCGCCGGCCGGGCGGGGCGCCGACGGCGCGATGTGGGCGGTGCGCCGGCTCTGCCACATCGTGCAGATCAGGACCGGCGCCCACGGCACCCGCGTGCGGATGCACATCCGCCTGGACCACGGGTGAGGGGCGCGGCGGCGGGGGCGGTAGCCTTCGGGGCATGCTGACGATCGAGCGTGCCCTGGTCGAGAAGATCGTCGCGCATGCGCGCGCCGACCATCCGGACGAGGCGTGCGGCATCATCGCCGGCCCGATCGGGTCGGACCGGCCCGTCCGGTACGTCGCGATGACCAACGCCGAGCGGTCCCCGACGTTCTACCGGTTCGACTCGCAGGAGCAGCTGAAGCTGTGGCGGGAGATGGACGACCGCGACGAGGAGCCGGTGGTGATCTACCACTCGCACACCGCGACGGAGGCGTACCCGTCCCGCACCGACATCTCCTACGCGTCGGAGCCGAACGCGCACTACGTGCTGGTGTCCACCCGCGACGAGGACACCGAGGAGTTCCGGTCGTACCGGATCGTGGACGGCGAGGTGACCGAGGAAGAGGTCCGCGTCGTCGACACCTACGACGCCTGATCGCCGGGATCGCCGGGCCGATGGCGGCGGGGAGCGGGCGGGACGCGGCCGGTAAACTGGTCGACATGTGGACGAGCGGGGACGTGACGGGCGTGCGGCGCCGCGTCCCGTGCTTCGCGGTGCCACCCGTACAGAGCTTCCTGTTCGGGCATTCGCGCGCCGAGGTCGTCTACGACTGTTCGCCGACGCGCTGATCCTGCCCGGAATTCCCCCGCTGCCCGCCCGGTTGTGACGCAGAGGGCGGGGAGCCCCGTACGACCAAAGGAGATCATCGCGATGGCGATCGAGGTCCGGATCCCGACGATCCTGCGCAACCTCACCGACGGCGCCAAGGCCGTCGAGGGCAAGGGCGGCACGCTCGACGAGCTGTTCGCCGACCTGGACACCCGCCACCCCGGCCTGCGCGACCGGCTGGTGGACGACAAGGGCCTGCGCAAGTTCGTCAACGTCTACCTCAACGACGAGGACGTCCGGTTCCTCGGCGGGCTGGAGACCGAGGTCTCCGACGGCGACGGCGTGACGATCCTGCCGGCCGTCGCGGGCGGCTGAGCCGGGCCGGGGACGAGCGCACATGCGATTCGACTCGCTGCTGGACTCGCTCGGCGGCACCCCGCTGGTCGGGCTGCCGCGGCTGTCGCCGGCCGAGGACGTCCGGCTCTGGGCGAAGCTCGAGGACCGCAACCCGACCGGGTCGGTGAAGGACCGTCCCGCCTTCTACATGATCGAGAAGGCGGAGAAGGACGGGCTGCTGACGCCGGGCTGCACGATCCTGGAGCCGACGTCCGGGAACACCGGCATCTCCCTCGCCATGGTCGCCAAGCTGCGCGGCTACCGGATGGTGTGCGTGATGCCGGAGAACACCTCGGCGGAGCGCCGCCAGCTGCTGGAGATGTGGGGGGCGGAGATCATCTCCTCGCCCGCCGCGGGCGGGTCGAACGAGGCCGTCCGGGTGGCGAAGGGCCTGGCGGCCGAGAACCCCGACTGGGTGATGCTGTACCAGTACGGGAACGAGGCCAACGCGCAGGCGCACTACGAGACGACGGGCCCGGAGATCCTCGCGGACCTGCCGTCGGTGACGCACTTCGTCGCGGGCCTCGGCACCACCGGCACGCTGATGGGCGTCGGCCGGTACCTGCGCGAGCAGGTGCCCGGCGTGAAGATCGTCGCGGCGGAGCCGCGGTACGGCGAGCTGGTGTACGGGCTGCGCAACATCGACGAGGGCTTCATCCCGGAGCTGTACGACGACTCGGTCCTGACGACCCGGTTCTCGGTCGGGTCGCGGGACGCGCTGCGCCGCACCCGCGAGCTGCTGGAGCAGGAGGGCATCTTCGCGGGGATCTCCACCGGCGGCGCGCTGCACGCCGCGATCGGCATGGCGAACAAGGCGGTGAAGGCGGGCGAGCGCGCCGACATCGTGTTCATCGTCGCCGACGGCGGCTGGAAGTACCTGTCCACGGGCGCGTACGGCGGCACCCTCGAGGAGGCCGAGGCGCGCCTCGAAGGCCAGCTCTGGGCCTGACGCTCCACGGGGCCCGCTTCCGGGCCAAGGCGGGGCGGCGTGATCCCGGCCACGGCGCCGCTCCCGGCCGGCGCGGTACAGTTCATACTCGAACGTGATTCTAGAACCGTGCCGGCCGGGTGGACGCCCGCCGGACGCCCCGGGAGATGACGGATGAGCGGGTTCGAGGCGGCCACCGCGGTGAAGCGGATCGGCGACGGCCGGTACGAGGCCGACCTGGACGGCGACTTCGGCTTCGCCGAGGCGCTGAACGGCGGCTACCTGATGGCCGTCCTGGACCGCGCCGCCGTCGACGCCTCCCCGCACGAGCACCCCATCTCCACCGCGGCGACGTTCCTGCGGCCCGCCAAGCCCGGCCGCGCGGAACTGGTCGTCGACACCCGCAAGGCCGGCCGCACCGCCGCGACCTCGCTCGTCGGCCTCGTCCAGGACGGGCGTCCCGTGGTGGAGGCGCTGATCACCACCGGCACGCTCGGCGCCGCCGCCGAGCCCGTGTTCGCCGGCCCCGCGCCCGCCGTTCCCGTCCCGCCGCTGGAGGAGTGCACCAGCATGCTGCCGGACGAGGGGGCCGAGGGCTTCGCCGGGCAGGTCGACATGCGCTTCGACCGCTCCACGATGGGCTGGCTGGACGGCACGCCGAGCGGCCGTCCCGAGATCCGCGCCTGGTTCCGGCTCCGCGACGGCTACGGCCCGGACGCCGTCTCCCTCGCCCTCACCGTCGACGCGCTGCCGCCCGTCGCGCTGAACCTCGGCTCCAAGGGCTGGGCGCCGACCGTCGAGCTCACCTGGCACATGCGGGCCGTCCCCGCGCCCGGCTGGCTCGCCGTGCACGGCACCGGGCGGCTGCTGTCGGACGGCTGGTTCGACGAGGAGGTCGAGGTGTGGGACTCCACCGGACGCCTCGTCGCGCAGAGCCGGCAGATCGCCCGGGTCGGCATCGGCGTCAGGAAGTGACCGGAGTGACACGCTGGACCGGCGTTTCGCGCGCCCGGCGACGGGATCACGCGCGCATCCCGTGAACTGGAGCGTTTTCCAACGGATGACGGTGTGATGTCCAACGCATGACGCACCTGTACGGGGGTAAGTCGCCTAGCCTGTAGGACCATGTCAGCGACCGGCGACCTCGACGCGATGGACCTCTCTTCCGGTGGCCGGTCGGACCTTCCGATCGGGATCTTCGACAGCGGGTTCGGGGGCCTCACCGTGGCCCGCGCGATCCTCGACCAGCTGCCGAACGAGCCGATCGTCTACCTCGGCGACTCGGCCCGCCAGCCGTACGGGCCGCGCCCCATCGCCGAGGTCCGCGCGTTCGCGCTGGAGATGCTGGACCGGCTCGTCGACGAGGGCGTGAAGATGCTGGTGATCGCCTGCAACAGCGCCAGCTCGGCGATGCTGCGCGACGCCCGCGAGCGCTACGACGTCCCGGTCGTCGAGGTGATCAACCCGGCGACCCGGCGCGCGGCCCGCGCCACCTCCAACGGGCGGGTCGGGCTGATCGCGACGAACGCCACCGTCACCAGCCGCGCCTACGACGACGCGTTCGCCGCCGCCCCGCACATCGAGCTGGTCAGCGCCGCGTGCCCGCGCTTCGTCGAGTTCGTCGAGGCGGGCGTGACGATGGGCCCGGACCTGCTGGACGCGGCGCGCGGGTACCTGCGGCCGATCGTGGACGCGGGCTGCGACACCCTCATCCTCGGCTGCACGCATTACCCACTGCTGACCGGCGTCATCTCGTATGTCGTCGGCGACGGGGTCACACTGGTGTCAAGCGCCGACGAGACCGCCAAGGACGTGTATCGAGTGCTGCACGACCAGGGGCTGGCCCGCGACGAGGGGACGCCCCGGCCACGGCACCGGTTCCGCGCGACCGGTGACCCCGGCGTGTTCGCCGAGCTCGGCCGGCGCTTCCTCGGGCCGGAGATCGACGCGGTGGAGACCGCGTCCGAGCCGGTCCTGAACAAGGCTCTGACCACCTGATTCCTCGGGGACACAAGAGGAGGAGTGAGCGTGCGGGTCACAGTGATCGGCTGCTCCGGCAGTTTCCCGGGGCCGGACAGCCCCGCGTCCAGCTACCTGATCGAGGCGGACGGCTTCGCGCTGGTGCTCGATCTCGGCAACGGCGCGCTCGGGTCCCTGCAGCGCTTCCGCTCGTTGCAGGAGATCGACGCGGTGTGCATCTCGCACCTGCACGCCGACCACTGCCTGGACCTGTGCGGCTTCTGGGTGGCGCGCACCTACCATCCGGACGGCCCGCAGCCGCGGCTGCCGGTGCACGGCCCCGAGGGGACCGCGGTGCGGATGGCGAAGGCGTACGACCTCGAACCCGAGCCGGGGATGTGCGAGACGTTCGACTTCCACGTGCTGCGCCGCGGCCCGTACGAGATCGGCCCGTTCCGGGTGACGACCGCGCTGATGCCGCATCCGGTGGAGGCGTACGCGTTCCGCATCGAGCACGACGGCCGCGCTCTGGCGTACTCCGGCGACACGGGGGTGTCCGACACGCTCGTGGAGCTGGCGCGGGGCGCCGACCTGTTCCTGTGCGAGGCGTCGTTCCTGGAGGGCCCGGACCTGCCGTCCGAGCTGCACCTGACCGCGCGGGAGGCGGGCGAGCACGCCGCCCGCGCCGACGTCGGACGGCTCGTCCTCACCCATCTGGTGCCGTGGAACGACCAGGACACCTCCCTGAAGGAGGCCAGGACGAGCGGGTACGGCGGCGACATCGAGCTGGCCCGGGTGGGCGCCTCCTACGAGCTGTGACCGCATCCGGCGGGCACTAGGGTGGTGCGCATGGCACGCCCCGATGATCGCGCATCCGACCAGCTCCGTCCCGTCCGCATCCAGCGCGGATGGCTCGACCACGCGGAGGGGTCGGTGCTCGTCGAGTTCGGCCGGACCCGGGTGCTGTGCGCGGCGTCCGTGCAGGACTCGGTGCCCCGCTGGCGGCGCGACTCCGGGCTCGGCTGGGTCACCGCCGAGTACGCGATGCTGCCGCGCGCCACCAACACCCGCAACGACCGCGAGTCGATCAAGGGCCGGGTCGGCGGCCGCACCCACGAGATCTCCCGGCTGATCGGCCGGTCCGTCCGGGCCTGCCTGGACTTCAAGGCGCTCGGCGAGAACACCGTCCAGCTGGACTGCGACGTGCTGCAGGCCGACGGCGGCACCCGCACCGCCGCGATCACCGGCGCGTACGTCGCGCTCGCCGACGCGGTGTCGTGGATGCGCGAGCGCAAGCTGCTGCGCGGGAACCCGCTGGTCACCTCGGTCGCGGCGGTCAGCGTCGGCGTCGTCGCGGGGGAGGCGCGGCTCGACCTGTGCTACGAGGAGGACTCGGCCGCCGGCACCGACATGAACGTGGTGTGCACCGGCGACGGGAGGTTCGTCGAGGTGCAGGGCACCGCCGAGGGCGCCCCGTTCGACCGCGCCGAGCTGGACGCGCTGCTCGACCTCGCCGCGGGCGGCTGCGCCGAGCTGACCCGGCTGCAGAAGGAAGCGCTCGCCCGGTGACGCGGATCGTGCTGGCGACCCGCAACGCGGGCAAGATCGCCGAACTGGAGCGGATCCTCGGCGGCATCGACGTGGCGGGCCTCGCCGAGTTCCCGGACGCCCCCGAGGTGCCGGAGACCGAGCTGACCTTCGAGGGCAACGCGCTGCTGAAGGCCCGCGCGATCGCCGCGCACACCGGCCTGCCCGCCGTCGCCGACGACTCGGGGCTGTGCGTGGACGCGCTGAACGGCATGCCGGGCGTGCTGTCGGCCCGCTGGTCGGGACGGTTCGGCGACGCCACCGGCGACAAGGACGCCGCGAACCTGCGGCTCGTCCTCGACCAGCTCGGCGACGTCGCCGACGGCCTGCGCGGTGCCGCGTTCGTGTGCGCGGCGGCGCTGGTCGTCCCGGCGCACGGCGACCGGGGCGCGGTCGAGCACACCGTCGAGGGCCGGATGCGCGGGACCATCGTCCGGGCGCCGCGCGGCACCGGCGGCTTCGGCTACGACCCGGTGTTCCTGCCCGACGGCGAGACCCGCACCACCGCGGAGATGGCGCCGGAGGAGAAGGACGCGATCAGCCACCGGGGCAAGGCGTTCCGGGCGCTGGCCGGGCTGCTGCCCGACGCGCTCGCCGCCGCCGGCCACCCCTAGGGGCGGCGCCGGACCGGGCGGGGCGCCGGGGGCCCGTCGCGGCGGCGGGGAGAATTCGCCGGGCTCCATGACAACCCGGCGGCCCCCGGCGGGGGTTCTCAAGGGTGTACGGACACCGTCCCCCCGAGGAGCAACATGATCGACAAGGGTCGCATCCGCCGCGGGCCGATGCTCGCGCTGGCCGGCGTGCTGGGCGCGGGCGCGCTCGCCGCCGGAGTCTGGGCGGCGGCCGACTCCGGCTCGTCACCGCAGGTCAGGACGGTCTCGGAGCGGAACGCGCTGGCGCACACCGCGACGCCCGCGCCGGTCCCGCCGAAGGCGCCGGGACGGCCCTGCGCATCGCCGCGGCCGTCGACCCGCACCCCGGAGCCGGTCCCGCCGAAGAAGGCGCGGCCGGGCACCCCGCCCGGCGTGCGGTCCGCGAGCCCGCGCCCCGTCGCGCCGCACACCACGCCGAAGCCGACGGCGTCCCCGACGAAGGCGCGGCCGGTGCCGTCGCCGACGAAGGCGCGCCCGGAGCCCGT
>NZ_WBMR01000359.1 GCF_008923365.1 Actinomadura montaniterrae
CGGGCCCGCGGGCCCGCCGGTCGAGCCCGCGCCGGCGCCCGCCGCGATGCGGGGTCGCGGCCCGCCGGTGACCGTGTCCGCAGTGACGGGGGAGACGGAAGGGAGGTATGGGGTCAACGGGTTAGTTCATGCTGTCCTCACGAGCAGAAAGTTTCGCTGAAACAGGACATAAGCGACCGATTCCCTCATACTGCAATCAAGCGGAAGAGAGGGATGTGCTAGTGACCGGCCACGTTCGCCCCCAGGCCCACCCGGACCCCCACGTCGACGCCACCCGCGGATACATCACCATGGTCAGCGACGCGCTCCAGGCCTCGGGAACGCCCCTGGCGGACGTGTGGCTCGACCCTTCCGACCCCCGTGACGCCACCTTCCTGCTCGGCACGCGCGCCGTCGTCTGGACCGAGACCGACGGCTTCGTCGCCGGCGAGTTCGTCTCCGGCGCCCCGGGCGTCCGGACCGTCCTGCGCGACCCCGTCGCCCTCGGCGGCGGCGCGCTGCCCGACCCGCTCGCCCTCCCGGCCCTGCTCACCCGGGCTGGCACGGGCGCGCTCGTCCGGCCGCGCTCGTACGAGGACGGGCACGACGGCTTCGACGACGCGCTCGCCCGGTACGACCTGGGCTGACCGTACGACCTGGGCTGACCGGGACGATCCGAGCCGGGGCGGCCTCGTCCGAACGGACGAGGGGCCTTGCTGTGCTGACCGGGCGTTTCGCGGATATTTCCACCAAACCGGCTAAAGCGGTGGCGGATTTCGGGCGGCGGCGCCACCATGGGTCGCGCACGGCACGTGTGAGGTTCCCGCGCGCCGCGGTCCAGTAGCCGAACCACCGGAGTGATCGCATGCCTGTCCGACCCTGGAGTCCCGAGGACCTCGGGCGTCCCACGGACGGATCCTGGGCCGACGTCGCCTTCGGGCTGGGCGAGATCTACGAGTGCGAGGGCGACCTCGGGCAGGCCGCCGACTGGTACCGGCGGGCCGCCGAGTCCGGGCACGACGCGGCGGCGCTGCGGCTCGGCGCGGTGCTCGGCCGGATGGCCGACGACGGCGCCGACGGGTCCGCCGAAGACCTGCTCGCCGAGGCCACCCGCTGGCTCAGCGGCGCGCAGGACATCGCCACCCCCGGCGCGATCGAGCTGATCACCGACATGCTCAACCGGCACCAGCGGCAGGCCGCGCGCCGCGGCCTGGAGCCCGCCGGCCAGCAGTGCTGACCGTACATTTCCGGCATTCCCGACGAACCTGATCGCCGCGCCCGCCGTCGGACTCCATGTGACCGTCCACAGGGAGGGCGAGCAGTGAGCGGCGACGAGCCCGGCTACGTGCCTCCGGACCACACGTCCACCGTCGAGTTCGCCCGTCCCGCGCCGCCGGCCGCCGGGGAAGCCGAGAAAGCGCCGGTCGAGGTCGCCTCGGCAGATCCGCCGCGAGACACCCCCGGCGAGCCCGAGCCCGAGCCCGAGCCCGAGGCCGTGGTCGTGGACCCGGATGCGACGGCGCCCGATCCGCCGGCGCCCGACCCGGGTGACCGGCGGATCGCGGGACCGCCCCCGGCGGCGATGGCGCCGCCGGGGCTCGCCGGATCCGCGCCGAAGCCGCCGCATGGGAAGGGCCCGGTGTGGCCGCAGCGCTTCGCGGTCCTCCTCGCGCTCGCCGCGGCCGTGCTGGTGATGGCCGTGGCGCTGGCAGCGGTGTCGCTGCTCAGCGGAGACGGATCGGACGGCGGCGACGACCCTGACCTCCGCGCGCCCGCCACCCGGACGCCGGGCAGCCGGGCCCCGGGCAAGAGCCCCGCCGCCAGCCCGACGACGCAGCGGCCCGGAGCGCGACCGGCCCCGCGCGTCGGGACCGTGGTGACCGGCAACGGCATCACCTACCAGGTCGTCCAGCGGGACGACGGCTACTTCGAAGGCCGGTTCGTCATCACCAACCGCACCGGACGGCCCATGGCCGCCTGGCGGCTGAGCTTCGACGCGCCCGGCGCCGACGTCCGCACCGTCTGGGACGCGCGGCTCGTCCGCGCCGGCGCCCATCCGGTGATGCAGAACGCGGACGGCGCCGACCCGATCCCGCCCGGCGGCACCATGGACGTCCAGTTCGGCGCGTCCGGCACCCCGGCCATGCCGGGAGCGTGCCTGCTCAACGGCGCCGCGTGCGGGTTCTGAGCCGCGTACTAGGCTTCCGGCCATGCGTATCGCCAGGTTCTCCACCGACGAGGGCATGTCCTTCGGCGTGGTGGAGGAGAACACCATCGCCGCCGTCGCGGCCCACCCGTTCGGCGACCTGACCTTCACCGGGCAGCGCTTCCCGCTCGCCGACGTCCGGCTGCTGGCCCCGATCCTGCCCAGCAAGGTCATCGCGATCGGCAAGAACTACGCCGACCACGCCCGCGAGATGGGCGGCGAGCCGCCCGCCGAACCGGTGATCTTCGCCAAGCCGTCCACCGCGGTGATCGGGCCCGGCGAGGCGATCGCCTACCCGGAGCGGCTCTCCGAGCGCGTCGACCACGAGGGCGAGCTCGCCGTGGTGATCGGCCGGATGTGCCGCGAGGTCCCCGCGGCCCGCGCCGCCGACGTCATCCTCGGCTACACCTGCGCGAACGACGTCACGGCCCGCGACCTGCAGAAGAAGGACGGGCAGTGGACGCGGGCGAAGGGCTTCGACACCTTCTGCCCGCTCGGCCCGTGGATCGAGACCGAGGCCGACCCGTCCGACCTCGCGATCTCCACCACGGTGAACGGCGAGGTCCGCCAGGAGTCGCGCACGTCGCTGCTGCTGCACGACGTCCCCAGCCTGGTCGAGTACGTCAGCCAGGTCATGACGCTGCTGCCCGGCGACGTCATCCTCACGGGCACCCCCGCGGGCGTCGGACCGCTGCAGGTCGGTGACGAGGTCACGGTCACCGTCGAGAACGTCGGCTCCCTCACCAACCGCGTCGTCGCCCGCGACTGACCTCGCTGTCGTACGGCGTCCCTAAGCTGGGGACGCCGTACGAAGGGGAGGTCATGACGTTCACCGGCTTCACCAGCGAGGCGTTCGAGTTCTACGAGGGCCTCCTCGCCGACAACAGCAAGTCCTACTGGACGGCGAACCGGCAGGTCTACGACGAGCACGTCCGCGGCCCGCTGGCGGACCTGTGCGCCGAGCTGGAAGAGGAGTTCGGCGCGGTCAAGCTGTTCCGCCCCTACCGCGACGTCCGCTTCAGCAAGGACAAGACGCCCTACAAGACCCATCAGGGCGGCCACAGCGGCGGCTACTACGTGCAGATCGACGCCGACGGCCTGATGGTCGCCGGCGGTATGTACGCGCCGACGCCCGAGCAGCTCCGTCGCTACCGGGCCGCCGTCGGCGCCGACGCGTCCGGCAAGGAGCTCCAGTCCATCGTGGACGGCCTGCGCGCCACCGGCCTCGAGATCGCCGGGGACCGGCTGAAGACGCGCCCGCGCGGCACCCCGGAGGACCACCCCCGCCTCGACCTGCTGCGCCACCGCTCCCTCTACGCCCACGAGGGCTGGCCCGCCGACCCCTGGATGGCGACGCCCGAGGTCGTCACCCGGGTCCGCGACGCCTGGCGGCGCCTGCGGCCGCTCGTCGAGTGGGGCGACGAGCACGTCGGCCCGCCCGACTTCTCCCGCTGATCACGCCCGCTCCGGCAATCGTTTTGGCCGCTGACCCGCCGTCCTGTATTCTCTTCGAGGCGCGAGCGACCAGCCGGAAACGGCCGGGAAGCCCGTACCGCACTGGGGTATGGTGTAATCGGCAGCACGAGTGATTCTGGTTCACTTAGTCTAGGTTCGAGTCCTGGTACCCCAGCTCCGTCCACCTTCGTGGACAGGCCCCCGTCGTCTAGTGGCCTAGGACGCCGCCCTCTCAAGGCGGTAACGGCGGTTCGAATCCGCTCGGGGGTACGTTCGCTCAGAGCGGTGTGCTCGTCGGTCTCCGGCCGATGTCGCCACCGCTCTTGGTGTTTTTCCAGGAAGGCGACCCCTGGAATCCCCGGTGCGCGGCTCCGCCGCGCGAGCCGCCGGGCGCGCCGGTTCCGGAGTGAAATTCGGTTCGAGGTGGGGTCCCGGGTCCGGTAAGCTGGGCGAGGCCCGAGCGGGAGACCGCGGAGGCTCACAGTCCGGCCCCCGTCGTCTAGTGGCCTAGGACGCCGCCCTCTCAAGGCGGTAACGGCGGTTCGAATCCGCTCGGGGGTACATCAGGGAAAGACGACCGCGGATCCGTTCGGGCCCGCGGTTTTCTGCTTTCCCGGGGCCCGTCACCGGCCACCCGTCGCCGGTCACCCGGTCACGAAGCCCGGCGCCTGCGGCCGGAACCGGTGCGGAGGCCGAAGACCACCACCACGAGCGCCACCACGATGATCGCCGCGACGCCGGTACGCCCGTTCGCGAACGCCCGCACGGTACCGGACGTCCGGGACCACAACCCGTTGCCCGGCGACGTGTCGGTCCCGCCCAGCCAGATCGAACCGTCCGCGGCGGACGCGGGACGGGACGCCGACGCCCGCACCGTCCGCGGCAGCCCCGGATGCTCCCGGTCCATCCGCGCGGCGTCGACCGGCGTCATCGGGATCTTGCTGAAGTCGACGCCGCCCGTCACGACGCGCGTCCGCATCCGCACGCCGCCGCGCTCCACGGTCCGGGTGAAGGTGAAATCGCCGTTCTGGATGGAACGGACGTAGGAGTCGTAGACCTGCCGGGGCCGCCACCCGTCCGTGAGCTGCGCCGAGCCGAGGTCGCCCGAGCCGATGAGGCCGTCGAACGACGTGCGGTGGCCGTCGCCGTGCCGCTTGCGGATCCACTGCGCGACGACGCGGGCCAGGAACGCGCGGCGGATCGGCGCGTACGCCGGATCGGTGTTGACCGCCTTGGCGACCTCCGGCACGATCAGCGTCTGCTCCAGCCGCTCGCTGCGCGCCTGCGTCGCGGGGTCGGTCGTGCAGGACAGCTTGCCGGTGTCGCCGATCTCGGTCGCCTGGGCCTTCACCGCGAGGTCCGCCTTCAGGATGTACAGGGACGAGCCGTCCTCGCGCACCTCGACGTCGCCGGGCACGATCCACAGCCGTGTCTCGGCGCAGGGCTTGTCCGAGGCGGCCTCCATCGCGTCCCAGTACTTCGCCCCGACCCCGGTGTTCGGGTCCAGCAGCTTCCCGGCGGTGCGCTTCATCTGGTAGTCGGCGTCGAGCAGGGCGCGGCCGGCGTTCGTCCGCCCGAGGGCCGGGTCGATGATCCGGTCGGGTTCGGCGGGGTTGAGGTTGACCCAGAACCTGCTCGGGTCCAGCACGAGCCACGTCCGCAGGTCGGCGTTGCCGGCGGCGACCGCGTCGAAGCCCGACCCGACGTTCTGCACGACCCCGGGGGCGCCCGGGCGGCCGGAGAAGGCGTACTTCACGTGGCCGCCGTCGTCGGACATGTAGCGCATCTGCAACGTGGAGAAGTCGACGCCGCCGAGGTCACTGGACATGAGGCCCTTGATGAGCCCGCTCTCCTCCTCGCCGTCGCACGGGTCCTTCAACGGGAACGCCGCCGGCGCCGCCGCCCGCAGCCCGGGGACCGGCAGGATCATTCCCGTCACGGCGCACGCCTGCTTCTTCTTTTTCTGGTCGTCCTTCTTGGCCGCGTCGACGCGTTTCTGGACTTGCGCCGGGCCTTCGCCGTACTTGTTGAGGGCCTTCCGCGACGCGTTCACCTTGTCGGCGACCTTCGGCTGCTCCTTGTAGCGGTAGTTGAAGTCCTCCTCTTTGAGGATGTCCATCGCCTGCTTGCGCGCCGCGGTGAGCAGCTGCACCTTGGCCGCCGGCTTGGTTCCCGCGACGCCGGTCTGGTAGGTCGCCTGGAGGCCCTCGGCGATGGTGGTGAGACGGCCGGCCCACTCCAGCGCGGCCGCCTCGTCGTTCCGCGCCAGCGCCTCGTCGGTGCGGTGCAGGACGCCGAGCAGGTAGTCCGTGCCGATGGCGAGGCCGCCCATGGTCTGGGTCGGGACGATGTAGTCGGCGTCCTTGGCGACGGCGCTGCACTTCGAGCCCGACTTGTTGCCGCAGGGCTGGTTCGTGACCAGGTCGCCGGCGGAGAGCGCGGTCTCGGTGATCTTCACCTGATCCAGCCGGCGGGCCCGCTGCAGTTCCGTCCGGTACGCGGCGCCCTCACCGAGCTTCCTGAGCCGGTCGTCGAGCTTCCGCAGCGACGCCTTGATCTGCGCCGGCGTCTTCCCGGCCTTCAGCGCCGCCTCGACGTACTTCGCCTTCACCTGGGCCTTGAGCGCCATGATCTCGGCGTGCAGCGCGAGGAGGCCCTGGTTCTTGCCCGGTGCCTGCGACCAGTTCCGTCCGACGGTCTGGAGGACGGTGCCGTTCGGGACGATCTTCTTCGCCGCGAGCAGCTCCGCGTAGAGGTCCGGGTCGGTCTTCTTGATCGTCTGTGCCGCCACCACCTGGACCTCGGTGGCGGCCTCCTCGTTCTGCCCCCAGTTGTCCCGCAGGATCTGGTCGACCTGTCCGGCGGCCGCCGGGGACACGTCGGGCAGCGCCAGCCAGGTGGCGGCGTAGGTGGTGTTGAACTCCGCCAGATAGCCGTCCTTGACGATCTTGTCGAGGATGACGCGGCCGCGGGCCGTCCAGAGCAGCGAGACGTTGCCGAGGTCGGGTCCTCCGCCGGACGCGGCCGGGGCCGTCCAGGCGGCCGGTGCGCGTGCGGCCGAGGGGGCCGTCCGGGCCGCCGACGCGCCCGGGCTCGCTGCGGCGAGGGCGACCAGGGCCGCCAGCAGGAGGGCGGCGAGCCGGCGGCCCGGA
>NZ_WBMR01000036.1 GCF_008923365.1 Actinomadura montaniterrae
GGCCGCGGCGGCCGTGGCGGTCGCGACGATCGGGTCCCCGGGCTCGCCGGACTCGCCCGGCGCGGCCCGCCCGCCGGCCGGGTCGATCGACCTCGGCAAGCAGGCGGTGCTCGCCGCGGCGACCAAGGCGGAGCAGGCGCCGACGGGCCGGTACTGGTACACCGACCAGCTCGACGGCCAGTCCTACATCGTGCGGGCGAGGACCGGCGCGTACGCGATCGCCGGCGCGCAGAGCGAGTCGTTCAGCTGGCACGGCGCGACGTCCGGCACGGGCGAGGGCTACTACCTGCGCGACCTGCCGGCACGCCCGCTGACGCCGCAGGACGAGGCGCTGTGGCGCAAGGCGGGCGCGCCGTCGAGCTTTCGCGTCCGGACCGACGGCGGCTCGACCACCTACACCACCAAGGCGACGAACTGGCGGTCGGACGGCCCGGAGGCCGGCATCGACCCGCGCGGCGGCGGGGAGTTCCTCGGCAAGTCGGCCGAGGAGCTGCGGAAGCTGCCGTCCGACCCGTCCGCGCTCGCCCGCATCTTCCTCGGCGACGCGGAGATGGGGAACGCGCTCGGCATGCCGCCGGCGAGCGGGCGGAAGCCGAACCCCGGGCAGGCCGCCTACGCCAAGGTCTGGCGGGTCGCGTCGCTGCTGGGCGGCGCGCCGCTCACGCCGAAGGTGCGGGCCGGGCTGATGCGGGCGCTGGCCGCGCAGCCGGGCGTCCAGGCCATCGGGCACGTCACCGACCCGCTCGGCCGCCGCGGCGTCGCGCTCGCCTCCGCCGAGCGGACCACCCCGGGCCCCGCCGGCCCGAAGGGCGACCCGGGCGGCTACCGCTCCCGCCAGGTGATCGTCTTCGACGAGGGCACCGGAGCGCTGCTGTCCGTCCAGGACACGCTGACCCGTCCGGGCGGCGAGTACGCGGGGATGAAGCCGGGCTTCATCATCAGCTACTCGGCCAGCCGCGCGACGAACTGGACCGACGCCAAGCCGAAGCCCCCCGCCAAGCTCCCCTTCTAGTCCCCGGACCGGGGTGAGCGCCGCCGTCGTCCCATGGCGTACGCCCCCCGGCTTCGCCCCCCGCCTTCGCCCTCCGCCCGGCCGCCCGGGCGGAGGGCGAAGGCGTTCCGGGGGATCGGTTGAGAACGGGGTGACCCGCTTCTCCCCCCACAGCGAGGATTCGCCCATGGCACACGACCGCCCACCGGAGCGCGAGGGCCCGGCCAGGCCCGGCTCCGACACGGAGGTGATCGTCCGTTCGCGGCGGGAACCGGACGCGTTCGCGGAGATCTTCCACCGCCACTTCGCCGAGATCCACCGGTACGCGGCCCGCCGGCTCGGCACCGACGCGGCGGACGACATCGCCGCGGAGACCTTCCTCGTCGCGTTCCGCCGGCGCGGCCGGTTCGACCCCGCGCGCGGCACGGTCCGCCCGTGGCTGTACGGGATCGTCACCCGGCTGATCGGCCTGCACCGGCGCGCCGAGGGGCGGCGGTACCGGGCGCTCGCCCGCACGCCCGCCGAGAACGTCGAGGACGGGCACGAGGACCTGGTCGCGGCGCGCGTCACCGCCGGGGACGCCGGCGCGGCCCTCGCGGACGCGCTGGCCCGGCTGCCGCGCGGGGAGCGGGACGTCCTGCTCCTGGTGGCGCTGGCCGACCTGTCGTACGAGGAGGTCGGGCAGGCGCTCGGCCTGAAGACGGGCACGGTCGCGTCGCGGCTGCACCGCGCCCGGCGCCGGCTGCGGGAGGCGCTCGGCGCGGATTCGAGGGCACTGATGACGGAGGAGGCGACGGCGTGAACCGGACCGACGAGATGGACGGCGTGCGGCGGCTGCTGGCCGAACCGCCGGAACCGTCGCCCGAGGCGTCCGCGAAGGCGCTCGGGATGCTGGCGGACGAGATGTCGGGCGGGCGGCGCGTCCGGGCGTCGGAGGGCCGGCGCCGGCTCGGGCGGCCGTTCGGCCTCGGGCGGCCGTTCGGGCTCGGGTGGCCGTTCGGGCTCGGCGCGGGCCTGGTCGCCGTGGGCGCCGCGGCGGCCGTCGCGATCGTGGCGACCGGCCAGGGGACGTCCGGTCCACCGGGCGCGTCCGAGGGGACGAGGCGTCCGGGAAAGGTGGACCTGAACAGGCAGGCGGTCCTCGCGGCGGCGGCGAAGGCCGAGCTGCTGCCGACCGGGAGGTACTGGTACACCGACCAGATCACGGGCCAGTCCTACATCGTGCGGCCGAAGACCGGCGCGTACGCGATCACCGGTGCGCACTTCGAGTCCTTCCGGTGGGCGGGCGCGAAGAAGGGCATGGGCGAGGCGTTCTACGGGCGTGACATCCCGGCACGTCCGCTGACGCCGAAGGACGAGGCGCTCTGGCGGAAGGCCGGTTCGCCGTCGGCGTTCCGGGTGTGGTCGAACGACCACTACTACACCTACGACCGGCACACGTCCCCCTGGCAGGTGGACCATCCGAACGCCGCGGGCGGCGGTCACTGGTTCGGCTCCGGCCCGAACGGCGGCGACATGACGGTCGACGACCTGCAGAACCTGCCCACCGACCCCGCGAGCCTCGCCGCGCGGTTCCTCAGCGGGGCGTCCGTGCCCGAACGGCGGAAGCAGGCGCTCCAGAGGCAGGTCGACTCGCTGCGGAGGGCCCCCGTCCCGGACGACCCGAAGAAGCGCGCCGAGAGAGCCGGGAGCCTGAAGGTGCTCCAGTCGATGATGGACGACGTCGACGGGCAGATCGCCGAGGATCCGCACGGCTCCCGCGACAAGGTCCTGGACGTCGGGAACCTGATGATGGACCTGCCGCTCCCGCCGGCGGTGCGGGCCGGGCTGATGCGGGCGCTCGCCGCCCAGCCCGGGGTGCGGGCGATCGGGCCGGTGGTGGACGGGCTCGGCCGCAAGGGGATCGCGCTGGCCGGTCCCGACACCACCGCCCGGATCGACGGCGAGTACGGGGCCCCCGCCGCCGAGCAGGGGTCCTACACCTCGCACGAGGAGATCATGTTCGATCCGGCGACCGGTGAGCTGCTCGGCAGCCGGGACGTGCTGACCCGGCCGGGCGGCGCCTACCGGTCGCAGGCGCCCGGCTTCGTGATCAACTACTGGCTGGTGCGGTCGTCCGGCTGGACGGAGGCCAAGCCGAAGCCCCCGGCCAAGCTCCCCTTCTGAGGTCCGTGGCGGGCCGCCCTCATCCGGACCCGGATGTGAGGGCGGCACGCCACGACCTCAACGGCGGGTCCGGGCCTCGATGCCGTCCAGGACGCAGGACAGGCCGTAGTCGAAGCGCTCCTCCACCACGCCGGCGGTGTCGCGGACCCAGACCTCCCGGATGTGCGCGGTGAGCCGGGGGTGGCGCTCGGCGATCCCGTCCAGGTAGGGGCCGAGGGCCTGTATCCAGTCCTCGCCCGTGGCGGTGCCGTGGACGCCCTGCCAGCTCGCCTCGCTGCCGGCCGCGCCGATGACGTAGTCGGCGATCAGCGACATCGCGTTGTCCAGGGCCGTGCCGGTGAGGCCGGCCCCGTCGAAGGCGCCGATCACCTCGTCGAGGACGCGGGTGGCGTTCGGGCCGATCATCGGCTGGGCGCCGAACAGCGGCACCGTCCAGGGATGCCGGTGGATCATCGCGCGCAGGTCGCGGGCGTAGCCGGCGACGGCGGCGCGCCATCCCCCGGCGTCCGGGCCGTCGTTCGGGCCGTCGTCCGCGTCTGCTTCCGCGCCGTCGTCCGGGCGGGGTACGCGGACCTCGCCCATCACCCGGTCGAGGGCGAGCTCCAGCAGCTCGTCCTTGTTCGCGACGTGCCAGTAGACGGACGTCGCGCCGGAGTTCAGCCGGGTGCCGAGCCGCCGCATGCTGAGCCCGTCCAGGCCCTCGGCGTCGAGCAGCTCCAGCGCCGCGTCGACGATCTGGTCGCGGGTGAGCGTCGGCTGCTCGCGCTTGGCCCGCCGGGGCCGCGTCCACACCGACTCCGGCGGCTTCTTCCCGTCCGCCTGGGCCGCCTTCGCCATCCGGTTCCTCCTCGGCGCTGGGTTCGTTCCCCCCAGAGTACTTGAACAGTGTGCGAGTCACGTCGTACGGTGTGCGAGTCAGCTCGAACACTGTACGAGGAGACCTTCCGTGAACGCAGCCGTCCCGCCGCCCCACCCCCGCCGGTGGCAGATCCTCGGCGTCCTGTGCCTGAGCCTGCTCGCCGTCACCGTCGACAACACGATCCTCAACGTCGCGATCCCGTCGCTGCTCAAGGACCTGCACGCGACCATGTCCGACGTCCAGTGGACGATCGACGCCTACTCGCTCGTCTTCGCCGGCCTGCTGCTCACCGCCGGCGGCCTCGGCGACCGCTTCGGCCGCCGCCGCGCCATGCTGGCCGGCTTCGCGCTGTTCGGCGGCGGCTCGCTGCTCGGCGCGTTCGCCGCGCACCCCGGCGAGCTGATCGCCATGCGGGCCGTGATGGGCCTCGGCGGCGCCTTCCTGATGCCGGGCACCCTGTCGATCATGGCGCAGGTGTTCGGCCCGGACGAGCGCGCCAGGGCGTTCGCGATCTGGGGCGCCACCTCCATGATCGGCGTCGCGGGCGGGCCCGCGCTCGGCGGCGTGCTGCTGGAGCACTTCTGGTGGGGCTCGGTCTTCCTGGTGAACGTCCCCGTCACGGTCGCCGCCGTCATCGGCCTGCTCGTCCTGGTCCCCGAGTCGCGCGGCCCGCGCCGCCGCCCGGACGTCCCCGGCTCCGTGCTGTCCACCATCGGCATGGCCGCGCTCGTGTGGGCGATCATCTCTGCTCCCGACCACGGCTGGACCGGTGCCCGCACCCTCGCCGGCCTCGCGCTCGGCATCGCCGCCCTCGCCGCGTTCGCCGCCTGGCAGCGCCGCAACCCCGAGCCGATGCTCGACCTCGCCCTGCTGCGGCGGCGCGCCTTCTCCGGCTCCGCCGCCGTCATCGCGATCCTCGGGTTCGTCCTCGCCGGGACGCTGTTCGCCCTCACCCAGACGCTCCAGCTCGTCCTCGGCTACGGCCCGCTCAAGGCCGGGCTCGCGCTGCTGCCCTGCGCGGTCGCCGCGGCGGTCGGCAATGGCCTCGGCGCCGCCCTCGGAGCCCGCCTCGGCGGACGCCCCGCCCTGGTCACCGGCCTGCTCGTCATCGCCGCCGGGTTCGGCGCCCTCGCCCTCGAGGGCCCCGGCGACGGCTTCGCCCCGATCATCACCGGGCTCGTCGTCATCGGGTTCGGCATGGGGCTCGGCTCCCCGCCCGCCTACGACCTGCTGATGGCGGCCGTCCCCGCCGAGGAGGCCGGCGTCGGGTCCGCGGTGAACGACGCGGGCCAGGAGCTCGGCAACGCGCTCGGCGTCGCCGTCCTCGGCAGCGTCATCTCCGCCGTCTACGCCCGCGCCCTGCCGGACGGCGCGCCCGCCGCCGCGAAGCACTCGCTCGGCGAGGCCCTCGCGCTCGGCGACCCCGCCCTCGCGCACCAGGCCCGCGACGCGTTCGTCCACGCGGTGTCGATCGGCTCCCTCGCCGGATGCGGCGCCACCCTCGCCGCCGCCCTGTTCGCCGCGGTCGTCCTGCGCGGCGTCCCCCGCCCCGCCGCCGCGTCCACCGGCGCGGAGAAGGTCGCCGAGCCCGCGTGAAAGCGACCGGGGGGACGAGCGGAGTAGCAGTGACGACCATCCCCCCGGAGGTGCCCGATGCCGGACCCCAAGGAAGGGGCGGCCGAGTGACCGCCCCGCCCGAGACGGCCCCGACGGACGCGGAACTGCTCGCCGCGTCCGTCCGCGACGGCGACCGCTTCACCGCCGTCTACGACCGGCACTACGCCGGCGTCCACCGCTACGTCGCCGGACGCCTCGGCCCGCAGGCGGCCGACGACGTCGTCGCCGAGACGTTCCTCACCGCGTTCCGCCGCCGCGCCGCCTTCGACCCGTCCCGCGGCGACGTCCGGCCCTGGCTGTTCGGCATCGCGACCAACCTGATCGCCCAGCACCGGCGGACCGAGACCCGCCGCTACCGGGCGCTCGCCAAGGTCGGCGCCGACCGCGACCCCGGCGGGCACGACGACCGCGTCGCGGCCTCGGTGTCCGCCGAACGGCTCCAGCCGTCGCTGGCCCGCGCGCTCGCCGCCCTGTCCCGCAAGGACCGCGACGTCGTGCTCCTCAAGGCGCTCGCCCAGCTCACCCACGAGGAGATCGCCGACGTCCTCGGCATCCCGTACGGCACCGTCGGCTCCCGCCTCAGCCGCGCCCGCCGCAAGCTCCGCGCCGCCCTGCCCGCCCACACGGAAGGCCCGTGACCATGGACGAACTCCAGATGATCGCCACGATGCTCGACGAGCCGCCCGCGCCGGACGCCGAGGCCGCCGTCCGGCGCCGGCTCATGGATGGGATGCGGGAGCCGGAGCGCGCGGCGCGCCGGGCCTGGCGCCGCCCCGCCCTCTGGAGCGGCCTCGGCCTCGCCGCCACGGCCGCCGCCGTCACGGGCGCGCTGACCCTGACGTCCGGCACCGCGCCCCGCGCGCCCGACCCCGGCCCGGGCGCCGTCCGGCCGATGTCGGCGAAGACAGTCCTGCTCACCGCCGCCGAGCACGCCGAGGCGGCACCGTCCACCGGCACGTACTGGCACGTCCGGACGCTGACGAGCATCCCCTTCCACGGCGGCCCGCGCAAAGGCGGCTACTGGGGGAGCAGGCTGACGGTCGGCGAGACCTGGACCCTCCGCGACGGCCGGTCCTGGACCGGCTACCGCGAAGCCGGCGTGAGGATCGCCCCGAAGGACGAGGCCGCCTGGAAGCGGGACGGCTCGCCCAACAAGGCGGCCTCCGGGCACGGGCTCTTCAAGGACAAGGGGCCCGGTACCTTCCTGGTCTGCGACAAG
The DNA here is from genome assembly GCF_008923365.1 of Actinomadura montaniterrae. Lineage (GTDB taxonomy): Bacteria > Actinomycetota > Actinomycetes > Streptosporangiales > Streptosporangiaceae > Spirillospora > Spirillospora montaniterrae. The sequence goes on from NZ_WBMR01000036.1 coordinate 6,853, forward strand.
GAGATGTCCTTCACGCAGGTGCAGGCGCTGCCCGCCGAGCCCGCCGGGCTGCTGAGCGCCCTCAAGCGGGCGATGCTGCACAACGACGACGGCCCGGTGCCCCCGAGCGCGCAGCGGACGTTCGTCGCGGGCTGCCTGGCGGGGCTGCTCGCCGACGTCCCCGTGGCGCCGAAGGTGCGCGCCGCCGCCTACCGGGCCCTGGCGGCCACGCCGGGCGTCACCGTCACCGGCCGGACCACCGACGAGCGGGGCCGCACCGGGATCGGCCTGGTCGTGCCGGAGGGCCGGGGCGGCTCCAGCACGATGATCATCGATCCGGACAGCTCGCTCGTCCTCTCCACCACGGTCGGGCACGGCTCCGGAGGCAAGGACGTCGCCCGGATCATCCTCGAGGCCGGCTGGACCGACGCGAGCCCGAAGGTCCCCGCGCTCCCCTGACCGCGGCGGGTGTGCCGCCCCCGCCGTCGCGGGCGGGGGCGGCGCGCCGCGGCTCAGGCCAGGAGGTCGGAAGGGCCGGTACCCGTCTCGGTGAGGGCGAGGGAGCCGCCCGCCCGCGCGGTCAGCCACTGGCTGGGCCGGTAGCGCGGGTCGCCGGTTCCGGTGTGCAGGATCTCCAGGACGTCGAGGACGCGGTCGGCGCCCACGTGCTCGCCCCACTCCAGCGGCCCGCGCGGGTAGCCGAGGCCGAGCCGGACGGCGGTGTCGATGTCCTCCGGCCGGGCCAGCCGCTGCTCCGCGATGCCGCAGGCCACGTTCACGATCGAGGCGAGCAGCCGCGGCGCGACCGCCGCGGGCGCGTCCCGGACGACGGTCACCGACCGTCCCGTCGCGAGCAGCGCGGCGAGCGCGGCGCGCCCGGCCTCCGCGTCCACGGCGGGCGGGACGACGAGGGTGAGCCGGCTGAAGAACCCGAAGAACGCGTCGATGCCGAGCGTCCGCTCCGGAGGGTGGCCGCCTCCCACGCCGCGGGACGCGTCGACGAGGACGACGGCGCCCGGCGACGGCCCGTCGCCCGCCTCGACGTCCACGCCGGCCTCGGCCAGCAGGGCGCCGAGCGTGTCCCGCAGGTCCTCGGCGAGCCAGACCGGCCGGGCGCCGACGTCCGGGGCGGTGGCCTCCGGCGGTTCCTGCTTCACGCCGTCCACGTACTTGTAGAAGCCCTCGCCCGACTTGCGGCCGAGGAGCCCCGCCTCCATGCGTGCGCGGCCGATGCGGGACGGCCGGTACCGCGGCTCGGTGTAGAAGCCCGTCCAGATCGACTCCATCACGGGGTGCGAGACGTCCATGCCGGTGAGGTCGAGCAGCTCGCACGGGCCCATCTTCAGGCCGAGGACGTCGCGGGCGATGCGGTCGATGTCGGCCGGTTCCGCGATGCCCTCGGACAGGATCTGCAGCGCCTCCGTCACCAGGCCGCGCCCGGCGTGGTTGACGAGGAAGCCGGGCGCGTCCGGGGCGAGCACCGGTTCGTGGCCGAGCCGCTGGACGAGATCGGCCAGCGCGCCCGGGATCCACGGGGCGGTCCGCGCGCCCGGGATCACCTCGACGAGCCGCATCAGCGGGACCGGGTTGAAGAAGTGCAGCCCGGCGAGCCGCGACGGGTCACCGAGCGCCGCGCCGATCGCCGTCACCGGCAGCGAGCTGGTGTTCGTCGCGAACAGGACCCGCTCGTCGGCGGCCTTCTCCAGCGCCGCGAACAGCTCCCGCTTGGTGTCGAGGTCCTCTCGGACGGCCTCGATGACCAGGTCGCAGTCCTGCAACGGGGTGAGCGGCTCACCGACGGGCTTCAGCCGCGCCTTCGCCGCCGCCGCGTCGCCCGCCGCCATCCGGCCCTTGGCGACGAGCTTGTCGAACATCGCGCCGACGTGCTCGACGGCGCTCTGCACGGCCTCGAACCGGAGGTCCGCCAGCTCCACGGTCAGCCCGCCGGCCGCCGCGAGCTGCGCGATCCCGCGCCCCATCGCGCCCGTCCCGATGACCCGCACGGTCGCTACCCGCCCTGCCCATTCGCCTGCGGCCCACTGCTCCATCGCGCCTCCTCGCTCGCCTTCCTCGCATTCAACCCCCCGCCGTGCCCGGGCCCGGACGCGGGTCGCGAACTTCGAGGTCATAACCTGCGGAGTGCCCGCCGTTCCCGGATTGAGGAGAACCTGCCATGCGCGACGCGGTGATCTGCGAGCCGCTGCGGACCCCGATCGGCCGTTTCGGCGGGGTGTTCAAGACCGTCCAGCCGGTCGACCTCGCGTCCACCGTGATCCGCGCGCTGGTCGAGCGGTCCGGCGTGCCCGGCGACGCGGTCGACGAGGTGTTCCTCGGCCAGTGCTACCCGAGCGCCGACGCCCCCGCCATCGGACGCGTCGCCGCCCTCGACGCGGGCCTGCCCATCGAGGTCGGCGGCCTCCAGGTCGACCGGCGCTGCGGGTCGGGCCTGCAGGCCGTGCTGAACGCCGCGATGCAGATCCAGACCGGCGTCAGCGACCTGATCATCGCGGGCGGCGCCGAGTCCATGAGCAACGCGCCGTTCTACACGACGTCCGCGCGCTGGGGCCTGCGCGGGCCGTCCCTCGAACTGCACGACACCCTCGCCCGGGGCCGCGCCACCGCCGGCGGCGTCAACCACCCCGTGCCCGGCGGCATGCTGGAGACCGCCGAGAACCTGCGCCGCGAGTACGGCATCGGCCGCGAGGAGCAGGACGAGCTGTCCGTCCGCTCGCACCAGCGCGCCGTCGAGGCGCAGCGGTCCGGCCGGTTCGCCGACGAGATCGTCCCCGTCACCGTCGCGTCCCGCAAGGGCGACACCGTCGTGGACACCGACGAGCACCCGCGCCCCGACACGTCCATGGAGACCCTCGGCAGGCTGCGTCCCGTCCTCGCCAAGAGCGACGACCAGGCCACCGTCACCGCGGGCAACTCCAGCGGCCAGAACGACGCCGCCGCCGCGTGCATCGTCACCACCCCGGAACGCGCCGCCGAGCTCGGCCTGCGGCCCCTCGTCCGCCTGGTGTCCTGGGCGCGCGCGGGCGTCCCGCCGCGCACGATGGGCATCGGGCCCGTCCCGTCCACCGCCAAGGCCCTCGCCGCCGCCGGCCTCACCCTCGCCGACATCGACCTCATCGAGCTGAACGAGGCGTTCGCCGCGCAGGTCCTCGCAGTCACCCGCGAGTGGAACGTCAAGGACGCCGACTGGGACCGCATCAACGTCAACGGCTCCGGCATCTCCCTCGGCCACCCCGTCGGCGCGACCGGCACCCGCATCCTCGCCACGCTCGCCCGCGAGATGCACCGCCGCGAGGCCCGCTACGGCCTCGAGACCATGTGCATCGGCGGCGGCCAAGGCCTCACCGCCATCTTCGAACGCGTCTGACCGGCTCTCAGAACATCGCCCGATGCCGCCCCCGGTAACGCGGGCGCCGCTGCTCCATCGCGAGCGCCGTGACCAGCGCCGTCAGCACCACCACGGCGCACATGGCGGACGCCCACACCGCGATCACAGCGCCACCCCCGGCGTGCCGTCGAGCAGCTCGCGGATCGCCATCACCGCGTCCACCACCCGCTCCGCCTCCGCGACCGGATGCCGCCACGACGTGAAGAACCACGCCCGCCCGCCGTCGTCCTCCCGCGCCCGGACGCTGATCACGTCGGACGGATGCGCCCCGCAGCACCCCTCCACCGCCGGATTGACCACGCGCAACCCGTCCTCGCTCATGAACGCGTGCAGCCTGTACACCCGCAGAACCACGCCCAGCGCCTCAAGCCGCGCTCTACTCTCAGGGGTCATGGGATGGACCTCCACTCAGGTCGGTTCCTAGGCCCCGGCGCAGTGGTGACGCACCGCGCCGGGGCCGCTTCTTTTGGTGACGCTACACCTAGTGACACTCAGTGTCCCCTAGTGATTCTGAATGCCCCGATATGTCCAAGCGTGCCTCCAGGTCACCTAGTGTGACCATGTGAGTATCGACCTCGACGGCATGGAGCCTCTGTACCTGCAGGTGGCAGGCGTTCTCACGGCACGCATCGTGGACGGCGTCTACCCCGTGGGCCGCCGCATACCTGCGGTGCGGGCCGTCGCGGACGAGTTCAAGGTGTCCGTCAACACAGCGGAGGCGGCGATCAGGCTGCTCCGCGAACAGGGCCTCGTCCGGGGCGTGCACGGGCGGGGGACGTTCGTGATCGCTAAGCCGTCGGACGTCGGGGAGAAGGACGGCTGACCGTCCGCGTGGTGGCGATCTAGCTTGGACGGTATGGGCAATGACGCTGATGCCGCTGTGCGCGAGCAGATCGCCTATTACCGGGCGCGGGCGGGCGAGTACGACCGGGTCTATGACGAGCGCGACGACCTGATGGCCCTGACGGCGCTGGTCGACGACCTTCCGATCACGGGGGACGTGCTGGAACTGGCCTGCGGGACCGGGCAGTGGACGGGGCGCCTCGCCGAGCGGGCGCGCTCGGTGACCGCCGTCGACGCCTCGCCGGAGGCCCTGCAGATCGCGCGGGAACGCGTGGCGTCCCCGGCGGTGGAGTTCGTGTGCGCCGACCTGTTCGCGTGGCGGCCGTCCCGCCGGTACGACACCGTCTTCTTCGCGTTCTGGCTGTCCCACGTCCCGCCGGACCGGCTGCCCGGTTTCTGGCGGACGGTCGCGGACGCCCTCGCGCCCGGCGGCAGCGCGGTGTTCATCGACAACGGGCCAGGGGAGGCGGCGGCCGAGGACGTCCTCGCCGGGCAGGCCGTCCCCTCGGTGCGGCGCCGACTGGAGGACGGCAGCGAGTACCGGGTCGTCAAGGTGTTCCACGACCCGGAGCGGCTCGTCCGTGACCTCGAGTCGTGGGGCTGGACGGCGACCGTCCGCCCGGTCGGCACCGGCTTCCTCACGGGAACCGCCGTCCAGCGCCCCGAGCGTTGACTATCGACGCGCCGTAACGCTCAACGCGCCGTGTCGTGCAGGACGGCGAGCAGGCCTCGTGCGCGGGTGCCGTCCGGGGCGGTCCAGGCGCCGGCGATGTGGCCGAGAGCTTCCGCAGGCGCGGCGTCCGAGCCGGGACGCAGGACGCGGTGCAGGCGGAGGGTCGCGCCGTCCGGCATGTGCAGGACGGTGCCGTCCTGGTCGTCGGTGGCCGTGGTGGCGACGTCCGGGCCGGTGAGGGCTTCGCCGCTGTAGGAGCGGGTCACCTCGCGGTCGGGGGTGCCGCTGGTGTTCTGGTCCTGGGCCTGGACGCGGCCTTCGAGCAGGGCCGTCAGCTGGGCGACCATGACCGGGTCGTGGCAGCCGTCGTAGGCCCAGCGGCGTCCGAGCACGCCGTGTTCCATGGTGCCGACGAGGGCGTGGTCCGCGCCGTCGAGCGGGGCGCCGCGGTAGGTGAGCGGCGCCAGGTAGGTGGTCGGCCGCGACGTGTCTGTGACCACGATGAACTCGATCCCGACCTCGCCGTCGGGGTCGTCCAGCCGGAAGCCGCCCGCCTTGGCGAGGTCCGGTTCGCCCGTTCCGCCGGCGTACCAGGGCCGGGACGGGAGCCAGGCGGCCAGGAGTTCCAGTTTGCTGGGCTTGAGCGTGGTCTCGTGGATGACGGCCATGCCGCGAATTCTCCCATCGAGCGGACAGGCCGTCGGCCTCTGCCCGTCTAGCCGAGGACGAGGTCGGCGGCGCGGGCGAGGACGTCGGCGCGGGTGCGGCCCTCGTGGCCGGCGGCGAGGAAGTGGTGCCCGATCGCGACGCAGAAGGCGATCAGGCTGCGGGCCTCGACCTCGTCGGGGTCGTCGCAGTACGTGCCGATGGTCTCGCGGAGCAGGGCCATGCGCCGGTCGTCGACCCGCCGCAGGCGTTCGGCGACGGCCTCGTCGCGGCGGGCCCAGTCGCGGACGGCGAGGTCGAGCGGGAGCAGCCGGTCGCCGGAGAAGGTGAGCATGCCCGCGCGCACGGCCCGGGTCCGCGGGTCGCCGCCCTCGCCGTCGACGCGGGCGATGACGTCGTCGGTGCTCTCGCGCTCCCAGGCGTCCAGCATCGCCTCCAGCAGGGCGCCGCGGTCGGCGAAGTAGCCGTAGAAGCCGCCCTTGGTGACGCCGAGCCGCTTGGCCAGCGCCTCGATCCGGACGGCGTCGGGCCCGCCCTCGGCCAGCATCCGCAGGCCCTCCTCGACCCAGCGGCCGCGCGGTGTGCGGGTCGCGCCCGCCATGTGCCCCACCTCACTCCCGGGCCCATCTATACGCACCCGTATAAATGGGGTTAACCTGGTGTTGTACGCAACCGTATACCTGAGCGGAGGCGGTCGCCTTGCGGCTCCCCGACAGCGCGCACACCGAGCGGCCCTGGCGGATCCACGAGTTCGTCCAGGACTTCGAGCTGGCGGACGTGTGGTCCTTCCGCACCCCCGGCGCCGGCCCCGGCGACTTCCCGGTGATGCTGGACGCGATCCGGACGTCCGGCGGATTCGCGCGGCAGGCTCCACCGGTCCGGTTCCTGTTCGCCGTCCGGTGGGCGCTCGGCGCGCTGCTCGGCTGGGACCGGCCCGCGACCGGCCTCGGCTCCCGGGTCCAGCCGCTGCGCGACCGCCTGCCGAACGACCTCCGCGACACCGTCGGCGCCTCCGAGCGGAACGGCTCCCCGTTCACGCCCGTCTACCGGCTCGAGAACGAGGACGTCCGCGAGTTGGCGAACGGCACCGTCCACGGCGTCATGCACCTGGGCTGGGCGCCCTCGGCGGACGGCGGCCACGAGCTGCGGATGGCGGTCCTGGTCCGGCCGAACGGCCTTCGCGGACGCCTCTATATGGCGTTCATCGCGCCGTTCCGGCACCTGATCGTCTACCCGATGCTGGCCCGGCAGTGGGAGCGGGCCTGGCGGGAGCGCGGCGCCCGCACGGCCACCGGGTCCTGATCAGCGGGCGCGCACCTGCCGGACGAGGTCGGCCGCGGCCTCGGGCCAGTGCGGACGCTCGAAGGCGAAACCGGCGTCGAGCAGCCGCCCGGGGACGACGCGGCGGCTCTTGAGCAGCAGCTCGGTGTCCGACCGGAGGGCGAGCGCGCCGATCTCCGCCATCCACGTCGTGGCCGGCAGGCCCACCGGCATGCCCCAGGCGGTGCGGAGCGCGCGCATGAACGCGCGCTGCGGCAGCGGAGCGGGCGCGGCGAGGTTCACGGGCCCGTCGAGGTCGTCCCGGTCGATCAGGAACCGGACCGCGCGGACGAAGTCGTCCTCGTGGATCCACGACACGTACTGCGCGCCGCCCGCGACCGGCCCGCCGAGGCCGAGCCGCGCCATCCGCAGCAGGACGTCGAAGACGCCGCCCCGGTCAGGGCTCATCACCATCGCCGCGCGCAGCGCGACCTTCCGCGTCGACGGCGTGGCGGCCTGCCGCTGCGCCCGCTCCCACTCCTTGGCGATCCTGACGCTGTACGACCAGTAGCGCGGGACGCCGGGCTCACCGCCGCCGATGACGCCGGTCGCCTCGTCGTTGGGCGCGTCGAAGCGGTGGGCGTAGACGGTCGCCGTGCTCATCTGGAGCCAGACCTTGGGCGGACGCGCCGCGGCGGCGATCGCCTCGCCCACGACCCGCGCCGACTCGACCCGCGAGTCCATCATCTCCCGCAGGTTGGCGGGGGTGTAGCGGCAGCTGACGCTGCGCCCGGCGAGGTTGATCACGGCGTCGGCGCCGTCGACCGCCGCCGCCCACGGGCCGAGCGTCCGGCCGTCCCAGGCCACCTCGCGCTCGCGCGCCGGCCGCCTCGTCAGGATCACGACCTCGTGGCCCGCGGCGGTGAGCGCGCGGTCCAGGACCGTGCCCACCTGCCCGGTGCCGCCGGGGATCACCAGCCTCATCGCGCCCACCTCCGCGTGTCCCCGCGAGCCTAACGCAGATTTTTGAACACGTTTAAAAACGAGACCGCCGTCACGCCGCCCCGGCACCGGGCGGCCGTCACGCCCCCGCGTCAGCGGTCGCCGAGCCCGGCGCGGCGCGCCTGGACGATCGCGGCCGCCCGGTCCGGGGCGTGTAGCTTCGCGAGGATCGTGGAGACGTGGTTGGCGACCGTCTTCGGGCTCACCGCCAGATGCCGTGCGATGCGCCCGTTCGGCCAGCCGTTCGCGAGCAGCGCCAGTACCTCCCGTTCCCGGTCGGTCAGGACGGGGAACGGGACGTCCGCCGGACGCGGGTCGGAGAACGTCCGCAGCACCCGCGACGCGACCTGCGGCCCGAAGACCGCGTCGCCCCGGGCCGCCGCCCCCACCGTGCGGACGACGTCCTCCTGCTCGGCGCCCTTCAGCAGGTAGCCGCGGGCCCCGGCGCGCAGCGCGGCGAACACGAACTCGTCCTCCCCGTACATGGTGAGCATGACGACGGCCACCCCCGGCTGCGCCGCGGTGATGCGGCGGGTGGCCTCGACGCCGCCGATCCCGGGCATCTCCACGTCCATCAGGACGACGTCGGGCACCAGCTCGGCGGCGAGCGCGACGGCCTCCTCCCCGGACGCGGCCTCGCCGACGACGTCGATGCCGTCCACCGAGTCCAGGAGCACGGCGAAGCCGTCCAGGACGATCCGGTGGTCGTCGACGATCAGCACGCGGACACCGCTCACAGCACACCTCCGGTCACAGCGCACCTCCGGTCACGGGGCGCCTCCGGGCAGGGCGGCGGCGAGGGCGAGGGGCAGCTCGGCGAACACGCGCCCGCCGCCGTCCGCGGGCCCGGCCGTCCAGGTGCCGCCGAGCGCCGCCGCCCGCTCGCGCATCGAGGTGAGCCCGACGCCCGGCGTCCACGCGGCGCCGGACGTCCCGTCGTCGCGGATCTCCAGCGTGAGCCGCTCCGCGCAGCCGATCGTCACCGTGCAGGCGGACGCGGCGGCGTGCCGGACGACGTTGGTGACGGCCTCGGTGACGATCCGGTACGCGGCAATCTCGACGGCGGCGGGCAGCCGGGGCAGCGCGTCCGGCGCGGTGAGCGTCACGGGCACGGCGGCGTGGCCGAGGTGCTCGCGCAGCGCCCCGAGCAGGCCCAGCTCGTCGAGCGCGGGCGGGCGCAGCGCGTAGACGAGGCGGCGCAGGTCGCCGAGCGCCGCCGACAGGTCCGCGCGGACCCGGCCGAGGAGGTCGGTGGCGCGGCCCGTGTCGCGGGCGGCGAGGTTGCGCGCGGCGTCGACCTTGGTCGCGGCGGCGGTGAGGACGGGCCCGAGGCCGTCGTGCAGGTCGTGCCGGAGCCGTCGGCGCTCCTCTTCGGCGGCCTGCACGATCCGTTCGCGCGACCGCACCAGCGCCTCGGTCAGCAGGACGTTGCTCGCCGCGACGGCGACCTGCCGGGCGATGTCGCGCATCAGCCGGGTCTCGCGCGCGTCCAGGGCGCGCTGCCCGGCGCGGAGGGTGACGGCGAGCGCGCCGATGTCGCGCCCTTGGTGGGCGAGCGGGAAGCGCACCACGGCCGCGTCCGGGCGCGCGGCGCCGTGCGCGATGCGGCGGGTCGCGCCGTCGTCGCCGCGCATCTCGACGGCGGCGGACGGCAGCCGCAGCGCGCCCGCGACCGCTTCGAGCAGGCCGGGCAGCAGGTGCTCGATGCTCCCGGCGGCCTCCAGGCGGGACGCGATCCGCCCGATCACCGTGTACGGCTCGTCGCGCTCGCCGTACAGGAACCGGTTGACGAGCCGCTGGACGCGCAGCCGGACCGGGGCGAGGCTGAACGCGGCCCCGACCGCGACGACCACCGTCCAGGGCCCGCCCGCCGCCTGGCCGAGCAGCGCGAGCACCCCGACCCCGGCGGCGTAGAGGGCCGCGACGAACGCGGTGAGCAGGACGTACACGAGGGTCCGGTTGAGGACGGCGTCGATGCCGTACACCTGGTTGCGCAGCACGACCGCGATCACCACGACCAGCATCACGACCGTCCCGGCGGAGCTGATCAGCTCCCCGGCGGGCAGCGCGACGACCAGCGGCGTCACCAGGATCGCGGCGACGTTGACGACGGCGAGCCAGCGCAGCACCTGCCGTTCCTCGCCGCCCGCCCGCAGCCACCGGACGACGACCACCGCGGAGCCGAGCAGCATCCCCGACGCGAACAGCGGGACCGGCTGCCAGGCGGGCAGCCCGGCGTCCAGGGGATTGGACACGCCCGCGTACGCGTCCGGCAGCTGCCCGGGCTGGAACGGGCTGACCAGCCCGTACAGCCATCCCGCGGCGCACAGCCCGATGCTCAGCCGCGCCGCCCATCCGGTCCGGCCGCGGGGGAGCCGCCCCGAGGGGAACGCCGCCCACGTCGCCGCCAGGACCAGCGTCTCCAGCGGCTCCCCCATGGTGCCGGCCAGCAGCGCGAGCGACGCGAACGGGAGGTCGCGGCCGCCGTCGAGCGCGACGACGGCCCAGCCCTCGCCGGCGGCCGCGAGCGCGTGGCCGGTCCCGGCGGCGAGCGCGAGCCAGCCGAACACGACGCCGGGGCGGCGGGAGGCCAGCAGCCATCCGGCCGCCGTGAACACCGACGCCAGGACCAGCTCCGTCCAGACGTGCGCGCCGTCCGCGAAACCGGCGCCGGGGCGCGCGGAGGCGTCCCGTCCGGCGACGGCCAGGACGGTCCCCGCGGTGATCAGGGCGGCGGCCGCCGCGGCGACCGCGTGGGCCGCCGCGCGTCCGGCGGTACCCGCCGCCGGAGGGCGGCGGCCTGCGAGTCGTGGGCGAGGCACGCCCCGATTGTGACCCGGAGCGCTTCCCGGCGCCCCCGGGAGAACGTCCCGATCCGGCCGGGAAACCGCGCTCGGGACGGCGGGATCCGGGCGCCCGCACCATGCCGGTGACCACGAGGCCCGGGACACCGGCCGGCCCGCCCGCGGGGGCGGCGGGCCGACCGCCGGGAGAGCGAGGAGCCGATCATGTCCACCACCGTCACCGAGGCGGGCGGCCGCACGTCCGCCGCCCGCCGCGACCACCGCCGCTATTGGCGGCTGCTGCTGGCCGCCGCCGCGCCCGTCGCCGGGCTGACGCTCGCCGTCACCAGCGCCCTCACCCCCTACGGGCTCGGCGATGACGACGACTCCGCCGCCGTCGCCGCGATCGCCGCGCACCGCGGCGCCGTCGAGGCGAACATGTGGCTCGGCGTGCTGTTCGTGACGACGCTGGTCCCGGGCGCCATCGCGGTGCTCTGGGTCTGCCGCCGCCGCAATCCCACCCTCACCGCGGTCGCCGGGACCGTGGTGCTGCTCGGCTTCCTGTCCAGCGCGGGCAACACCAACACCGACCTGCTGGTGCTCGCCGGGCTGGACAAGGGCGTCGCCCCGGGGACGCTCGCCACGCTCAGCGGCGCGATGAACGGGATGGCGGTCGTCTCGGTCGCGCTGCTGCCGATGCTGATCGCGATCACGCTCGGCCGGATCCTGCTCGGCGTGCTGCTGTGGCGGGCCCGCGTCGCGCCGCGCTGGATGGCCGCCGCGCTCGTCGCCGCCCCGTTCGTCGAGTTCGTCAACGTGACGGGCGGGAACGCGCAGCCGGCGATCGGCTGGGCGCTCACCGGCGTCGGGTTCGCGTCCGCGACGGTCGCGCTGCTGCGGATGCGCGACGACGAGTTCGACCTGCCGCCGCTGCCCGCGTGAGAGGCACGCCACCGCCGCGCCCGTCCCGCCGGGACGGGCGCGGCCGACGTCACCGGGCCGTCCAGGACGGGGCGTGGCGCGGATCAGGGGTCACGGCGTCCAGGACGGGTCGCGGCCGGTGAGGGCGATCAGCCGGTCGAGGGGGGGCGCGCCGTCCGGGACGGCGACGGGCGGCCCGAACAGCCCCGGCGTGCCCTTGCCGCCGTTCTGCTCGACGGCCTGCCCGACGAACACGAGGCACTCCTGCACCTCCTCGTCGCCGCAGACGTACGGCTGCCCGCTGGCGGTCGCGATGTCCCAGCCGTGCACGACCAGCTCGTTCAGCGCGACGCGTCCCATGACCTCGCCGGGCATCCGCACGCCGCCGGCCTCCGTCATCCCCTCCCACGCGGACGGGTCGCGCCAGGCGGCGGCGAGCGCGCCGAGCCGCTCGGGGACGCGGGCGCGCCAGTCCGGCGCCAGGTTCGCACCGTCCGGGGCCGGCGGCTTCGATCCGCCCTCCGGGACGTCCTTGGCCGCGGCTTGCGCGAACGCCAGCGACAGCCCGTCGACGTGGTCGATCAGCGTCGCGAGCGGGGTGTCCGCGCAGGGCGTCGGCGCGCCGAGCCGGTCGTCGCGGACGGCGCCGAGCAGCTCCGCCAGCCGGCGGGCGGCGGGCGCGAGGTCGGGGTTGCGAGTCATCGCCGGTCTCTCCTTCGTCGGTCCGGCCCGCCGCGCCGGCGTACCGCTGGGCGGGAACGCGCTGGACGGGCCTCGTCCTCTGGTTTTGACTCGGGAACCGGCCGATACTCATCGGTGCGCCGGGTCCGTAAGGTATGGGGACGACGGAATGGCAGTTCGCGGCCCACCGGCTCGCGGACCGGTCGAGAGGCGTGCTGACCTGCGCGTGTGACCACGTAAGCTACTACCGAGTAGTATTCGGGCCCCGGATGAGATGCGGTCTGTCGCGAGCCCTACGCTGACTGCCATCGCCCGTACCCCAGGAGGACGGAACAGTGTTCTGGATCACGTTGGTCATTGGGCTCGCCGGAACGGCGGTCGCTTTGGCGCTCGCCGGCCGGCGGGTGCTGTTCCTGTACAACACGGCCATGGCCGGGCAGCCCGACCCCGAGCGGGTGCTGCAGGTCAAGCGTGACAAGAAGGCCGACATCGAGGGCCAGGTCACCGAGGTCCTGGGGCAGCGCAAGCTGCTGAAGTGGACGCTGGCCGGCTCCGCGCACGCCGCGGTCATGTGGGCGTTCTTCCTCCTGGCCACCGTCTACCTGGAAGCGGCCGTCGCGCTGCTGGCGGGCCTGGACGCCAAGATCCCGTGGCTGCAGACCTGGGGCCCGATCGGGTTCGTCCAGGACACCATCGCGCTGGCCTGCACCGCGGGCCTGATCGTCTTCACCTCGATCCGGATCAAGAACTCGCCCAAGCGGCTGGAGCGCAAGTCCCGGTTCAAGGGCTCGCACCTGTCCGGCGCCTGGATCACGCTGTTCATGATCTTCAACGTGATCTGGACGATGTTCTTCTACCGGGGCGTGGAGTGGGCCAACGGCAACCTCGACTACGGCAAGGGCGCCTACTTCTCCTACCTGGTCGGGCACCTGTTCGACGGCCTGTCGCACGACACCCTGGACGTCCTGGAGTCCATCGGCCTGCTGCTGCACATCGGCGTCGCGCTGGTGTTCCTGGTGTTCGTGGTGCACTCCAAGCACCTGCACATCTTCCTCGCCCCCCTCAACGTGATGTTCAAGCGCCGCCCCGACGGGCTCGGCGCCGCGCAGCCGATGATGTCCGGTGGCAAGCCCCTCGATTTCGAGGAGGCCGACCCCGACGAGGACGTCTTCGGCCGCGGCAAGATCGAGGACTTCACCTGGAAGGGCTTCCTGGACATGGCGACCTGCACCGAGTGCGGTCGCTGCCAGTCCCAGTGCCCCGCCTGGAACACCGGCAAGCCGCTGTCGCCGAAGATGGTGATCCTGGAGCTGCGCGACCACGCGCTGGCCAAGGCCCCCTACTTCACCGCCTCCGAAGAGGCCCAGGCCAAGTTCACCGACGAGCAGAAGCTCGCCATGCAGGTCGACAAGGACCTGGTCGGCGAGGACGGCGTCATCCACCCCGACGTCCTGTGGTCCTGCACCAACTGCGGCGCCTGCGTCGAGCAGTGCCCCGTCGACATCGAGCACATCGACCACATCCTGGACATGCGCCGCTTCCAGGTCATGATCGAGTCCTCGTTCCCCTCCGAGGCCGGCGTCATGCTGAAGAACCTGGAGAACAAGGGCAACCCCTGGGGCATGTCCGAGATGAAGCGCCTGGAGTGGATCGAGGAGCTGGACTTCGAGGTCGAGGTCGTCGACGACAAGGTCTCCGAGGACACCGAGTACCTGTTCTGGGTCGGCTGCGCCGGTGCGCTGGAGGACCGGGCCAAGAAGACCACCAAGGCCGTCGCCGAACTCCTGCACATCGCGGGCGTGAAGTTCGCGGTGCTCGGCCCGATGGAGGCCTGCACCGGTGACCCGGCCCGCCGCCTGGGCATGGAGTTCGTGTTCCAGATGCTCGGCCAGCAGAACGTCGAGACCCTCAACGACGCCGGCGTGAAGAAGATCGTGGCGACCTGCCCGCACTGCTTCAACACCCTGGCCAACGAGTACCCGCAGATCGGCGGGAACTACGAGGTCGTCCACCACACCCAGCTGCTGGCGCACCTGGTCGAGGAGGGCAAGCTCACCCCGGTCACCCCGATCGAGGAGAAGATCACCTACCACGACCCGTGCTTCCTGGGCCGCCACAACAAGGTCTACAAGCAGCCCCGCGACATCATGGCCACCGTCCCGGGCGTCAAGACCCAGGAGATGCACCGCCACAAGGACCGCGGGTTCTGCTGCGGCGCCGGCGGCGCCCGGATGTGGATGGAAGAGCGCATCGGCAAGCGCATCAACACCGAACGCGTGGACGAGGCGCTGACCACCGACCCCGACACCGTCTCCACCGCATGCCCGTTCTGCCTGGTCATGCTCGGCGACGCCATCAACGAGAAGAAGAACTCCGGCGACGCCAAGGAGTCCCTGGAGGTCGTCGACGTCTCCCAGCTCCTCATCCGCTCCATCAAGGGTGAAGGCACCGCCCAGGAGAAGGAGCCCGTCGCCGCCGAATAGCCCATGGCCGCCGAATAGCCCGGTCGTGACCGAGGCCCCGGACCCCGCTCGGCGCGGGGGCCGGGGCCTCCGCCATGGTCAAGGGTTCCGTAGCCGATCATGGACGCGGCGGGAGGAGTGATCCCCGGGACGGCTGGTAAGACCAGGGGATGGCCGTGCTCGTGTCCGCCCTGGCATTCCTGATGACGCTCGCCGGCGGGCTCGCGGCGATGCGGGTGCGCGACAAGCGGCACCTCGTCCTCGGCCTCGCCGGCGGCCTGATGCTCGGTGTCGTCGCGTTCGACCTGATCCCCGAGTCGCTGGAGCTGTCCCGGGACCGGCCGCTCGGCGTCCCCGCCCCGATGATCGGCTTCGCCGCCGGGTTCCTGCTGCTGCACGTCGTCGAGCAGGCCGTCGCGATCCACCGCGCCCACGAGGGCGAGTACGCCCCGCACGTCCACGCGCACGGCCACGGCCACCCCGACGGCGGCGCGGGCGGCGCCGGGCTGCTCGCCGCGTTCGCGCTCGTCGGGCACAGCCTCGTGGACGGCCTCAGCATCGGCCTAGGGTTCCAGTCCGGCACGCAGACCGGCGCGTTCGTCGCGCTCGCCGTCATCACCCACGACTTCGCGGACGGCTTCAACACCTTCACCGCGGCCTCGCTCGGCGGCCGGGACCGGCGTCCCGCGCTGGCGCTGCTGGTCGCCGACGCCGCCGCGCCCGTCGCCGGGGCCGCGCTCACCCTGCTCGGGACGGTCCCGGAGGGCGTCCTCGGCCCCTACCTCGGGCTGTTCGCCGGCGTCCTGCTGTACCTGTCCGCTGCCGAGATCCTGCCGGAGGCGCACAGCGGCCACCCGCGCGTGATGACGCTGTGCGCCACCGGCCTCGGCCTCGCCGTGGTCGTCTTCAGCGTCGGCCTCGCGGGCTGACAGGGGAGGAAGCGGCTCGGAACGTCCTGAAACGGTCCAGGACGGGCCGGAAAAGGCAGAGGGCCGTCCGGTGGTCCCGGACGGCCCCCTGACGCCTTCAGGAACGCTGGAACGTTCCCTCGGGGACGGGACGACGCAACGTCAGCCCGTCATGGACTGCTCGAAGCCCGGGTTCGCCTTCAGCCACGCGTCCACCGCCTGGTCCGGCTTGCCCTTGTACTGGTTCGCGATGAGGTCCTCCAGCGAGCCCAGCTGCTTGTCGTCCATCTTGAACTTCTTCAGCCAGGACGCGACCTGCGGCTCGTCCTTGCCGAAGTCCTTGCGCGCGACGGTGTTCACGCCGTCCGGCTTGCCCATCGCGCCCTTCGGGTCCTGCAGGTCCCGGATCGGGAACTTCGAGTACGCCCAGTGCGGGCGCCACAGCGTCACGACGATGTCCTTGTGCGCGGTGATCGCCTTCTGCAGCTCGGCCAGCATCGCCGCCGTCGACGACGTCGTGACCGTGTACTCCTTGTCCAGGCCGTAGGCGGGCAGCATCTTCGTCTGCGACACCCGGTACAGCCCGGAGCTCTTCTCGATCCCGATGATCTTGCCGCCGTACTGCGAGCCCCTGCCCTTCAGGTCGGCCAGCGAGTGCAGCGGCGAGTAGTTCGGGACCGCGATCGTCAGCGGCGCCGACGGGTACCAGATGCCGACCTTCTCCAGCTTGTCGCCGTACTGCTTCCAGTAGTCCTCGTGCGTGCCGGGCAGCCACGAGTCCAGGAACAGGTCGACGTCGCCCTGCGCCATGCCCGCGTACAGCGGGCCGGTGTCGAGCTCCTTGACCGTGACCTTGTAGCCCTTGTCGGTCAGGATCTTCTTCCAGAGGGCGGTGGCGGCCTCGCCCTCCGCCCAGCCGGACACGACGCCGAGCGTCAGGTCCTTGCTGTTCTTCTTGTTGTCCGAACCGTTGCAGGCACTCGCCGTCGCGCCGAGCGCCAGCGCCATCGCCGCCGCGGCCAGAACCTTGAACTTGGGACGCAATGCCCTTCCTTTCGTCGCCTTGCAGGGGGGTGGAAAGTCCGTGCGCCGGTCAGCGCAGGGCGGTCGCCGTGGACGTGACCGGCTCCGGGGCGTCCGCGGCGTCGCCGGCCCGGCCCCGCGCGAACAGCGAGCGCAGCATGCTCGGGCCCTGCCCCAGCGCGCCGGTGAGCCGGTCCAGGTAGATCGCCAGGACGACGACGCCGAGGCCGCCCTCGAAGCCCTTGGCGATGTCCAGCCGCTGGATGCCCTCCAGCACCACGCCGCCGAGGCCGTCGGA
Organism: Actinomadura montaniterrae; assembly: GCF_008923365.1. GTDB lineage: Bacteria > Actinomycetota > Actinomycetes > Streptosporangiales > Streptosporangiaceae > Spirillospora > Spirillospora montaniterrae. The sequence goes on from NZ_WBMR01000036.1 coordinate 23,755, forward strand.
GCCGACCATGCCCGCGATCACCACCATCGACAGCGACAGCATGATCAGCTGGTTGACGCCCGCCATGATCGACGGCATCGCCAGGGGGATCTGGATCCGGGTCAGCACCCGCATCGGCGGTGTGCCGAACGCCTCGCCCGCCTCGACCATCTCCGGGTCCACGCCGCGGATGCCGAGCTCGGTCAGCCGCACGCCCGGCGGCAGCGAGAACACCACCGTCGCCACCACACCCGGCACGACGCCGATGTGGAAGAAGAACACCGACGGGATCAGGTACACGAACGCCGGCATCGTCTGCATGAAGTCCAGCACCGGGCGGACGATCCGGCTCACGATGGCGCTGCGCCCCGCCGCGATGCCGATCGGGATCGAGATCACCACCCCGATCACCCCGGCCACCAGCACCTGCGCCAGCGTGTCCATCGCCGGATCCCACAGCTCCATGCTGTCGACCAGCCCGAAGCCGAGCAGCGTGAACACGCTCAGCTTCCAGCCGCTCAGCAGCAGCGCGATGACCGCCAGCACCACCGCCAGCCCGATCGGCGGCAGCAGGTTCAGCAGGTCGGTCAGGTTGTCGACCGCCCACGTGATCGCCGACCCGATCCCGTCGAACAGCCAGCCGAGGTTCGTGGTGCACCAGTCGACCAGGTCGGAGAACCAGTCGCCGACGTGCACCCGGGGCAGCTCGCTCGCGAGCACGTCAGTCGTCAACGGAACCCTCCTTCGTCAGCGCGAGCGCCGGCTCCGCCTCGTCCTCGCCGCCCGACTCGACGACCTCCTCCACGTGCGTGCTGATCGCGCCGAGCGCCGCCAGCAGCGTCACCCGCGGGATCACCCCGAGCAGCGTCCCGGCCTCGTCCGCCACCGGCACCGGCAGGTCGCTCTCCGCGCACCGCTGGAACAGGTCGGCGACCGGCGTGTCCGGCGGCACCGGCTCCAGGTCCTCCGGGTCGATCAGCCCGTCCAGCTTCTGCACGTTCTCCTGGACGGCGTCCGCGACCGCCGCGGCCTTCACCTTGCCGATCAGTTTCCGGTCCCGGCCGACGACGAACGCGGCGTCGGTCTGGTGCTCGCGCATCGTCCGCAGCGCCGTCCGCGGCCCCGTCGACGACAGCACCGTCACCAGCGGCTTCTCCATCACCGACGACGCCGTCAGCACCCGCGTCCGGTCGACGTCCGCGACGAACTGGGCGACGTAGTCGTTCGCCGGGTCCGTCAGGATCTCCTCGGCCGTGCCGATCTGCACGATCCGGCCCTCCCGCATCACCGCGATCCGGTCGCCGATGCGCATGGCCTCGTTCAGGTCGTGCGTGATGAACACGATCGTCTTGCCGAACCGTCCCTGCAGATCCAGCAGCAGGTCCTGCACCTCGCGGCGGATCAGCGGGTCCAGCGCGCTGAACGCCTCGTCCATCAGGATGATGTCGGTGCCCGCCGCCAGCGCGCGCGCCAGCCCGACCCGCTGCTGCATGCCGCCGGACAGCTGACCGGGGAGCCTGTCCTCCCAGCCCGCCAGCCCGACGAGCCCCAGGAACTCCCGGGCCTTCCTCTCTCGTTCCTCCTTGGCGACGCCGCGGACCTCGAGCCCGTACGCCGCGTTCGCCAGGACGGACCGATGGGGGAAGAGCGCGAAGTGCTGGAAGACCATGCTGATCTTGTCCTGCCGGAGCGTTCGCAGCGCCTTCGGCGACAGCTTCGCGATATCCTGGCCATCGATCTCGACGGTCCCGGAGGTGGCCTCCAGAAGCCCGTTCAGCATCCGGATCAACGTGGACTTACCGGACCCCGACAGGCCCATCACCACGAAGATCTCGCCCTGCTCGACCTCGAACGTGGCGTCCACGACGGCGGGGGTGACGCCCAGTGAGCGGACGTCCTTCAGGTCCGCGCCCGCCTTGAGTTTTCGTTGCGCCTCGGCCGCCTTCCGGCCGAACAGCTTCGTGACGCTTTCCGCGCGGAGTATGGACACGATCTCCTTCCGTGTTCCCACACCCGGGGGCGGCGCGGAAACGGGTAGCCCTCATCCGTCCGGCACCCGTCGACCGCCTCAATCCAAAGAGGCTGTCAACCAGGTGCCATGGCTGTGCGTCGCTCGAAACTACCCGTCCCGAGAAGATGTTTCATCTTTGCGTGATCTGAGTCACGTGCCCCGCGTCACACCGTGGTGCGGTGGAAGTTCAGGTACGACCGCGACGGCGTCGGCCCCCGCTGGTCCTGGTACCGCGACCCGTACCGCTCCGACCCGTACGGGTACTCCGCCGGCGAACTCGTCCTGAACAGGCACATCTGCCCGATCTTCATCCCCGGCCACAGCTTGATCGGCAGCGTCGCCACGTTCGACAGCTCCAGCGTCACGTGCCCGCTGAACCCCGGGTCGATCCACCCCGCCGTCGAGTGCGTCAGCAGCCCCAGCCGCCCCAGGCTGGACTTCCCCTCGAGCCTGGCCGCGAGGTCGTCCGGCAGCCCGAACACCTCGTACGTCGACGCCAGCACGAACTCCCCGGGATGCAGCACGAACGCCTCCTCGGCGTCCACCTCCACCAGCCGCGTCAGATCCGGCTGCTCCACAGCCGGATCGATGTGCGGATACTTGTGGTTCTCGAACACCCGGAAGTACCGGTCCAGCCGGACGTCCACGCTGGACGGCTGGACCATGCCCGGCTCGTACGGGTCGATCTTCACCCGCCCGGACTCGAGCTCGGACCTGATGTCGCGATCGGAGAGCAGCACCCCGAAAAGCTATCCCACCCGCACCCCCGCCACGCCGCACCCGACTTTCCGGTACGATGTCCAAGCGCGGGCGGCCCTCCACCCCCGCCACGCGGGTGTAGTTCAATGGTAGAACTTCAGCTTCCCAAGCTGACAGCGCGGGTTCGATTCCCGTCACCCGCTCACCGCAAAGGCCCAGGCCAGGGACACACTCCCCGAACCCGGGCCTTGATCGTTTCCACCGTCGCCATCGACGGACGTGAGCGGGCCATCAGACAACCGGCACCAGGCGGTCCCTCCGCGAAGACGCGGCCTTCGGCCGGCCGGTGCTGAAACCGCAGCCCGCCCGTTGCCATACTCCATACGCACCCTCCCACGCCGCCTTCCGCTGCCGTCCAACGACGCGTCAGCGAACATGCTCGACGACGCTGGCCTTCGTCGCGCGACTCCCGGAACCATGCAAGTCCTGCTCGACGTAAGGACGCCAGCCCGGCACGGCGGGATGCCAGTGCGTCGGGGCTCGGATGAGAAGTTTCATTACGCCTTCAAGGGCGCCCGCTTCGCGGTCGCCGGGCGGCCGCCCGCCCCGGCGCGCCGGGCGTGCGGCCTGTTCCGTCCGGTCCCGCCGCGCCGGGCCGCTCGACCGCGAACCGGGATTGCTACAGACCAGCCTTGTTCTCAAGGTAAGCCATAAGTGCATTAACAGCGGTCTCTTCGGCGCGCTCAGTAAGTCGAATGAGGAAGCCTTTCAGACGCTGCTTGGCGCCGAGCCGATCAGTCTCTCTAGCGTCAGAATCCTCGATCTCGTGGACGGCGGATTCGAGCCCCCCTGCTTCGTCTCCACCGAACTTGCCGATCAGCCGGAGGAGCTCCCTCGCCTCTTCAGAGAGATCCGCCGTGCCATGAATATTGTTAATAGTCAGATCCTGAACGGACTGAATGATCTGCTGGTTGATAATTGTAGTTGTATGGCCGGTGGATGCAACTGGCGCCGAATCTAGTGGCGCCAGCAACCTGGCCCCTGGAACGCTTTCTTCGATTATAGAGTCCAGTTCGCTAACCAGCGAAGGTGACGTCGCATCCAGCAACTCAGACTCCATATTTTGCCTGATCTGCAGGATTCGGGCTTCGCGTTCGTGTTTAAGATCCAGTTGAAGGCGCCTAGCTTCACGTGCGTAACGTGTTACGAGTGCAAGTGCTGAGCGTCTGTCGAGGCCGGAGGCACTGAGTGTGTTCGCGGCAGCTTCGGGCGCCTCTACACACTCATCCAAGAACATAGAGAAATCTTCGAAATTTCGCGATAGTTCAGCGTTCGTTGTGTGCTCATCGCCATAAAATTCAAAAACTTGCCCAGCTGCCGTTCGATAACCGTCTCGCCTGACACGGAATCGCCCGGTTTGAGTCAACCAATCTTGAAACAGTGTCAACAGCTTGTCCGCCTCGGCTGCGTACAATCGACCAGATGGGACGTAGATTCGGAAGAGCAGATTCCTATGGTTGTCCTCAATGAAAGTGGCGGCCAGTACGGCCAGCTCGGCGTTCGTTTCATAGGGAACTACATTTATTCGATTCACTTCGAGTAGTGCCCGCACTTCGTCTCTAATCTCCTTGCTTGGAGGGAAAAAGAAGTTTGAGGCAAAGAGGTAAGTGTCGTCCTCTCTCTGGCGACCAAGATAAAGGTCGTTCTCTCTCTGGCGATCAAAAGGATCACTTTCTATCCCTAGAAGAACGTTTTGGTGCACAAAGACGATGTTTGGAACCTGTCCAATGGCCGAAAAAATCCGCTCAGCATGCTCCTTGTATGCAGAGTCGCATATCATATTGAAGACTGGACTGGTCAGCTTTACTGCCACTCCCGCAAGCGTCGCATCGTTGACGATCTCCTCGATGGTTGCCCAATTGTCGGGGCTAGATTCAAGCATCTTCATTCGATATGGAATGCCACTCGCCTTCAAGCCGCTCATTGCCGAATTCCAATTCCCTGAACTAATGAACAGAAAGAACCTTTGCGGGTCACTCATCATTGCCTCCCGCGCGTGAGCCCATGCGCGATCACATGCTGAGGATCGTCTCCGTCATTCGATGCATAGAGATCTTGCCGGTTCCGCGCTGCTGTTCTACGGATGTGTCTGCGTCGCTCTGCCTCAAGAAGGATCATACGAACTGGCAGGCGATTGTCGAGGCCAAACGAGAGAAGCGCAGGCAGACGAAGGGATGGTCATGGTCGTACGGACCGGAAAGCGACGGTTGCGCCCTACGATCGCCACAGCGTGGCTGAGGTGGGTTGCGGGGTTGGGGGCGATCGCTGCCGCGCGGCTTCCGGTGCTCGGGCCGTGGCCGGTCCTGCGCTCCGGGTCCGCTTGCCCTCGGATGACCGGGTGCTGTCCCGGTTCCGAGCAGGCTGAGGACCCACAGCTCAGCACCTACGGCGGCGTGCAATTAGCGTGCAATTAGCCGCGGTGATCAGGGGTTAATCACGGTCACTCACGGTACGGGCGGAGGCCAGGTCAGGCGCTGTGACGGCCCGGATCGGTTTGATTCCCAAGCTGACAGTGCGGGTTCGATTCCCGTCACCCGCTCACCGCAAAGGCCCAGGCCAGGGACACACTCCCCGAACCCGGGCCTTGATCGTTTCCACCGTCGTCATCGACGGACGTGAGCGGGCCATCAGACAACCGGCACCAGGCGGTCCCTCCGTGAAGACGCGGCCCTTCGGCCGGCCGGTGCTGAAACCGCAGCCCGCCCGTTGCCATACTCCATACGCACCCTCCCACGCCGCCTTCCGCTGCCGTCCAACGACGCGTCAGCGAACATGCTCGACGACGCTGGCCTTCGTCGCGCGACTCCCGGAACCATGCAAGTCCTGCTCAACGTAAGGACGCCAGCCCGGCACGGCGGGATGCCAGTGCGTCGGGGCCCGGATGACAAGTTTCATTACGTCTTCAAGGGCGCCCGCTTCGCGGTCGCCGGCTGCTGCCGGACCCGGCGCGCCGGGCGTGCGGCCTGTTCCGTCCGGCCCGGCGCGCCGCGTCGCCCGTCCGCCCACCGAAGCGAGTCCACAAGACGTAGAAGAGGTCATCCAGCCGAGCGCGCTTGGACGGGAGCCCGACATGGCAACGGGAAGCTTCGCACCTCAGTGTCCGGGACAGCGCTTCCGGTTGCGCAGGTGCGGACGGAGGTCCCGGCGTCGAAAAGCCCGGCTCCGGGGCCGTGTTGGCGGCCCCGGGGCCGGGCTGGTCGCGGCGTCTGGCGGCGTTGGTGCCGGTACTACCAGGCCGGAGTGGTCGCCTATGGGGCGGGGATCTCCCGGATCAGGCGGGAGGTCCAGTCGCACCAGACCAGGCCGGGCAGGAAGGGGCCGCCGGCTTCGTCGAGGTTGTCCTCGACGTAGGGGATGGTCGCGTCGCAGACCTCGAAGGCCTGGTCGAAGAACTGGGTGGTGTCGGGGTTGGCGTGGTAGCTCCACCGCGGGTTGTAGTCGGCCTGCCGCTTGGTGATCCGCGTGATTACGTGGGGCCGGTCGTTGGTCTCGCCGTTGACCAGAGCCCGGGCGTGCTGGATGTCCTCGCTCTTGGTCAGCTTGATGACGAACCGCTCCCGGGTGACGTCGGTCATCTCGAAGTAGGCGGGGGTGTCGGCGGCGGCGCGGGCCGGCTGGTGGGCGGGGAGGGTGCCGGCCTGGGCGGGCTGGGCGGTGGCGAAGGCCAGCGCGCCGAGGGCGGCCAGGCCGGCCGTGTTGGTGAAGACACGTCGCATGGGGGTTCTCCTTGTTCCGTGCATCCGTACATGTCACGACGATGACCGAAAGTATCCGATCATGTGCGCAGAGTAATAATATAGAGGTCGCGAGTGCGTGTCGTGGCCGAAAAGCCTCGAAACGGACCCGACTTTGAGAAGGCGGGTGGGCGTTGCCGGGCGGGAGCGGTCCGGAAACGACGGGAGGCGGCCGGGGGAGACCGACGGCGACGGTCAAGCGAGATCGAACCAGGGGGCTGCGCCGCCCCCTGGACCCCCAGCGGGCCGTTGCACTCGTTCGCGCGAGACGGTCTGTCACGGGTTGCGCGCCGTTCGCGCGAACGAGCATCCCGGAGCGTTGCGCGTCCGTACGGGAGGGGCGCCCGGTCCGAGCGCCAGCGGATCCTTTGCGAACACATGATCCGTCCCTGCGCGGATGCGCCAACATGCGGGTACGGGGCTGAAGCGGGGATGAGATGCCTGGTGAAGCGTTCGGTGATGGAGTTGGGGTGACGGTGGGCGGTGGGCGGTGGGCGGCGGGCGCGCGAAGGTTGCGCACCTGTACTCGTCACCGAAGAGGAGGTTGGCGCGTTGAACGCAAAGGCTCTGCAGGACACGGCGCAGAAGCGGGCTGAAGAGTTGCCGGCGACCACGCTGTATTCCTTTGAGCCTGGTTGGGAAGCCGTCAGGGTCGTGGACAAGTGGTTCATGTTGTTGACCGAGGCGCCCGGTCGGCCAGTGGTGATCGTGAAGTCGCGTCCGGACGAGGCCCGAGCCTTGTGCGAGGCGTATGCGGATATCACCCCGGGCTATCACATGAACAAGCGGCATTGGATCACGCTCGCGCCGGGCGATTCGATCGACAAAAAGCTGGTGCGGGAGTTGGTCACCGAGTCCTACCGGCTGGTGGTCGGCAACCTGGCCAAGTCGCGCCGGCCGGTCGACCCCGCGCGGTTCGGCACCGAGTGAGCCGGCCATGACCATCACCGGCGACCGCCTTCAGCGTTTGGCCCGCAGCACGGCCGACGAGCTTCCGGGCGTCAGTCACGGACGGCCGTTCACCGACAAGCTGGACGTCTACAAGGTGGCGGGGAAGGTCTTCCTCATCGTCACCGACGACCCGGACGAGCAGATCATCACCGTGAAGGCCGAGCCCGAGTATGCGCGGTCGCTGCGGCAACGGCACGAATCGATCACCGTGGGCCGGTACCTGAACAAGAGGCACTGGATCTCCCTGGCCGCAGGCCGGGAGATCACCGCCACGCTGGTCAAGGACCTCGTCGCGGACTCCTACGAGCTGGTCGCGGCGTCGGTGCCCGCCCGCCACCGCCACAGGACCGGGTGAGCGGCCACTGAGCGCTCCGGCGGTATCCGCCTCGGGGAGCACCGACAAAAGGGGATTCCGATGCACACCATGTCGACACAGGAGTGGCACGAGTTCGTCACGCGCGGGGCCCGCACGGGGAAGTTCTCCACGGTCGGACCCGACGGCACGCCGCACATCACTCCCGTCTGGTACGTCTTCGACGGCGAAACGTTCGCGTTCACCACCAACGGCCAAGCGGCCAAGGCGCGCAACCTGCGGCGTGATCCGCGCGCGGCGCTGTGCGTGGACGACGACGCCCCGCCCTTCGCCTACGTCGAGGCCCGCGGCGAGGTGACCATGAGCGAAGACCTGGACGAGCTGGTCGATGTCGCCACCCGGGCCGGCGCCCGGTACGCGGGCCCGGACCAGGCCGAGGAACTCGGCAAGCGCAACGGGGTGCCCGGCGAGGTCGTCGTCCGGCTGCGCCCCACGAAGGTCATCGCCTACGCCGGGATCACCGACTAGACCACCGGCCTTCCTGCGGCGGTGCGCGCCGCCAGACCCGTTCCGCGCCGCCAATGCGCATAGCCTTCCTGTCGAGCAGCCGGATCGGAACCATCACCGAGCGGGACGCGTGCGGACCGTTCAAGCGGATGCTGAACAGCAGCAGCGCAGCTGGTAGAGGCGGCGCAGGCCAGCGAGCGAGCAGCGGGCGATTAGCCACGGTGACCCGGATGAGAAGTTTCATTACGTCTTCAAGGGCGCCCGATCCGCAGCCGCTGGCGCCCGCCGGACCCGGCGCGCCGGGGCGGGTGGCCTGTTCCGTCCGGTCCCGGCGCGTCGCGTTGCGTCGCCCGTCCGCCCTAGATCACTCGCAGGCGTGCTGATCAGCTCCCAGTGACACCCAGCCGCTCCGTCCCACGTCGTACGGGCGGATGACTGCTTTCACCTTTCGGTTTGCCCCCGTTACGGCTTGGAAGGCCCTGGCGACCCGAGTCGCCAGCTCTTGCAGCGCTTCTTTGGTCCGTGCCTCGTGCTCCCACAGATCGACGTTGATCCTGGTCGTCACGGCGTCGAAGGAGCCCGGTGCCAGGACAGGGACAAGGTCGATTTCGTGATCGTTTATCTGGAGTTCCGGCATGCTCGTCAGAGCACGTCTGACAGCGTCCGCGATGTCGGGCAGCGGATCGGCTTCTTTCAAGTTCAAGATCGTTACCTGTGGCATGGGCAATCTCCAGTGCGTGATTCGGAAGAGCTGCCAAGGGCGCCCGCCCCGGCGCGCCGCGCGTGCGGCCCGTTCCGTCCGGTCCCGTCCCGCGCCGCCCTGCGCGGCCGCCCAACCCCGCAGCGGAGACCCCCGAGGACTGCAACAAAGCATCAGGTGAGTGCCTCACCGCCGCAAGTGACTCGCAACGTAGACCAAGGCAGTGCGGCACCGTCCGTGCAACGGGGTCGTTAACGTGGTGCCCGGCGCAGCTAACCCGAGCAAGCATCCATGATGAAATACTGGCCGTACTCCACGAATACCTGGGGCTGAAAGCGCCTGGCCATCGGATGGGCTCCGTTCCATGATCAGGAGAGGCGGCAACGTCTTCCGACGATGCCCGTCGCCTCTGACATACCGAAGGCACCGAAGGGCAGTTGAGCGTGTGTGAGTGGGAACCCCGTGGTTCCCCATACCCCTCCCGGAGCCGGGGCACTCGTTCGCGCGAGACGGTCTGTCACGGGTACGCCGTTCGCGCGAACGGGCACCCCGGAGCGTCATGCGTCTGTGCGGGCGAATACCGGGCAGGGCTACTGACTACCACGAGGCTGGGCGGGCGCGTGCTCGCTGATGGCTGCCGCGGACCTAGTGGCGATACAGAACGGATGCCCAGCGGGGTCGAGTAGCACTCGGAATTTTCGGCCGCCGGGTTGGAAGTCGGCCAACACGGCGCCGATACCCAGCAGGTGCTTCTCAGCTTGGTCGAGGTCATCGACTGCGAAGTCCAGGTGTACTCGGCGCGCGGCACTCGACGCGGGCCATCGGACCGGCGCAGGGTTAGCGACGTGCTGGAAATCTAGGCTGAAACCAGCATCGATCACGAGTGCCACATAGTCCTTGTTAGAGGAGAAGAACAACTTGCCGCCTACGAATGCTTGATAGAATCGCGCGAGCTCCACCGGCTCTGGACAGTCGAGTGTGACGGCGAACAGGCTTGGCGCTGGAAGCATGGGGACTCCTCGGCGGGTGAGTGTTGGCGACTGCTCCATCAAACGACACGTGCCTGATCTAACGCCAACCCTTCGAACACCTAGATGGGGCGCGGCGGGGGCGGGAAGTCAGACGGCCCGCAAACGAGGAGTATCACCGTGCACCGTGGGCACGGGGGCCACATTGCCAAGCTCCGGAGGAAGAGGCAGATGGCTACGCCGCAGGAGCCGGGGACAAGGCGATCAGAGGGAACAGCCGCCCGATCGGCGCAGGTCAGAGGATCGGCGGCGGGGCATTAGCGGGGCCATTAGGCAGGGTGATCAAGGGGCATTCCCGTCACCCGCTCACCGCGAAGGCGCAGGCCAGGGACACGACCCCCGAACCTGGGCCTTGATCTTTTAGCATGCGGCCTGTTCAGTCCGGTCCCCGCCGTGCCGCGTCGCACGTTCGCCCATGTGCGACCATGGCGAACATGGCCGGAACCGTACGAGTCACGTTCTTGCGGCCGCGGGGCGGTTATCGGGATCGGATACGCGCCTACCGTCTGATCATTGACGACACCTTCTGCGGCAAGATCAAACGTGGCGGCCAGGTCAACGTTGACGTTGCGCCAGCTGAGCACGTTGCGCGGGCCGTTATCGACTGGACGGGCAGCCCTCCGGTGGCCTTTACCGCAGTTCCTGGCGAAGTCGTCCGAATACAGGTCGCGCCGGCAGGCAATTCTCTTCAAGTGTGGCAAGCCTGGACGACCACGCGATACCTCGAACTCACCCTCCTGCCATCCGTGGCCGACGAGCGCGAAGCAGGATGTTGACGCTGCTTCCACCCCTCCAGCGAGCCAGCGTGCTGTTCGCCGCGTGCCCTGGGTAAGCGTGCACGCCTGGGGAGGCGAATGACCAGACGATCAGAGTCACTCGCGGTTCGAGCAGTGCGGCGATGAGGGAGTTACGGCGGGGAGGTTGTGGGCGGTTACGTGGATCTACGAGTCGGCTTGCGTCTGTGGTTGCCCGGTCCGGGCCGGCTCGGCAGTTCGAGCGGGGTCGAGGCCGATGACCCCGGTCAGGTCGGCTCCGGTGAGATCGGCGCCGGTCAGTGTGGCGCCCGTCAGGTCGGCGTCGTTCAAGTTGGCGTTGGCGAGGGTCGCGTACGACAGATCGCATTTGGTGAGCGTGGCGCCTTCGAGGTTGGCATCGGCGAAACAGAACCTGCTGAGGTCCTTTTCGTGCAGATAGGCGCCCCGGAAGTCGACCTTCTCCAGTTCGATGCTGCTTCCGGGAAGGACCATCGACCGGCGGGTCAGGGCCGCCATGGCCCCACCGACGTCGTCGCGCAGACCCCCGGTGTAGCCCGCTCGTTCAGCATCGATCTCTTCCAGCGGCCGTGATGGCGGCCACGGAGCCTGCTGCCGGACGAAGCTGGCCAGCAGCGCCCCGATATGGCCCCGGTAGTGCGGGGCGGCATCGGCGATCTGCTCCATGGCGTAAACGCCGCCTTGGCGGACGAGTACATCGTCGCTCGACAGTTGTTCCAGAGCCTTGGTGAACAGGTCGATGAACTGGCCTTCTCTGCTGACTCTGATCTGCCGCAAAGTCGCCGCGGCGCCCACCTCGATTCCGCCCAGGGCGACCATGGCGGCCAGCCCCTGGAGCACGGTCGCCCGCACATCACTCATCGCCTTCAACCGATCGGTGGCCGACAGCGCGGATAGTCCGCGCGCACCCAGGTCATGCCGGACGATCCAGCCAGGAGCGAACGCCACGCACCACCCGAGCGCAACACCGACCAGGATGGTGATCACCACGGTCCACGCAACGATCCGCTTCATGCCGTGACAGTACGAGCAGCAGCGCCGTCATGGCCATGGGGACGACGAGTATCGGCTCCTAAAGCAGAATCCGGGCGATAGGAGGGCGGGGACGGCCGGGGCTACGCAGATCGGCAGAAACGCTCGGCCGTTGGGTCGGTAGCGTTGGGGCGTGGCGGGGCATGAGTACAGCGCTGCGGACATCACCGTGGTGGAGTTCGACGAGGCGGTACGCAAACGTCCAGGCATGTACTTCGGTTTGGGGCTACGGGATCCGAGGCTGCCGGCTTCGCTGCTGTGTGCGGTGGGTGGTCACGTTCTTCATCCGCCGGCCAGAACGGCCGAGGCGCACTCGCTGCAGGGCGTGATCGAGATAGCCGGTGACCGCGATTTCACGGCGGTGTTGGATCTGCCGCCTTCCCGAGACGAACCGGACTTGCCGTCCACCAACTACTTCGATTACTTGAACGGTGCTGGCTGGTGGCTCATGGCCGCGGTGATGGCCCTCTGTGGAAGAGTGGTGGTGGAGGAGTGGCAGGACGGTCACGCATTCCGTCAGGAATTCGCCGGCATCCGGCCGCGCTCCGTTCCGGAGCCGATCGACGCGCTCCCAGGGAGCGGAATACGTGTCGCCTTCGCCCTCGACCCGGAGTACGTCGGGCACGGCATGGCCTTCCCCGCCGACCTCGAACACCTTGACCTGCACGGCTCGGACTGCGTCGAACCGGAGGGCCCTGGCCGGGTCATCGTCCGGGATTTGCGTGTCACGAACTCAGCGCAGAAGCAGGAGGTCGTCTACAGATAAGGCGGTCATTCCCGTAAGGAATCAGAACGCGTTGAGCCTCTGGCACCGCCCGGGCGCCGCCGAAATGGACGAGGATGCCGATCACGATGCCGAAGCCCTCTTCATATCCCGTTCGGGTGACGTTGCGACCGGCGGCCGGGGAAGCCGGCACCTGGCGCTACGAGATCGTCGATTCCTCTTCCAGTCGCCGGCACGGCGTGCTGAGAGACCCCGACCCGCGCGCGGCCCTCGAAATCATGGTGTCCGACCTGGTCTTCGAGGCCCTCACCGTTGACGCGGACGTGGTCTGGACGTCCGACGGGCACGGCGAGGTGGTGTTCCGGGAGGCGGACCCCGGTCGCACGCCTGGCCGCTCCCCGGCCTTCGCCCTGGTCGTCGTGCCCGGGCAGGGCGTGCTCCTTCCCGAGCCGCTCCCGCCTCTGCTCCTGGACGCCCCCAAGCCCATGGCCTTGTCAGCGCTTGCCGCCGCTGCCGAAACGCTCGGCATCGCCCCGCCCGAGGAGGCCCTCGGCATCGGCCTGGGGATCCAGATGGGCCGCGGCACCGGCCTGTTCGCGCTCTGCGCCGACTACCTCGATCCGGGAACGGACCGGATCGCGGAGATCACGATCAAGCGTGGCCGGGCTTGGCGGGGATCCCACGAGCTCCGGGCCCACCAGGACGGGGTCGACCTGTTCGCCGACCCGCGCCGCGAGTCGGTGAAGCTGACCTCGCCGGCCTTTGCGTCCCAGGCCGAAAGGTGGCGCTTCTGACTACCGGTGGGTAACGCGACCTTGCCCAGGCGAGGCGCTGCTCGAAGTCAGACCCGCCACCGAGGCCCGCTCAGGGCGGTTGGTCGGGCAGCAGGTTCTCGTAATGGGTGGAGTGGAGCAGCGCCAGGACGGCCTCGGCCCGGGCCTGCGGCGCTGCGTAGTCGGGTGGGCGCGCAGCAGTTCTCCCACGTCGCGGAGCCGTCCGATAGCGGCAGCCGCCGTGACGGTCCGGGCGTCGTGCTCAGCGCCGGTGGGGGTGGGTGGCGAGTACGGGCCGCTGGAAGCGATCCGCCCTCGAGTTGAGCCGCTGGGCTGACGCTCCTCGCGCAGCGCCATGATCGCCTCCGTGCCGGCACCGGCACGAACTGGATCCTCGTCACCGGGTCTGGTGGAATGTTCCGATTGCGCGATCTATCCCTGACGGCCGGGTGTGGAGGCATCAGTGCAGGGTGGTCTGGAACTGGCCGGCCGGTACCGGCTGGAGGAGCCGCTCGGCCGGGGCGGAATGGGCGAGGTGTGGCGGGGCGTCGATCTGCGGTTGCGGCGCCCGGTCGCGGTCAAGATCCTGCCGCTGGCGATGGCGGCGGACCCGGCCTCGGTGGCCCGATTCCGCCGGGAAGCCGAGATCGCCGCGACGCTGAATCATCCCGGCATCACCACCGTGTTCGACATCGACGAGCATCAATACGGTGACGAACGCCTGCTCTTCCTGGTGATGGAGCTGATGCAGGGCCGGGACCTGCAACGGACGCTGGGCGAACACCCCGGCGGGATGCCCATCGAACGGGTGAAGGACCTCGCCGTCCAGATCCTCGACGCGATGTCCGCCGCACACGGACGAGGCATCGTGCACCGGGACCTCAAGCCCGCCAACCTGTTCCTGCTGGAGAGCGGACGGGTGAAGGTCTGCGACTTCGGGATCGCCCGCCTCGCCGACGCCACCAAGATCACCGCCACCGGCGGGTCCGCCGGCACCCCCATGTACATGGCAGCCGAGCAGATCCAGGGCCGTACCGTCGACCAGCGGACGGATCTGTACGCGTTCGGCTGCGTCCTGTACGAGATGCTCACCGGCGCTCCCTGGGTGGACACCGGCGCCGGCCTGGCCGCGATCCTCTACCAGCATCTGGAACAGATCCCCGCTCCACCGCGGTCCCTGCGCGCGGACGTCCCGGAGCATCTCAACGCGCTCGTGCTCGAACTGCTCGCCAAGCGGCCCGACGACCGCCCACACGACGCGACCGCGGTCATCGCGCGTCTCAATGGGGCGGGCGCGGAAACGCTGCCGCAGGCGCCGAGCCCGGAAACGGTTCCGACTTCACCGTCGCCGGTCCCGGAAACGCTGCCGGCCACTCCGGCACCAGGGCCGGGAACGCCGTCCTACACCCGTATCGCTGCCGTGACCCTGGCCATCCTTGCGGTATGCGGCCTGGGCCTCTACGCCCTCACACGTTTCGGGTCAGGCACTCGTCAGAACAACGGCAGCAGCGATGAGACCCCTTCCGGAACGACCCTTAAACTCGGAGACCTGGCATTCGTCCTCCACCAGACCGGGACCACCAGCCCCGTGGACCGCATAGCAGTGGGGGTCAACGCCATCGACAAGCTGCCCATCACCGACTTCGAGCCAACGGACAGGCGGAAGATCCAGGTGCCGTACTGCATCCGCTTCTCGCTGACGAACAGAGGCGACCGCACCATGTCCGTCGGTGACGTCAACGACGTCACCAACCATCTCTCAGGAATACTCCCTGATGGAGCCGTCGCCAAGAATTGGGCAAGCACAACCCTGGCCGGCTATCCCAACGCATGCCCGCGGCCCGCCAACTCCCTGGCGCCGCGCACCTCTCAACTCGAAACCGAACTGGTCTTCTCCAACTCGACAGTCGTCGCGGCACGTTGGCAAACGTTCAGCGGCACAGCAGACCAACCAAAGGAATACACGATCTCCTGGAAGTGAAGGAGTACCTCGCTGGGGATGTGGCCTGTTCCGCCCGGTCTCGTCTCGCGCCGCTGGCACGGCTACCCGACGCGACAGCGGAGGCTCACAGACCGCAACAAAGCACCAGGTGAGTGCCTCGTTATCGCGAGTCACTTGCAACGTTGACCTGAGCAGCGCGGGGCCCTGCGTGCGAAATGACTCGCTCCTCAATGATCCTCGGCTCGCGTGCGGCGATAGGCTCCTACCAGATCAGTTGTCTTGTAGAGAACATCAGGCCCGCCTTCGGGTGAATGCCACACTTGTATAAGGTGCTGTTCGATGGGAACGCCGTCGATCTCTGTAGGCCAGGTGCCGTTCTCGTCGGGTGGAGGCGCATGATCCCCAGGCCAGCCAATGCCCGAGTCCCAGCCCACGGCGTCCCGGCCTCGGACATGGAAGCGAATCCGATAGGTACCGGGGTACTCCATCAGCGGTGGTACACCATTGGGGCCCATGTCCATGGGTTCGAAGAGTTGAGTGTCTCCGCTGATTGATTCGAAGGTCACTTCGACTACGTCGGTCCACGGTCCAGTCTCTAGTGTCGGCGGGCTGTTCACGAGCTCTACGTCAACGAGGATCCTTCCGGTGTGCAGACCCGTTGAGACATTGGCTGCGCCGGGAACCACGTTGACGATCCCGTTCTTCGTGTAGTGGGGGTAGACCTCAATCCCCGAGCCGGCATCCATGATGAGGTACTGGCCGTACTCCACGAACAACTGGGTCTGAAAGCGTCTGGCCATCGGACGGACTCCGTTCCGTGCTGGGGAGAGGAGGCGACGTCTATGTGATGATGCCCGTCGCCTCTGACACACTGAAGGCTCCGAAGGGCCGTTGAGCGTGGGTCCGGGAAGCCGCGTAGTCGCGGGCTGGAGGAGATCACGTACAGGGTTGGAATCGCGTTGCCAGCAGCGCCGAGCGTGGACCGACGCGGCAATCATGACTGTGCCGCTATGGGAGCAGGCACGCCAAGCAGCGCGCGACTGTCTATCTCTCATGCGGGCAGCGCCCTGGGACTGCGGCGATGATGGCCACCGCAGTGGCGGACGAGAAGACTGGGCGTGAGCTGTGCGGCGTCCGTTCTAAAACGTGATCGCGAACTCCGAGATGTCATCGTGGGGGACGGCGCCCCACCGCTTCACCAGGACATCCCAGGCACGCCACATCAGTGCCCAGTCGACTTCTCCGATGAGTTGCCCTCATCGAGGTAAAGGGGCAGCCCGGCTGGAGTCCGGCGTGGTGCGGGCCGAGCCGGAACTGCTGGCCTCAGATCGTCAGGTCGCCCGAGACCGGGACGGGGCCGGACTTGATCGCCTCGCGAAGGTGGTCGAGCAGGGTGCGCGCCAGATCCGCCATGCGGTGGACGGACTCGATGATGTCGTCGCTCTTCACGTTGGCCAGGGCGTCGGGGGCGATGCTGTCGCGATGGCGTAGCACGCCGGCGAGCAGGTCGGCCTTCGAGGAGAAGTGGTGCAGGACGTCGGCCTCGGTGATGCCGACGCGGGCCGCGACCTTGGCCAGCGTGGTGGCGCGGTAGCCGTCGACGCGTGTAGCGCGGCGTTCAGGATCTGCTCGCGGGCCTGCTTGCGTCCCTCGAGATGAAGGGTGCGGGGTTCGCGGCGGCGACCAAGTCCACCTCGTTGTCTGGAGCGCTCTGTGCTGGCTGTGGTCGGTTGGGCGCCACTGCCACCATGCTCACCGCGGACAGCCCAACGCCTGGCTCGGTGGGTGCGGTGACCTCACCGTCTGACCATTGGTCGACCGCCTTCCGTCCACGGATGCGGGCTACCGTCTGTTCTCGACGAGAGTGTGGTTGATCAGTCGGGTTGGAGCTGTCGTGGGTGACTTGGGGGAGAGTGCGCGTTCGGTCTGGTCGGGGCGGGCGGCTGCGTATGCGGAATCCTTCGCCGCGGTGTGCGCGTACCCGATCGGGGATCTGCTGGACGCCGTCGGAGCCGGTCCTGGGGTCCATCTGCTGGACGTGGGCACGGGGTCGGGGAACGTCGCCGCTGAGGCGTGCGCGAGGGGCGCCCGGGTCACCGCTGTCGATGCCGACCCCGGGATGGTGCAGCTCACCGCGAAGGCGGTGCCGTCGGCTGAGGTCGGTGTCGCTGAGCTGCCCGTTCTTCCGTTCGCCGATGACGCCTTCGACGTGGTGACGGCCAACTTCGTGCTGGATCATGTGGGCCGGCCACGGTGTTCGCTGGCCGAACTGGGCCGGGTGGCCCGGCCGGGCGGCCGGATCGCGGTGACGGTCTGGGCGGTTCCGGGCGGGGCAGGGCGGGCTCTGCTGGGACGAGCGATCGAGGCCGCCGGTGTGCGGCACGATGGGCATCGGCCGGTACTGGCGTCCGAGGACGATTTCCCGCGCACCGAACAGGGGCTTGTGGGTCTGATGCGGGACGCCGGGATTTCCGATCCGTCGTGCCGGACCATCACCTGGGACCATCACGTCTCCGCGGAGGAATGGTGGCATGGCGCGGCGTCCGGTGTCGGTTTCATTGGGCATCTCGTCGCCGCTCAAACGCCCGAGACCAGAGCGGAGATCAAGCGGCATTTCGATCTCCTGAGTGCAGAGTTCATCGGTCCGGACGGCCGTCTCGTCCTGCCGCATAGGGCACTGCTTGCCATGGGGAATGCCGGAGCATGAGCGCATGGCCGGGTGCCTGGGCAGGTCCGCGGGTCTTGATGGCCCGCGGACCTGCCGGACGGGATCAGGCGGTGGGGGTGCCGAACCAGCGGGAGAGGTGGTCGTTCAGGGCCTGCTGATCGTCGCCGATCCAGGCGACGTGGCCGTCCGGGCGTAGCAGGACGCAGGGGACGTCGAGCGCCGCAGCGGGGTCGGCGACGTGATCGACGCGGTCCGACCAGCCGCCGGCGGTCAGGCGTTCGGTGCGGTCCAGCAGCAGGCCGCGGCCGCGATGCAGCAGGTCGTAGAGACGGCCCTGTTCCAGGTCGAGGTCGCGCAGGCGGCGGCCGAGCAGGTCGGGGCCTTCGCCGAAGTCGTAGCGGATGCCGATCGCGGTGATCTTCTCGATCAGGTGGCGGTTCACGTCGTCGAAGTCCATCAGTTCGGTGAGCAGCCTGCGCAGGGCCCGCGCGCCCGGGTCGGGGGAGTGCAGCTCCATCTGGGCGCGGGTGTTGTCCAGCACGTCCGCGGCGACGGGATGGCGTTCGGCTTCGTAGGTGTCCAGCAGGGTTTCCGGCGCCCAGCCGCGGACCTGTGCGGCCAGTTTCCAGCCGAGGTTGAACGCGTCCTGAATTCCCAGGTTGAGGCCCTGGCCGCCGGTGGGCGGGTGGATGTGCGCGGCGTCGCCGGCCAGGAGCACCCGTCCGATCCGGTAGTGCTCGGCCAGCCGGGTGGCATCGCCGAAGCGGGACATCCAGCGCGGGGAGTGCACGCCGAAATCGGTTCCGGCGACGGCGCGCAACCGCTGTTTGAAATCGTCGAGGGTGGGCGCTTCCGTGCGATCGCTGACGCCCGCGGCGGGGACGACGACGCTGTACGTCCCTTCGCCGAAAGGTCTGAGCCAGAAGCGCTTTTCGGTCTCCTGGATTTCGGCCACTCTGGCGGCGATCTCGTTCGGCGGCGCGCCCGCTTGCATCTCGCCCATCAGCGTTTCGTTCCGCGAGGGCTCGCCGGGGAAGCCGACGCCGAGCAGTTTGCGGACGGTGCTGCGCCCGCCGTCGCAGCCGACGAGATAACGCGTCCGCAGCCGTTCCCCGTCGGCCAGTTCGACGGTGACGCCCTCGTCGTCCTGGTCAAGTCCGGTCACTTCGGAACCGTGCCGGACCTGCGCACCCAGTTGGATCGCATGGTCCTCGAGGAGGCGGACGATGACCGGCTGCGGAATGCCCACCAGATAGGCGTGCGCGGAATCCAGGTCCTTGGGCGCGGGCTTGTTGATGGCGGCGAAGAAGCCGGCGGCCGGGCGCCGCCGTCCGCGTTCGAGAACGCGCTCCAGCAGTCCGCGCATCGCCATCAGTTCGAGACTGCGGATGTGCAGGCCGACGATGCGGACGAACGACGCGGGCTCGGTCTCCTTTTCCAGGACGAGGACCCGCACGTCGTGCAGCCGCAGTTCGGCGGCCAGCATCGCGCCGGTCGGCCCGCACCCGGCGATGATCACGTCGAACGGGAGGGGTGCGGCGCCGGAGCCCGCCGGTCCCGGGTCGGTGACGTCGTGCGCGGCTCGTTGGGAGTGCATAGGTGTTGCCTTTCGGGAGTGCCTTGGTGGCGAGGCGCTCCCGGCGACACCTACGTCAATCGCCCAGCCATGACGGGAGGGAGAGCACCCACGTCGATACAGCGTTCATGGGTCTCACCTCCTCGGGCGGTGTCACGGCCGGTCGCAAGCTACAAGGCCGAGCGCCGTCCCGTCCAATCATTTACCGGCCCCTGGGCCCCGCCGGAGGCGGCCGGCCGGCGCCGCCGAACAAGCCGGTAGCGTCGCACTTGTGAATGATGGGGCTATCGATGTCTTCGAAGCCGGCCGGACGGATGCCGGCCGCCGGGTGACGCTGCGCCACCTCGGCAGCGGCGACCAGGGCGAGTTCCTCGACCTGGTGAGGGCCAGCGTGGACCTGCACCGGCCGTGGGTGTCCCTGCCGTCCACGCCGGAGCAGTTCCGGGCCTACCTCGCGCGATATGCGAAGCCCGACGAGGAGTCGCTGCTGGTCCGCGTGCGCGACAGCGGGGCCGTCGCCGGCGTGGTCAACATCAACAGCATCATCCGGGGACGTTTCCAGTCGGCGTCCATCGCCTACGCCGCCTTCGCCCCGTCCGCCGGTCAGGGCTACATGTCCGAAGGAGTCGAGCTGGCGGTGCGCTACGCCTTCGAGCAGTTGCGGCTTCACCGGCTCGAAGCCCAGATACAGCCCGAGAACCGCGCGTCCCTCGAGCTGGTCCGGCGCGTCGGCTTCCGCCACGAGGGCCTGTCGCCCGAGCTGCTGTACATCGACGGAGCGTGGCGCGACCACGAACGGTGGGCGATCACCAGCAGCATGATCGACATCGCGCCCACGCCGCCGCACGCGACGCTGCCGGAGCGCTAGGGAGTCGCGTGCGGTAGCGGTCACATCCTGGCCGCTTTCCCTGCGACGGTGGACGGGCAACGAAACCGCTACAAGGAGCGTGAGATGGCCGTCAACTTCCGAGGCGACGCACGCGCGGCGCACGGATGACCGTCCTCGACACCCGGACGCTGAACCGCGCGACGCTCGCCCGGCAGTCGCTGCTCGACCGCGCCGGGATGCCGGTCGCCGGCGCCGTCGCCCACCTGTGCGGATTGCAGGCGCAGGAACCGCAGGAACCGTTCGTCGGGCTCTGGTCGCGGCTGCGCGCGTTCGACCCGGCGGCGCTGTCGGACCTGCTGACCGGGCGTCGCGTGGTGCGGACGCACCTCATGCGCCGCACCGTCCACCTCGTCACCGCCGAAGACGCCCTCGCCTGGCGGGCCCGCCACGATCCGATGCTGCGCCAGCGGGTTCTCGCGGTCTACCGCCGCGAGCTCGCCGGGGTGGATCTCGACGAGCTCGCGGCGGCGGGACGTGCGGTGACGGCCGACGGCGAGCCGCGCACGATGGCGGAGCTGGCGCGGGCGGTCGCCGAGCGCTGGCCTGCGCCGGGGCCGCGGGCCCTCGGCGAGATGCTCGTCGCCGCCCTCGTCCCGATGGTGCAGATCCCGCCTCGCGGGCTGTGGCGGGCGCGAGCGGGCGTGCGGAACGTCCCGTTGTCGATCTGGCTCGGCCGCGACATCGACCCGCCGTCCCCGGTCGGCTCGGACCCGGTCGGCTCGGACCCGGTCGGCCGGGCGCTGGTCCGGCGCTACCTGGCCGCGTTCGGCCCCGCCACCTCCGCCGACCTGCGCGCCTGGTGCGGCCTCGCGGGACTGCCCGCCGCGATCGCCGCGATGCGCGAGGAGCTGGTCTCCTTCCGCGACGAGCGGGGCCGCGAGCTGCTGGACCTCCCCGACGCGCCGCGTCCCGACCCCGGCACGCCCGCCCCGGTTCGGTTCCTGCCGGCGTTCGACAACGCGATCCTCGGCTACCAGCACCGTGGCCGGATCATCGACGACGCGCACCGCGGCCTGTCCGTCACGGGCGCCCGGATGGTGCTGGTCGACGGCCGGGTCGCCGCGACCTGGACCGTCGACGCCGGCACCGTGGCCGTCACCCCGCTGCGCCGCCTCTCCCGAGCCGACCGCGCCGACATCACCGAGGAAGGACGGTCGCTCGCGTCCTTCCTCTCCGACGACGAAAGCGACCGCGTCCAGATCGCCTAGGCGAAGGACGCCGCGTCAGGCCCATCCGTGGACCCCGAACACCTCACCGCGCCCGATCGAGGCAAGCGCCAGCGCGCAGTGGGGAATCACGTCATGAGGCGGCCGGCCCGGATCAACCCACAACGCCTCCGACGCCTTGTCCGGCTCGGCGACGCGCGGTTCGCCCTCCCACCGGTCGAAGCGGAACCAGAAGTCGCTGACCGCATGGCACGGCCCCGGCAGCGTCGCGGCGGTGCGGTGCATGACATGGACGAAACGGGCGTCCGCCCGGTGCAGCCGGACGCCGGTCTCCTCCCCGGCCTCGCGGATCGCCGCCGCCACCACGTCCTCGCCCGGCTCGATCCGTCCGGCGGGCGGGCAGAGCCACCCGTCGGCGTACCCCGTCTTGTAGCGGCGCAGCATCAGGACCCGGCCGTCCTCGCGCCGCAACAGCACATGGGGCGCGACGAAGGACCCGTACCATCCGCCGGCGCCATCGCCTTCCGCAGGCGGGGCGGCGACGCTCCGTGCGGAAACGACCCCGAGCCGCCTCGCCAGATGCGCTTCGGCCTGCGCGGCGCCGCCCGCCATGTCGACCATGGGAATGGCGGTGGCCAGCATGACGTCGGCGAGCTCGTCCAGGACGTCGGTCTCGGTCTTGTGGACGCCTTTGCGCGGGTTGCCGCCGGTCATCCCGATATAGGCCTCGGCGACCTCGCCGACCTCTTCGGCGAGCTTCAGCACCAGGGTCTGGGGCGGCACCTCGGCCAGGTAGCCGGCCCGGATGCGGGCGGTGTCGGCCCAGAAACCCCGGCATGGCTCGGTGCTCTCGGAGGAGGTCACGTTGTCGAGCCTAGGACGCGGCGCCGGGGCCGTGCTGAGTTTTCGAACGTTTGATCGAGGTTTCAAAGGGGTCGCGCCGGGGCGGGCCGGCGTTCCATGATTCAGGGATGCTGGACACATCCCTCTATGTGGCTTTTCTTGTCGCCGCGCTCGCGCTCTGCCTCACTCCCGGACCCGACATGATGTTCATCGTGGCCATGGGCGGGCGGGGCGGCCCCGCCACCGGCGTGATGGCCGCCGCGGGCGTCGCCACCGGCGCGCTCACCCACGCGATCGCGGCGATGCTCGGCCTTTCGGCGCTGTTCACCACCCTGCCGACCCTCTACCACGTGCTCCGCTGGGCGGGCGCCGCCTACCTGCTCTACCTCGCGGTGAAGTCGTTCCGGGACCGCGGCGAACCCGGCGAGGAGGCCGCCCCCGCGGGCCCGGGCCGGCTCCGCGCGTTCTGGCAGGGCGTCATCACCAACCTGCTCAACCCCAAGGTCATCCTGTTCAACATCGCGTTCCTGCCGCAGTTCGTGAACCCCTCGCTCGGGCACCCGATGGTCCAGTTCCTCGTCCTCGGGCTGACGCTCGTGCTCATCGGCCTCGCGGTGGACGGGACGGTCGGGCTGCTGTCCGGCCGGCTCGCCCGGCTGCTGCGGCGGAGCCGCCGTGTCGCGCGCGGTCTGAACATCTTCAGCGGCACCGTCTTCACCGGCCTCGCCGTCCGCCTCCTGGCCGTCGCGAAGTAGGGGCGGCCTTCGACGGGTGAGGCCGGCGGGTCTCCAGGGCCAGGTAGGCGGCCAGGGCCAGGACGGCGGCGGATTCCAGGGCGAGGGCCAGGCGGACGGTCGTCCGGTAGCCGTACTCGTGGAAGCCGAACAGCGTGCCCTGCTCGCT
This sequence comes from Actinomadura montaniterrae, assembly GCF_008923365.1. GTDB lineage: Bacteria > Actinomycetota > Actinomycetes > Streptosporangiales > Streptosporangiaceae > Spirillospora > Spirillospora montaniterrae. The sequence continues at coordinate 47,026 of NZ_WBMR01000036.1, forward strand.
GAGGATCAGGCCGATGATCGTCCCCAGGAGGAAGACGATCCCGCCGAGCGCGACGAGGGCGTGCGGGGCCCGGCCGAGCAGCGGCAGGGACCGGACGAGCGGGACTGATTCGAGCGGTGCGAGCAGGGCGAGGCCCAGCACCAGCGCGCTGGCGAAGTTGGCCGCGAACAGCGGGCCGATGATCGGGATGACGCGGTAGTAGTCGGCGAAGTACTCGTACAGGTGTACCGCGCCGACGCCGAACAGCAGGAGCGCGGCCAGGCAGCGCAGCAGCGCCGGGGTCAGGGCGCCGTGGCCGGTCGCGGTGACGTCAGGGCTGGAAGCCGCCATGGGCACTCCCCGTGGTCTGGATCCGTCCTTGCGGCGTGAGGGCGAACCAGGGGGCGCCGAACTGCGTGATGCCCTGGCCCTGGGCGTCGCCGCGTCCGGTGTCGGCCTGGTAGTAGTACAGCGGATGCCCGGCGTAGACGAGCTGGCGCGGACCGTCGGAGCGGGCGATCGTGGTCAGCATGGCCGCCTGGGTCCCGCCGGACGTCCCGGGCCGTCCCTGGGTCGTGGCCGGGGGCCAGATGCTCGCGCACGCGCCGAAGCAGGTGGACCGGTTCGGCGGGTCGGCGGCGAACAGGTAGAGCGTGCGGCCCTTGTCGTCGACGATGATCCGCCCGAGCTTCGGGACGGCGGCCGACGTGACCTGCTGGCGGCCGGGGTCCTGCGAGTTCGTCGCGAACGCGCAGCCGGAGGCCAGCAGGCCGGCCGTCGCGACGGCGGCCCACCGGCGCGGCCGGTCAGGAGCCACTCTTCTCGACCTTCTGGCCGCTCGGGGCCACCACGTCCCACCCGGCGCCGAACTGGTTGAGCCCCTCGCCCTTGGCGCTGCCCTTGGTGGTGCCGTCCGGCGCGTAGTAGTACAGCGGCTGCCCGGCGTAGGTGACCTGCGTCGTCCCGTCGCTCCGGGTGGTGGTGCCGAGCTTGGACGCCTTGGCGTCGGAGCCGGCGTGCGGTTTGCCGGTGGTGGTGACGGGCGGCCACACCGCCGCGCAGGCGCCTGAGCAGGAGGACTTGCCGCCCTGGTCCTTCTCGAACACGTACAGCGTGCGGCCCTGGCCGTCGACGAGGACCTGGCCGAGGTTGCCGACCTTCGCGGTCGCGATCGTTCCGCCCGCGTTGGCGGTGCTCGGCGACGACGACGCGGCGACCGGGACGGCGGGACGGTGGGCGGCGCCGCCGGAACCGGCCGAGCCGCCGCACGCGGTGGCCGCGGCGGCGATCGCCGCGACGGGGACCGCCAGCCGTGCGCCGCGGCTCCGCCACGGCGAGCGCGGGGTGTTCCGCTGAGTCGTTCGGGACATCGCTGGACGTCCTTCCCTCGGAGAGCTCGGTGCCGGCCGCGCCGGCGCCTTCCTTTCCGGTTCCGCCCGTACCCGGACAGAACGGGGCCGAACTGACTTGCCCAGACGCTGACCTGGCCTTTCTCGCACGGCGAGGCGGCGATGGCGAACGCTTGAGGGAGCCCGGCGACGGACGGTCGCGCCGAGAGGAGCGTCAGGACGTCGCGTTCAGGCGGTGGCGCTTGACGAAACTCCCGCGGCAGTGGGTGCAGCAGAAGCGGGCGACGAGGTGCTCGCTCATCTCCCTGGCCCAGGCGCCGGCGTGGATCCGGACGAGGCACGGCAGGTCGCGGCCGCCGGTGAGCCAGACGTCCGGTTCGTGGACGATCACGTCGGTGAGCGAGGAGAACCAGGCCAGGACGCCCGGGTCGGCGTGGTGCTCCCCGCCGGAGCCGGCCAGGAGGCGGTCCGCGGTGAGGCGTCCGGCCAGCGTCCGGCGCTCCTCGGGAGTGAACGCGCCCTTCGGAACCATGAGCTCGACGAGCAGCATCGCGGCGGACCTTCCTGCGCGGCGTCGGTGTCCACAGGTAAGTGTACGCCGTACATCTACGGCACCGTCAGGAGCGGCGGGATGCCGGTGTGGGCGAGGTGATGGCGCTGGTCGCGGGGGCCTTCGCGGCGATCCGCCACGCGGGCGCGGAGGCGAGCCGCGAGCGCTCGGCGCACATCGCCGGCCTCATCCTCGACGGGTTGCGTCCCCGGACGTGAAAGGGGGCTTGGCGGGGTGGGCGGTCGTGGCGGCCTCGGTTCCCCGTCAAGCCCGGTGCCGGCGGACGGCGCTGTCCGCCGACGTGTGTGGTGGGGGGTGTCAGTAGCCGCCGGGGTTGCTCGTGGTGGGCGCCGGTGACGCCGGCGCCTTGCTGCCGGTGCCGGTCGGCGACGGGCTCGCGGGCGCGCCGCCGCCTCCGGCTCCGCCTACGGTGAGCTGCGTCTTCATGCCTAGGTTCTTGTGGTTGTCGACGGGACACCACATCTGGTAGGTGCCGGCTTTGAGGGTGACCTTCAGGTTCCCGCTGGCGCCCGGCTTGATGCCGGAGATCTGCTTCGTGCCGCTGATGCCCGGCCCGGAGATGGCCAGCCCGTGCACCATCGTGCCCGCGTTCTTGGCGACGAAGGTGTACGCGCCCGGCTTGAAGGTGGTCGTGGACGGCGTCAGCGTGTACTCCTTCTCGGTCACGGTGACGGTCGTGGCCTTCCCGGACGGGCTCGCCGTCGAGGCCGGGCTCGTCGTCGCGTGGGCGGCGCCTGCGGGGAGCAGGGCGCCGGCCGCCAGGAACGCGGCCCCGAATGCGGTGGAAATGGTGGTTTTGTTCATAATTGCCGGGCTCCCCGGCGGCCTCGCCGGCCAAACCGAGCGGGTGTCGCCGAAACCGCAGGTCAACGGGGGTTCCGCTGGAGGTCGACCAGCGCGCGGAGCCACCGTGCGACGGCCTGCGCGGAGCCGCCGGTGTGACGGCGCTCGCAGGGCGGACGTGTCACAGGCGGAGGGGGCCGTCTCGTCTCGGGTCCGAAAAGAGGGACCGGAAACGGGAAGGTGAGGGGCATGCGGGTTTTCGTGGCAGGTGGGAGCGGTGTCCTCGGACGGCGGCTGGTGCCGCAGCTCGTGGCCCGGGGCCACCAGGTGACGGCGACGACGACGAGCGCCGCCAAGCTCGACGCGCTGGAGCGGCTCGGCGCCGAGGCCGTCGTGATGGACGGGCTGGACGCGGCGTCCGTCGGCGAGGCGGTCGCGGCGGCCCGCCCGGACGCGGTCGTCCACCAGATGACGGCGATCTCGGTGACGCACGCCGGCAAGCCCGACATCAAGCACCCGGACCGCTGGTTCGCGATCACCAACCGGCTGCGCACCGAGGGGACGGACCACCTGCTGGCCGCCGCCGAGGCGACCGGCGTGCCGCACGTCGTCGCGCAGGGCTACGCGAGCTGGAACGGGATCCGCGAGGGCGGCCGGGTCAAGACCGAGGACGACCCGCTCGACCTCCTCGAGGGGACCGCGGCGCAGGCCGGGATGGAAGCGATGCGGCATGTCGAGGAGGCCGTCCTCAAGGCGGGCGGCGCGGTGCTGCGGTACGGCGCGTTCTACGGGCCGGGCGCGATCGACGACCAGGTGGAGCTGGTCCGCAAGCGGCAGTACCCGCTGGTCGGGCGCGGCACCGGGTACAGCTCGTGGATCCATCTCGACGACGCGGCGAGCGCGACCGTCCTGGCGGTGGAGCGGAAGGCGCGGGGCGTGTTCAACATCGTGGACGACGAGCCGGCCCCGGCGAGCGAGTGGCTGCCGCACCTGGCGGCGTGCGCGGGGGCGAAGCGGCCGATCCGGGTGCCGGTGTGGCTGGCCCGGCTGCTCGCGGGGGACCAGGCCGTCATCATGATGACGGAGGGGCGGGGCTTCTCCAACGCCAAGGCCAAGCGGGAGCTCGGCTGGGAGTTGCGGCACCCGTCGTGGCGGCAGGGGTTCGAGGAAGAGCTGGCGTGAGCAGGGCCGAGGAGTTCCAGGAGCTGCGGCCGCTGCTGTTCTCGATCGCGTACCGGATCCTGGGCAGCGTGAGCGAGGCCGAGGACGCGGTGCAGGAGACGTGGCTGCGGTACGAGGGGGCCGCGGCGCGGCCCGCGTCGGCGAAGGCGTACCTGTCGGCCGTGGTGACGCGGATCTCGATCGACGTGCTGCGGTCGGCCCGCGTCCGGCGGGAGCAGTACGTGGGGTTGTGGTTCCCCGAGCCGCTGCTGGCCGATCCCTACGAGGACCCGGCGCGGTCGGCGGAGCTGGCCGACTCGCTCTCGATGGCGGCGCTGCTGCTGCTGGAGCGGCTCAGCCCGCTGGAGCGGGCGGTGTTCGTGCTACGGGAGGTGTTCGGATTCGGGTTCCCGGACGTCGCGTCGGCGGTGGGTAGGTCGGAGGCGGCGTGCCGTCAGCTCGCCGTGCGCGCGCGCCGGCACATGGACGCGGGACGCCCCCGGTTCGAGGCGGACCGCCGCGAGCGCGAGGAACTCGCGGGCCGCTTCTTCGACGCGTTCACCGAAGGGGACGTCGACGGTCTGCGGGAGCTGCTCGCCGCCGACGTGCAGCTGGTCAGCGACAGCGGCGGGAAGGCGCCGCGCTGGGGCGAGGGCGTCGCCGGGGCGGGGAAGGTGGCGCGCGCGCTGTCCACGCTCGTGCGGCCGTTCCTGGAGATCGGCGGCGTGGTGGAGCCGTGCGAGGTGAACGGCCAGCCGGGCGCGGTCTTCCGCGACCGGGACGGCCGGGTCGTCAACACGTGGTCGCTGGACATCCTCGACGGGCGGATCCAGACGATCCGCACGGTGCTCAACCCGGACAAGCTCGGGCATGTGGGGCCCGTGGCGGACGCCTGGGCGGTCGTCCGCGAGACGGCCCGGGCACACCGGACCTCCGACTGACGGGCGGCGCGCACCAGACCTCCGACTGACGGCCCGGGCGCGCCGGACTCCCGGCTGACGGCCCGGGCACACCGGAACCCCCGCGCGAGCCGGGCCGTCTCAACTCGGCGTCCGCGAGCATTTGGGGGATACCGGGATGAGGGCACGGATCCGGCGAGGCAGGCTCGCGTGGGTGATCGCCGCGGCCCTGGCCGTCGTCGCGGCGGCGGTGGTGACCGTGGTGGCCGTCCTGGACGAGCCCGCCCGGCCGCACATCTGCGGCTGCAAGCCGCCGCCGGACACCGGCGGGATCGAGGCCGTGCTCCGCGGCTGGCAGGACGCGGCGGCGCATCGCCACGTCCAGGATGCATGGCGGCTGCTCACACCGGAGGCGCAGCGGCGGTACGGGACGCCGCAGCGCCTGCGGCCGGAGCTGCCCCGCATCGCCCCGGCCCCGCGCGCCCCCGCGCGATGGACGCTCATCGACGAGATCACCCAAGGACGCGGCACTCCCAGCGAGTTCCTGTACCTGCTCGTCGAGAAGCGGACGCTGCGGCCCGCCGGGGCCGTCGTCGTCCACTCCCTGGCCGACGGTGCCGCCGACGGGCGGATCGATCCCGTGCCCGCCGCGACCGTCCGCATCCTCGAACCCGAGGCACGCGCCAAGGTCGGCGCGCGGCCCTTGATGCGCGCGGCTATCAGCAGTCCCCCGGCGTACGTCGCCGTGCAGGCCGGCGGGGTGTCCCACGGCAGCGTGGGCGGGACCCGCCGCCCCGACGGCCGCGACGACCCGTTCGGCGAGCCGCTGCGCCCCGGCCCGGCCCTCATCGTCGCCGTCCAGACGGACGGAAACGGGCACTTCGCCTACGGAACCGTCCGCGTCACCGTCCGCCGACCGACCCGGTCGGCTCGATGACGCAGGCGGGCGCGGCCGAAAAACCTCACCCGGCCGGTCATGTAACGCTAACGCGTCCGCTCGCTACTCTCTGTGCCTGGAGGTGATCGGGTGGACGCTGGGGCCCGTGCGGCGCCCGGCGGCCCGGCCCCGCCCGCCTCCCCGCTGCGGATCAGGTAATCCAGCCGACCCTGGAGGGCTCCATGCCCGGCTACCGCGACTTCGTCCCGCGACAAGGCTTCCAGCCGACCCTGGCGCTGTCTCCCGACGCGGGCACCGTGGCCTACTCGAGCAACGCCGCCGGCCGGTTCGACCTGTGGACGGTCCCGGTCGCGGGCGGCGCGCCCCGGCGGCTCACCCGGCTGCCGGACGGGGCCGTCCGGCGGATCGCCTGGGCCCCGCACGGCAAGAGCCTCGTGTTCACCGCCGACCGCGACGGCGACGAGCAGTACCGGCTGTACCGCGTCGACCTCGACGGCGGCGGCGGTCCCGCCGGCCCGCCCGCCGAGATCGGCGCGGGCCCGCACTGCCAGCGCGTGCTGCCGGCCGCGCCGTTCGACGCCGAGGGCCGCCGCCTGGTCTACGCGGCGAACGACCGCGACGCGACCGTCCAGGACGTGCTCGTCCGCGACCTCGCCGAGGACGCCGAGCGGCGGTTCGAGCCGCCGCCGGGCGTCGTCTTCCGGCCGGTCGGGATCTCCCCGGACGGGCGGTGGCTGCTGACCGGCGGGTTCAGGTCCCACACGCAGGTCGCCGCGTACCTGGCCGACCTGCGGGACCCCTCCGCCGCGCCGGTGTGCGTCACCGCCGACCACGGCGACGGGCTGTTCGAGCCGGGCCCCTGGGCGGCCGACTCCTCGGGCTTCTACCTGCGCACCGACCTGTGGGGGGAGTTCGTCGCCGGGGCGTTCTACCGGCTGGCCGCCGGGAGCCTCGAACCGGTCGCGCAGCACGACTGGGACGTCGAGTTCATCGAGGTCGCGGGCGACACCCTCGTCTGGTCGGTCAACCAGGACGGATGCTCCACGCTGTTCGCGCGGCACGGCGGCCGGCCGCTGCCGCTGCCCGCCGTCCCGCCGGGCGTCGTGTCGGCGCTGGCGGTCGCGCCGGAGGCCGAGCCGCTCGTCGTCCTGCTCGACACCGCGACCCGTCCCGCCGAGATCGCCGTCCTGGACCCGGCCGGCGGCGTCCGCTACCTCACCGACGCCCGGCCCCGCGCGTTCACCGCGTCCAGCGCCTCCACCGTCGAGCCGGTCGAGCCGGTCGAGCCCGTCGAGCCGGTCGAGCCCGTCGAGCCGGTCGAGCCCGAGCCGGTCGTCTACCCCTCGTCGGCGGGACGGTACGTCCACGCGCTGTACTACCGGCCGCACACGCCGGGCCCGCACCCGGTCCTGCTGTCGATCCACGGCGGCCCGGAGGCGCAGGAACGGCCGGAGTACATGCGTTCCGGCCTGTACCAATACCTGCTCGCCCGGGGCATAGCGGTCTTCGCGCCGAACGTCGCCGGGTCCACCGGGTACGGCGCCCGGCACCAGAAGCTCATCCACCGCAACTGGGGCGGTTTCGACCTGGACGACCTCGACCACGCGGTCTGCCATCTGCGGTCGGCGCCCGGAGCCGACGCCGCGCGCATCGCCGTGATGGGCGGCTCCTACGGCGGGTTCGCCGCGCTGTCGTGCCTGGCGAGGCTGCCCTACCGGTGGGCGGCCGGGGTGTCGATGTGCGGGCCCGCGAACCTCGTCGCGCTCGCCCGGTCCTGCCCGCCGACCTGGAAGCACTTCGTCGCGGCGGTCCTCGGCGACCCCGACACCGACGCCGGGTACCTGACGCAGCGCTCGCCGATCACCTACGCCGACACCATCACCGCGCCGCTGTTCGTCCTGCAGGGCGCGCGGGACCCGCGCGTTCCCCGCGCGGAGTCGGACCGGCTCGTCGAGCGGCTGCGGCGCCGCGGCGTGGACGTCCGGTACGAGGTCTTCGAGGACGAGGGCCACGGGTTCACCCGCCGCGAGAACGAGCTGCGCGCCTACGAGGAGATCGCGGAGTTCCTCTGCGGCCACCTGCTCGCCTGAACGGCGCGGCCTGCTCGCCTGAACGGCGCGGCCCGCGCGGCGATCGTTCGGTAGGCTCGCGCGCCATGGACGAGCTCGCCAGGACGGCCGGTTTCCACGCGGCGCACGGCGTCTGGAGCGTCTCCGGCGGGGCGGTGCTCATCCCGATCCTCGCCCACGTGGGCGAGGACGGCGCGCTGGGCCTCGAACGGCTCGCGTTCGACGACGTGGGCGAGGCCGCGCGCGCCGGGCAGGAGGCCCTGGCGCGGGGGCGGGACGGCTGGGTCCGGGCGGTGCTGGTCACCGACGCCTACCTGCACCTCGACCGGGGACGGGTCGACGCGCTGGTCGTGGACGCGGTCGAGTACCTCCCGTCCCGGCGGTCGCTGCGGATGGCGGTCCCGTACCGTCCGGAGTCGTCGCCGGAGGGGTTCGCGGTCTACCGGCCCAAGTTCATCGAGGTCGCGGGCGACGGCGAGCCGGACTACGCGTCGCTGGCGGACCACTTCTTCGCCGGCGTCGACTCCCACGAGCGCGCCGCGTCCGTCTGGAACGCCCACCTCGTCGACGAGTCCGCCTGACCCGGCGGCTCGCGCCGCGGGACGGCGCGGTGCCGGTCAGAGCGAGGGTTCCAGGTGGGACCAGGGGCGCTCGGCCTCCAGCTGGGCGGCCAGCGCGAGCAGCGTGCCCTCGCCGCCGAGGGGGCCGACGAACTGGACGCCGAGCGGCAGGCCGCCGGGCGTCCGGTAGGTCGGGACGCTCATCGCCGGACGCCCGGTGATGTTGGCGAGCTGCGTGTACGGGACGGGCGCGAGGTTGGCGATGACGGCGTCCCGCCACTGCTTCGTCCTCGTCAGCGGCCCCGCGAGGCCGAGCGCGAGCGCGGCCCGGCCGATGGCGCGCAGCGGGGCGGGCGTGTCGAGCTCGCCGATGCGGACCGGCGGCCTCGCCAACGCGGGCGTGAGCAGCAGGTCGTAGCGGGAGTGGAACGCGGCGAGCTGCCGGTTGTAGGTGTTCCAGCGCTCGTGGGCGGCGAAGTAGGCGGGCGCGGACTGGACGCGTCCGGCCGCCGCGACGAGGTGGGTGTCCAGCTCGAACGCCTTGCGGGACGCGCCGGTCGCGCGGCGGATCTCGTCGACGGTGTACGCGAGCTGCGTCGACCACATCGCGAGGAAGTCGAACGCGAGGCGCCGCTCGTCGATGCCGGTCTGCGCGGGCTCGACGTCGTGGCCGAGGCCTTCCAGCAGCTTGGCGGCGTCCTCGACGGCGGCGACGGCCTGCGGGTCGACGTCGGTGCCGAGCGGGGAGTCGGTGGCGAAGCCGATGCGCAGCCGCTCGGGCGCGCGCCGCGCCAGCTCGGCGTAGGGGAGGGCGGGCTTGGCGGGCAGGTAGGGGCCGCCGGGGTCGGGGGACGCGGTGAGCACGTCGAGCATCGCGGCGCTGTCGCGGACGGACCGGGAGACGACGCCGTCGACGGCCGCGCCGTGCAGGTGCTCGGCGTACGACGGCCCGGCGGGGACGAGACCGCGGCCGGGCTTGAGGCCGAACAGCCCGCAGCAGGCCGCCGGGATGCGGATCGAGCCGCCGCCGTCGTTGGCGCCCGCGACCGGGACGATCCCGGCGGCGACCGCGGCGGCGGACCCGCCGGACGAGCCGCCGGGCGTGCGGGCGAGGTCCCACGGGTTGCGGGTCGGGCCGTTCACCTCGGGCTCGGTGATCCCCTTCGCGCCGAACTCGGGGGTGTTGGTCTTGCCGAAGACGACGAGCCCCGCGTCCAGCCAGCGGCGGACGACCTCGGCGTGCTCGGCGGCGGGGACGTCGCGCAGCGCCCGGTTGCCGCTGCCGGTGGGCAGCCCGGCGTAGTCCTGCGACAGGTCCTTGAGGAGGAACGGGACGCCGGCGAACGGCCCGGTCAGCGGCCCGGCGGCGCGGGCCCGCGCGAGGTCGTGCATCGGCCGGACGATCGCGTTGATCGTGGCGTTGACGGCCTCGGCGCGCGCGATGGCGGCGTCCAGGAGTTCGGCCGGGGTGGTCTCGCCGGCGGTGACGAGCGCGGCCAGGCCGACCGCGTCGCGGGCGCGGTACTCGGCGTACTCCACGGCACCCCTCCATAAAACTAGAAGTCGTAGTTTTAGTGTGAGGGGACACTACACTGGCCGCCGTCCGCCGTCGAGGGGCGGGACGCCGGGGAGGGACGCATGGGCAGGCCGCCGCGCAGGCTGGTGACCCGTGAGGCGATCATGCGGGCCGCCCTCGACCTGGTCGACGAGCACGGCGCCGCCGCGCTGTCGGTCAACCGCGTCGCCGCGGCGCTGGGCGTCAAGGGCCCGTCGCTCTACAACCACATCTCCGGCCGGGACGAGGTCGTCGACGGCATCCGCGAGCTGATCGTCGGCGAGATGGCGCTCGACCCGTCCATCACGCCGTGGACCGCGGCCGTGGACGGCTGGGCCCGCTCCTACCGCGCCGCCTTCGCCGCGCATCCGAACGCCGTCCCGCTGCTGGCGGCGCGGCCCGTCCGATCGCGGGCCGCGCTGCGCGCCTACGCGGACGCGTTCACCGTCCTGCGCCGGGCCGGCTGGCCCGAGGACCGGCTGCTGCCGCTGGTACACGCCGTCGAATACTTCCTCCTCGGCTCGGTGCTCGTCCTCGACGACCCGCCGGACGGCCCGCTCCCCGGCGACGACGTCCCGCCCGGCCTGGAGCCGATGCTGAACGCCCCGCCCGGCCACCGCGACCTGGCCTTCGAGGCCGGCCTCGCCGCCCTCATCCAGGGCTTCGCCGCCGAGCTGGCCGCCCTCCGCCGCTGACCCCCGCTGCCCCCAGGGTCAGCGGGGGAAGTGGTAGGTGACGTGGGTGACCAGGCCGGTCTGCCGCGTGCTGACGGGGGTCAGGTCGGGGGTGCCGACGCCGACGAACAGCCGCTCGCCGGCGCCGAGGACGACGGGGGCGATGTGCAGGCGCAGCTCGTCGATCAGCCCGGCGGCGAGGTACTGGTTCACGGTGGAGGCGCCGCCGGCGACCGAGACGTCGGCGTCCCCGGCCGCCTCGCGCGCCCGCGCCATCGCGGCCTCGATGCCGTCGGTGACGAAGTGGAACGTCGTGCCGCCCTTCATGGGGACGGGCTCGCGCGGGTGGTGGGCGAGGACGAACACCGGCGCGTGGTACGGGGGCTCCTCGCCCCACCAGCCGGTCCAGTCGAGGTCCCAGTCGCCGCGGTCCGGGCCGAACATGTTGCGGCCCATGATGAAGGCGCCCGCGGCGGTGATCGCCTCCAGCTCGGCGGCGTGGGCCTCGGGCTCCTCGAACATCCAGCGGTGCAGGCGGTGCTCGGCGCCCTCGCCGAGGGGGTTCTCGAGGCTCTGGTTCGGGCCGGCGACGTAGCCGTCGACCGAGATGCCGATGTCGCAGGTGACCTTGCTCATGGGGTCGTCTCCCTCGCTGCGCGGCGCCCGGGCGGCGCCTCTCACCCGTTGGTCGGTGCCCGCGCCGCGTTCTCTACATGCCCGCCGGATCTTTTTTCGCGGGCCCCGGCCGCCGGGCGGTGACAGGCCTCCGGCTACCGGGCGGTGAGGGGCTTCGCGATGTCCTCCAGGCCCTTGCGCTCGGCCTTGACGCCGAGGACCGCCTCCACCAGCCCGGCCGCGATCATCAGGACGGCGCCGACGACGAACGCGATCGCGGTGTCGCGGGGCACGCCCGTCCCGACGAGCTTGGAGAACAGCAGCGGCCCGGAGATCCCGCCCGCCGCCGTGCCGATCGCGTAGAAGAACGCGATGGCCAGCGCGCGCGTCTCCATCGGGAACACCTCGCTGACCGTCAGGTACGCGGAGCTGGCCCCGGCGGACGCGAAGAACAGCACCACGCACCAGCACGCCGTCAGCGTCGTCGCGGTCAGGTGGTCCTGGTCGAACAGGTACGCGGTGGCGAGCAGCAGGACGCCGGACAGGACGTACGTGCCGCTGATCATCGGCTTGCGGCCCCAGCTGTCGAACAGCGGCGCCAGCAGGAGTGGGCCGAGGAAGTTCCCGGCCGCGATGACCGCGTAGTAGTAGCCGGTGTCCGTGTCGATGTGGAAGAACGTGTTCAGGATGTCGGCGAACCCGAAGGTGATCGCGTTGTAGAGGAACGCCTGCCCGATGAACAGCGCGAACCCGAGGATCGCGCGCTTCGGGTACCGCCGGCACAGCGTCTTCGCGATGAGCCCGAAGCCGAGGCTCCTGCGCTGGTGGATGCGGATCGACCGGCCGGGCTCGGGCAGCCGGTCGCCGGTCTCGTCGCGGACCGTCTCCTCGGCCTCGCCGACGAGCCGCTCCGCCTCCCGCGTCCGCCCGTGGATGATCAGCCAGCGCGGGCTCTCCGGGACGTGCCGCCGGACGAGCAGCACCACCAGCCCGAGCACGACCCCGAGCGCGAACGCCAGCCGCCAGCCGACGTCCACCGCGAACTGGCCGAGGATCGGGATGGTGAGCAGCGCGCCCGCGGCGGCGCCGAGCCAGTAGCTGCCGTTGATGACGATGTCGATCCGGCCGCGGTGCTTGCTCGGGATCAGCTCGTCGATCGCGGAGTTGATCGCGGCGTACTCGCCGCCGATGCCGAACCCGGTGACGAACCGGCACAGGAAGAACCACCAGGCCGTCCAGGACAGCGCGGTCAGCGCGGTGCCCGCCAGGTACACCACCAGCGTGATCATGAAGAGCTTCTTGCGCCCGAACCGGTCGGTCAGCCAGCCGAAGAACAGCGCGCCGAGGCACGCGCCGGTCACGTAGATCGCGGCGCCGAACCCCGACACCTGCCCGGCGGTGATGGCGACGCCGCTGCCCGGCTTCGCCAGCTGCGGGGCGAGGTTGCCGACGATGGTGACCTCGAGGCCGTCCAGGATCCACACGGTGCCGAGCCCGATGACGATCATCCAGTGCCAGCGGGCCCACGGCAGCCGGTCCAGCCGCGCGGGGATCTTCGTGTCGACGACGCCCTGCTCCGTGCGAAGGTCTGTCACGGGGACTCCGATTGCCCAACGCGGGCTGATCAAACTTCGAGTTGACGGGACGCGGCGAACCGGCAGGTCATCGGCCTCCCCGGCGCCGTACCGGGGCGGCGCGCGGTGTGGCGCCGGGCGGCGCGGTGTGGCGCGGGGCGGCGCGGGGCGGCGTGCGGTGTGCGGCGGCCGTCTCCGGCGGG
>NZ_WBMR01000360.1 GCF_008923365.1 Actinomadura montaniterrae
CGCCCCGCTCGGCGGCGGCCAGCGCCGCCCGCGCCTCCGGCAGCAGCGCGGCGCCCGCCGGGGTCAGCTCCATGCCGGCGGCCGTCCGGTCGAACAGCGCGGCGTCCAGTTCCCGTTCGAGCGCGCGGATCTGCTGGCTGAGCGACGGCGAGCGCAGCCCGAGCCGCTCGGCGGCGCGGGTGAGGTGCGCCTCCTCCGCGACCGCGACGAAGTACCTGAGCTGCCGCAGTTCCACGGCCCCAGTCTCCCGGACGCCGCCGCTACTCCCCCGGCGGCTCCGCCCGGGCGCGGCCGGGCTCCGGCTCGTTGCGGGCGCGCCCCGGCTCCGGCTCGGTGCGGGCGAGGACGGCGCGGGCCCGGCTCTCCCCCGCCGCGTTCCCGAGACTGCGATACAGGTCGAGGGCCTCGCGGGCGGGCCGCCGTGCCGCCTCCCGGTCGCCGGCGTCCAGCAGGATCTCGGCGAGCGTGCGCCGCCCGCGCGCCTGCCACCAGCGGTCGCCCAGCCCGTCGAACTCCGCGACCGCCAGCCGGACGGTGTCGGCGCCCTCCGCGTGCCGGCCCAGCCGGGCGAGCGCGTTGGCCTCCGACACGCGGGTGCGCGCGACGCCCCAGGTGTCGCCGAGGTCGGTCAGCACCCGTCCCGCGGTCCGCACGAACGTCAGCTCGCGCAGCCCGTTGCGGGGATCGCCGACCTCACCGGCGGCGCGCAGGCAGCGGGCCTCCTCCCACTGCTCGCCCCGCAGCCGGAACGCCTCGGCGGCGCGCTCCAGCGCGGGCGCGGCCAGGCTGTACTTCACCTCGGCCGCAACGTCGTCGCCCGACGCCCGCAGCGCGCGCGCCTCCGACGCCAGCACCTCCCCGAGCGCGCGCAGCGTCTGCGCCTCCGAGTACCGGTTGCCATTGCGCTGGAACACCGCGAGGGCGCTCTCCAGCAGTTCGCGGGCCTCCCCATAGCGGCGCTGCGCGAGCCGCAACTCGGCGAGGTTGCGCCGGGTCCGCGCCTGCCACCACGCGTCGCCTTCCTCCTCGAACGCGTCGATGGCCTCGGTCAGGTAGCGCTGCCCCTCGTCGAGGTTGCCCGCGTCCCGCAGGCACATGCCCGTGGACCTCAGCGCGCGCGCCCGCCACCACATCTCCCGATTGCCGGTGAAGATGCGAAGCGCCTCGGCGGCGTCCTCGTGCGCCAGCTCGATCTGCCCCTGGTTGCCGCGCACCGACGAACGCTCCAGCAGCGCGATGCCGAGCGAACGGTCGTCCAGATGCCCGGCGGCCGTGCAGGTCAGATCGGCCGCCGCCTTCCACTCCGGCCAGAACACCCGCAGCGAATGGAACAGCGAGCACGCCGCCCTCCCCAGCCGCCACACCAGCGTCCACATCCCGCGCTCCGCGCCCTGCCCGAGCAGCGCCAGCAGCGCCGGACGCTCGCTCGCCAGCCAGTCGACCGCCGAGAACCCGAGGTCGGGCAGCTGCCCCGACCCGCGGTGCCAGTCCTGCGGCCACCGGCTCGCCGCGACCCGCTCCGCCCGTTCCCGGTACCCGTCCAGCAGCCGCTCGACCGCCGCGTCCCGCTCGTCCTCGGCGTCCTCCCGCTCGGCCCGCTCCAGCGCGTACAGCCGGACGAGGTCGTGCAGCCGGTACCGCATCCGGCCCGTCGCGTCCGTCCCCGAGCACTCGGCGAGCTGCGCGTCCACGAGGGCCTCCAGCAGGTCCTCGCCCTCCAGGTCCGACACCCCGAGCAGCGCGCCCGCCGCCCACGCCTGCACGTCCGGGGCCGCCTGGACGCCGAGCGTGCGCAGCAGCCGCCGCTGCGTCGGGCTGCAGTCGTCGTAGCTCAGCGCCAGGCTCGCCCGGACGCCGTTGTCGATGCCGTGCTCCAGCTCGCCCAGCCGGCGCCGCTCGTCCCGCAGCCGGTCGGCCAGCACCCGCGGCGTCCACGACTCGCGCGCCGCGAGCCGCCCGCCGCAGATCCCGACCGCCAGCGGCAGCCGCCCGCACAGCTCGGCGATGTCGGCGGCGGCGTCCGGGTCCGCGGCGACGCGGTCCCGCCCGGCGAGCCGGCCGAGCAGCTCCACCGCGTGCTCGGCGGTGAACTCGGTCAGCCGCCGGTCGAGGTCGTTGAGCAGGCCGAGCGGCTGCCGCGACGTCACCAGCACCGCGCAGCCACCGCCCGGCGGCAGCAGCGCCCGCACCTGCCCGGCGTCGTGCGCGTTGTCCAGCAGCACCAGCAGCCGCCGCCCGCGCGTCCACGTCCACCACAGCTTCTGCAGCTCCGGCAGCCCGCCCGGGTCGGTCGCCAGCCGCACGCCGAGCGCCTGCAGGAACCCGAGCAGCACCTCCTCCGGCGCCACCCGCGCCCCGGCCGCGCCGCGCAGGTCGAAGTACAGCGCGCCGTCCGGGTACCCGTCGGCGATCTCGTGCGCGAACCGCGCCGCGAGCGCCGACTTGCCCACGCCCGCCGGCCCGTGCACCGACACCACCAGCGGCGACGCCGGCGACCCGGACCCGGCGGCGACGGCGCGGCGCAGCTCGGCCAGCGACGCGTCCCGCCCGGTGAAGTGCGCGATCACCGGCGGCAGCTGCGCCGGCGTCACCCCGCCCGCGGCCTCCTCCGGCGGGCCGGGCCGCTCCTGCTGCTGCGCGCCCCACGCCGCGACCCCGGCCAGCACCGCGACCCCGCCGGTGACGGCGGCCTGCACCGGCGCGGGCAGGCTGAACGCGTCGATCGACGTCGTCACCGCCGTGATCACCGCGGTCAGCCCGCCGACCAGCCACGGCGCCGCGAGCCGCGCCCGGCGCCCCGCCGGGGCGGCGGCGCCCGGGACCGGCCGCGGGCGCGTCCCGTCCGGCATCCGCGCCTCCGTCCTGTCCCCTCCGATCATGGGGCGCACGCCGCGCGCGGCGGCGGAACGGGCGGGGAACGGACGGTTAACAGCGCGCTACTCGGTGCGCAGCACCGCCTCGATCTCCAGGACGATCTCGACCTTGTCGCTCAGCCCGAGCTTGCCGCCCGGAATGGTGGCGGCGTCCCCGACGCCGAAGTCCAGCCGGCTTATCTCGCCGGTCGCGGTGAACCCGGCGCGGGCGCCCTTGAACGGGTCGTCCTGCCGGAACACGTCCGGCCCGAAGCCCTCGACCACCAGGTCCAGCGAGACCGGCTTCGTGACGCCGTGCAGCGACAGCTCGCCGTCCAGCACGAACGCGTCGCCGTCCGCGCGCACGCCGGTGGACCGGAACGTCATCTGCGGGTACTTCTCGACGTCCAGGAAGTCGGCGGACCGGACGTGCTCGTCGCGCTGCGCGTTGCCGGTGTCGACGGACGCCAGGTCGATCGTCGCGGTCACCTCCGAGCGCAGCGGGTCGTCGCCGGTCACGACCGTCCCCTCGAAGGTCCCGAAGCGGCCCCGCACCTTGCTCACCATCAGGTGCCGGATCGCGAACCCGACGCCGGAGTGGAGCGGGTCGATCGTCCAGGTGCCCGCGACGTAGTCGGGGATCTCGACAAGTTCCGCGGTCATCGTGTCTCCTTGGTTATGCGCAGTAAGACGGTTCCTTTCCGGAACCGCCTCCATGGTGCGGACCTCCGCGCCACGGGCACAAGAAGGCACTTTTTTCTGCCTCGGTCACCTGGAGATAACCATGGACTTCCCCGAGCACACCGTGGCCGGCTGCCGCGGCCGCGAGATCCTCGAGCGCATCGGCGACAAGTGGTCGCTGCAGGTGATCGCGCTGCTCGGCGACCGGACCCTGCGGTTCACCGAGCTCAAGCGCGAGATCGAGGGCATCAGCCAGCGCATGCTGACCGTCACGCTGCGCGGCCTGGAGCGCGACGGCATCGTCACCCGCACCGTCTACCCCGTGGTCCCGCCCCGCGTCGACTACGCGCTCACCCCCATGGGCACCACGCTCCTGGAGGCGGCGATCACCCTCGTCACCTGGGCCGAGTCCCACCTGTCCGAGATCGACGCCGCCCGCGCCGCCTACGACGCCCGCACCCCCACCCCCGCCCCCGTCACCTCCAACTGAGCCCCCCATCACAGAAAGCGCAGCGGGCCGGTGTACCCGCCTGCGGGGCGACCGTGGGAGAGGCGCGGGCGAGGGAATTTGGTGTGCGGGGGGTGGGGTGGCTCGGTTAGCGTTGTTGTAGGCAGGTGTCCGCGAACGGGAAAGCGTCCGATGGTCTTTCACGAGGTGGGGCGGCGAGCTAGCCGCGCCGAGCTGGGGAACGAGCAGTCGTGCCCGGCCCGGCTCGGCGGTGTGCGCCGTCATCCCATCGACCTCGTGAGGCCGTCCCATGCGCTCTTCTGAGATCCGTTCCACCTTCCTGGACTTCTTCCGGGAACGCGACCACCGCGTCGTCCCGTCCAGCCCGCTGATCCCGCCGGATCCGACGCTGCTGCTGACGAACGCGGGAATGAACCAGTTCAAGCCGTACTTCCTGGGTGAGGCGGCGCCCGAGCATCCCCGCGCGGTGTCGGTGCAGAAATGCGCGCGGACGTCCGACATCGAGAACGTGGGCCGGACGACCCGGCATTCGACGTTCTTCGAGATGCTCGGCAACTTCTCGTTCGGCGACTACTTCAAGGCGGAGGCCGTCTCCTGGGCGTGGGAGCTGTTCACGCGCCATTACGGTCTCGACCCGGAACGCATCTGGGTCACCGTCTACCTCGACGACTCGGAGGCGGAGGACATCTGGCGCCGGGTCGGCGTCCCGTCCGAGCGCATCCAGCGGCTCGGAATGGAGGACAACTACTGGTCGATGGGGACTCCGGGCCCCTGCGGGCCGTCGTCCGAACTGCACTACGACCGCGGTCCCGCGTTCGGCCGCGAGGGCGGTCCGGCGGTGGACGGCGAGCGCTACCAGGAACTCTGGAACCTCGTGTTCATGCAGAACCTGCGCGGCGAAGGGATCGGTAAGGGCGATTACCCGATTCTCGGAGAACTGCCCGCGAAGAACATCGACACAGGGCTCGGCCTCGACCGTCTCGCGGCCGTCCTGCAGGACGTCGACACCGTGTGCGAGACGGATCTGCTCTCGCCGACGCTGCGGCTCGTCCAGGAACTCGCGGGACGCCCCTATCCGGGACGCGACGGCAGCGAGGATTCCATGTCGTTCCGCGTCGTCACTGAACACGCGCGTTCCATCGCGTTCCTCATCGCGGACGGCGTGCTGCCCGCGCGCGACGGGCGCGGTTACGTGCTGCGCCGCCTGATGCGCCGCGCGGTCCGGCACGCGCGACGGCTCGGCATCGACGACCCGGTTCTGGCGCCCGTGACCGGCAGCGTCGTCGGCAACCTCGGCGGGACGTGGCCGGAGCTGGAGCGGCAGTCCGAGCTGATCGAGCGGGTCGTCACGGCGGAGGAGGACGGGTTCGAGCGGACGCTCCGGCAGGGCACCCGGCTGCTGGAGTCCGCGATCTCCCGGGCGGATTCCACCCTTTCCGGGCAGACCGCGTTCGAGCTGCACGACACCTACGGCTTCCCGATCGACCTGACCCTCGACGCGGCGAGGTCCGCGGGCCTCACCGTGGACGAGGACGCGTTCGCGGAATTGCTGGAGAAGCAGCGGCGGCAGGCGCACCGGGCGGGCCGGGACCGCAAGGGCGACGCGGTCGCGCGGCGCGACCTGTACCGCCGGGTCGTCGCCGAGCACGGCCGCACCGACTTCGTCGGCTACTCGTCCACCAGCGCGGGAACGCGCGTCGTCGCGCTCCTCGACGGGACGGGCATCGCGCCGGTCGCGTCCGAGGGCGACGAACTCGAGGTGGTCCTCACGCGTAGCCCGTTCTACGCGGAGGGCGGCGGCCAGGTCGGCGACACCGGCACGATCCGCACCCCGGGCGCGGTGCTGGAGGTCGTCGACACCCGTCCCGGCATCGACGGCCTGCACGTGCACGCCGTCCGGATCGTGGACGGCGAGGTCCGCCCGGGCGACGAGGCGGAGGCGGTCGTGGACGCCGACCGGCGCGCGGCGACCGCGCGCTCGCACAGCGCCACGCACGTGCTGCACGCGATGCTCCGCCGCGTCCTCGGCGACCACGCGGCACAGCGCGGATCGCGCGTCGAGCCCGGCCGCCTGCGGTTCGACTTCGCGCACTTCTCCGCCGTGCCGGAGATCGGCACCGTCCAGACGCTCGTCAACGAGTACCTGGCGGACGACCCCGACGTGCGCGTGTGGGAGGCGTCCCGCGCGGACGCGGAGGCGGCGGGCGCGCTCGCGCTGTTCGGCGAGAAGTACGGCGACGACGTCCGCATCGTGGACATCGGCGACGCGTCCCGCGAGCTGTGCGGCGGCACCCACGTCGGGCACGGGTCGCAGGCGGGGCCGGTGCACATCGTCGGCGAGTCGTCCATCGGCACCGGCCTGCGCCGCATCGAGGCGCTCACCGGGCCGGACGCGCTCCGCCACTTCGACCACGAGCGGGCGCTGCTGGCCGAGCTCGCGGCACTGCTGAACGTCCCGCCCGACCAGGCGCCCGGCCGGCTGCGGCAGCGCCTCGACCTGCTCGCGGAGACGCAGAGCGAACTCGACGCCCTCCGCCGCGCCGAACTCGACGGGCTCGCGGAACGCCTCGCGTCGGGCGCCGAACCGGTGCCGTCCGGCTGGCTCGTCGCGCGGCAGGTCGACGATGTGTCCGCCGCCGACCTGCGCACGCTCGCGTCCGCGATCGTCTCGTCCGGCGACGGGCGCGGCCTCGCCGTCCTCGGCACCGCGTCCGGCGGCAAGGCGCAGCTGGTCGCGGCGGTCGGGCCGCGCTCGGACGTCCGGG
>NZ_WBMR01000361.1 GCF_008923365.1 Actinomadura montaniterrae
TCCTCATCGTCACCGACGACCCGGACGAGCAGATCATCACCGTGAAGGCCGAGCCCGAGTATGCGCGGCCTTCAGGGCGGCGAACGCATCGGCGGGCGCGTCGGGCGCGCCGGCGGGCGGGCCGGCGGGCGCGTCGGGCGCGTCGGTCATCGGGCGGGCCTCTCCAGGGGGACGGGCACCGGGTCGGCGTCCGGCGCGAGGGGGAACAGGGCGACGACGGGGCCGCGGGTCGCGGCGCGGAGCCCGAGCCGGTACGCGCCGGGCGGCAGCCCGGGGGCGCGGCAGGGCACGGGACGGCCGTCGACCTCGACCGGGAGCGTTCCGGCGTCGTCGAGCATCAGCGACGGGGCGCCGAGCGTCGGCTCGCGGCGGTGGCACAGCAGCAGGTCGCGGCCGTTGAGGGCGGCGAACCGGCCGGGCCGTCCGGGGACGCCGATCTCGGCCTCGGCGGGCAGCCCGTCCCGGATCCGGTGGATCGGGAGCCGGACGTCGGGCAGCGGCGCCTCCCGGAACACCCCGGCGGCGAACAGCGCGGCGCCCTCGACGGCGGCGTGCGGGCCGAGCGGGGCGGCGCCCGGGAGTACCTCGGCGACCAGCGGGAAGGCACCGAAGCCGCCGGTCAGCACCGGCCGCGCGGACGCGGCGGACCAGCGCCCGGCGAGCGCCGCGAGCCGCCCGCCGACCGGCTCGAACGCCTCCAGCAGCGCGCCCGCGGTGATCTCCAGGTCGCCGGCGCGGACCGCGAGCGCGTTGCGGAACAGCGCCTTCTCGCGGGCGGTCGCGAGGACGGTGGCGAGCCGCTCGGCGTTCCGCGCGGCGGACGCCGCGAACTCCCGGCCGCGCCCGGGCGCGACGGCCTCGCCGAACGCGTCGCCGCCCGCGCCCGGGTCGAAGACGGCGTCGGCGAGCCGGACGGACTCGCCGGACACCTCGCACAGCCCGAACCCGGTGCCGGACGCGCCCGCGTCGCAGACCAGGTAGCGGCCGGGGCCGGTCCGCGCGGCGGCGTGCGCGGCGACGGCGGCGAACCGTCCGATCAGCGTGGCGGGCCCGACCGGCAGGACGGTCGCGTGCAGCAGTTCCTGCCGGGCGAGGCCGGCGCCGTGGTCGCGCCAGTGGTCGGGCACGACGCAGGTGACGGGACGGCCCGTCCCGGCCGCGCGGGTGAGGACCCCGGCGATCGCGCCGGGCGGCGGCGTCGCGAGGACGGTGAGGCCCGCGGCGGTCCGGATCCGGGTGGTGGCCGTCCCGATGTCGACGGCGGCCGTCACGACCGGCCGCCGCCGCCCCGCCCCCACCGGGCGGGCTTGGACGCCTTGAGCAGGGACTGGGCCCGGTCCGCGCTGCGCTTCAGCCCGTCCCGGGTCTCCTCGGAGATCAGCAGCTCGCCGTCCTGGTCGGCGGCGGTGATCTCGATGACCCGGTGCCAGAAGGCGATCTCGGCGAGCGCGACCGCCGCGGCCTGGGTGCGCAGGCCCGGGCCGACGCCGGGGTACCGGGCGATCGCGCGGGCGAGGTCCAGCGCGCGGTTCGCGGCGTCGGGGTCCTCCAGCTCGGTGAGCGCGAACCGGACCTCGCCGATCAGCTCCACGACGGTGCCGGCGGTGATGTTCGGCAGCCCGTTCAGCAGCGTGTCGGCGATCTGCGCGGCCGGTACGCCGCGGGCCATCTCCTGCGCGCACAGGGTCGCGATGTGCCCGGCGGTCGCGTTCTGCGGGAGGTTCGTCAGCACGGTCATGAAGGGGTCCTTCGCCAGTTCGGGGAAGAGCTGCTCGGCCTCGTGCCGGCAGACCTGGTACTCCGCGACGGCGCCGAGCGCCGGGACGTTCGCGCGGGCGGCGAGCATCGCCTTCGCCACGGGACGCGCCTCGTCGTGCGGCCCGGCCATCAGCTCGCGGGCGAGCATCAGGACGGGCCCGGCGCCGCCGCCGGACGCCCAGCCGCCCGCCCGCAGCCAGGCGGTCAGCGTCTCGCGCCGCCGGTCCGCGCGGCCCTGCGGCATGGGACGCGCCCACACCGACCGGAACCCCTCCCAGTAGGCGGGGTGGTCGGCGGTGGCGGTGCCGGTCACGTGGTGCGGGGGAGCGGCGAGCCACAGCAGCAGCCCGTCGAGCATGCCGAGGGACGCCGGGTCGGGCGCGGCGGCCCGCGCCAGCCGGCCCTTCAGCACCAGCGCGTCGCCCGCCGGGATCCGGTCGAGCGACGTCAGCCAGTCCGCCAGCCCGTCGAGGACGAGGGGGAGGCGGCGCGCCTCGGCGGCGAGGGCGAGGACGTCGCCGACGCAGGCGGGGTCGTGCCGGGCGAGCGCGGCGAACTGGTCGCCGTGGACGGGCGTCAGCGGCGAGAACATCAGGTTGCGGAACAGGCCGAGCAGCGACTCGGGCAGGTGGTGGGTGAGGCACTCGTACCAGGCCTGCAGCGGTGCGGGTTCGCCGCGCCCGACCGCGGTCATCAGCGCGCACACCACGCGCGGGGACCGGCCCAGCTCGCCGAGCGTCTGCGGCCACCGCGGGCCCGCCGGGACGACCGCCGCCGGGCCGATCGCTTCGAGGACGACCAGCGCGGCGGCCTCGGCGCCGACCTCGTCCACGTCGCGTTTCGGCGCGGTCACCACGGCGGCGAGCAGCTCGTCGGCGCGGCCGAGGTCATGGGCGAGCTGGAAGTACGGCAGTGCGAGCGCCGCGCGCGCGCCGGACGGGACGTCCTCGCCGCTCCAGACCAGGGCGCGGACCGCCCCGCACAGCTCCCTGAACGGCGTCACGGTCGTCCCCGCGACCTCCGCCCAGCGCTCGCGCAGCAGCGGCACGTCCTCCGGGGCGCGCTCCCGGATCAGCGCGTACAGCATCTTCCGGGCGCCGGCGTCGCCGAGCTCGCGGTGCCGCCCGGCGGCCAGCAGGTCCCGGACGTCGGCGGGGTCGTACGTCCCGCGCTCCACGGCCTGCAGCACGGTGGCGGGCCAGTCGAGGCCGCCGAGGACCCGCACGACCGCGCCGGCGTCGGCGTCGGCGAGCGGCGCGGTGGCCTCCGCGAGATGCGCGACGACCTCGGCGGCCGTCCGGCCCCGCTCCCCGAACAGGTCGGCGAGCATCTCCGCGTACGCGCGGCCCGGGGTGTCGCGCTCCGGCAGCCGGGGCGCCCGCCAGTCCAGCTCGGCGGTCCGCTCGCGGACCTGCCGCGCGAACGCCAGCGACACGTTCCGGTTGCCGCTCTGGTCCCACGTCGCGGCGCTGAACCGGGTCCGCCACCCGTACGGCAGCAGCGCCGCGACGGCGTCGAGGAACGCCAGCCGGTCCAGGACGGCGAGGTCCGGCGCGCCGGTGATGGTGACGGGGCCGTCGAGCAGCAGCGACGCCGCCGCCGCGACCCGCTGCGTCCCGAACCGCTGGAGCGCCTCCGCCGCGGCCGCCGGGTCCAGCGGCGGGACCCGCAGGTCGAGGCCGTCGGACGGGAACGGCGGCGTCAGCGCGGACAGCGCCTCGTACAGGCCCGCGTACGACACCGGCACCGCGCGCAGCGCCTCGTACGGGACGCACAGGTAGCGGGTCTCGGCGATGGGACGGCCCGCGCCGTCCGCCTCGCCCGTCCAGTCCTCCAGCGCGACGCCGATGCGGGTGCCGTCGTCGCCGCCGCGCACCTCGCTGATCGTGATCCACGGCAGCGCGGCGGGCCCGGACCGGCCCGGCGACGGGGTGCCGAGCGCGAAGTGCCGCAGGATGTGCGCGTAGTCGGCGGAGCTGAAGTCGGGGCCGCCGCAGCCGGTGACGCGGTACTCGTCGTAGCTGCCCGGCGGCTTGCCGCGGATCGCCCAGCCGGCCCGCAGCGCCGCCGCCTCCCGGGCGGGAGCCTGGTCGGTCACGGTTCGCCCACGTTCCCGGCGAGCCACATGACCGGCTCCAGCACGTTGATCGGGGCGACGTCGCCGCGGATGCGGAACCGGTCCTCGCCGGCGAGGCCGTCGCCGCCGTCGGACTGCTCGGCGATGTTCAGGTAGTCCTCCGGCTGGAAGCGGTTCTCGATCGGGTCGCGGTAGAAGCCGATCGCGGACGTCACGAAGTAGCGGGTGCGGGACTCGCCGAAGTGCGAGCGGATGCCGCGCAGCAGCGAGTTCACGGGGTCGTGCGCGTGCGTCCCCCGGTACAGGTCCTGGAAGAACTCCAGCGCGCGGGTCTCGTCGACGCGCGGCATCCCGAAGATGCTCGCGGGCGGCGTCACGTAGCCCAGGCGCACGGCCCGCTCGTACACCTCGGGGTGGTCGAACTTGGTGATGCAGACGGCGAGGTGGTGCGGGAGCTTGTGGTCGACGCCGCTGGTCCCGGCCAGCTCGGAGATCTGCAGGACGGTCCGCTGGAAGAACGCGTACGCGTCGTTCATCTCCCGCTCGCGGGTCGGGTCGAACAGGAACAGCAGCCCGTCGCAGCCCGCGAGGTGCCGGACGAGCCGCTCCTCGGCGTCGCCCCCGCCGCCGTCGCCGGACCCGCCGTCGCCGTCGCCGGCGGAGCTGCTGAACCGCAGCCCGGACGACGGCTCGCGCGCGGCCCGGTCCTCCGGGCGGCTGCTGAACATGCCGCCGGGGGCGTCCATCATGTCCAGCATCACCGTGTACGGGACGGGGCGGCGCCGCTTGAAGCGGAGCCTGCCGGTGTCCGGGCGGACCTTCTTGATGTGCGTGCCGTGCAGCTGCCAGGCGAGGTTCGGCGGCAGCTCCCGGGTCGCCGGGACGAACCGGCGCTCGATCTTCAGCTGCCGGGTGGTGTCGGCGAGGAACTCGGTGGACGCGCGGTTGCAGCCGACGAGCCGGACGTCGTGCCCGCCCTCCTCGGCGGCGATCCGCAGCGCCGCGAGGAACGTGGTCTTCCCGCAGGTCGGCGCGCCCCACAGCCCGATGCGGCGGGGCTGCGGCGGCGCGGGCGGCGGCGGCCCGGCGGCCGGGCCGCCGGCGGCGGGCTCGTCGGGCCGGGCTTCCTCGGTCGGGGACGGTTCGGTCATGCCGGGCCTTTCACGGGGTCGTGCCGTTCACGGGGCGGGGCCTTCCTTCGCGCGGGGTCCTGGTGTCGGGGTCGCTGGTCGTCGAGGGGCGCAGGTCGTCGAGGGCGCGGGTCGTCGGGGTCATGGGACGAGGGGGAACGGCAGCGGCGGGGCGTCGCCGTCGGGCAGGACGCCGAGGACCTTGGCGAGCCCGGCGGCGTCGGCGGAGTCGAGGTCGGTGCGGTGCGCGGCGCCGAGCACCGCCCACTCCGGTGCGTCGCGGCGGCGGCCGTCCTGCCCCGGGACGCCCTGCCCCGGCGTGCTCTTCGGCGCGGGCGCGTCGGTCACCGCGATGAGCCGCACCCCCGACGCCTCCAGCTGCGCGACGGACTGCCGCCAGTTCAGCCGGTGCGGGCACGGCTCGACGGGCCGGATCACGTCGCCGTGCCCGCTGCCGGGATGCGGCGGGCGGCCCGCGACGGTGAGCAGGATCCGGGCGCGGCCGTCGCGGGGGCCGTTCAGCAGCGCGGCGGCCCGGTCGAGGGAGTCCTCCAGCGGCGCCGCGCGCGCGCCGAACGGCCCGGACGGCGGGGACGGCAGGTCCGCGAGCGTGCGGGCGGCGTCGTCGGCCGGCTGCAGCGGCCCGCCGGACACCACGTCCCGGTTCTTGTGCTTCGGGTCGATCGGATGGTCCAGGTGGCCGACGACGGCGACGCGGGCGGTGCCGCCCAGCTCGTCGCCGAGCAGTTCGAGCAGGTCCGCGACGAGGTCGCGGCGGCGGCGGGCGGTCTCGGCGCGGCCGCCGAGCTCCAGCACGCAGACCAGCTCGGTCGCGAACGCGGCGGCGGGCAGCCGCCGCGGGACGCGGCGCAGCAGGTCCGGCCAGGCGGGGGCGTCGCCGTCCACGGTGCCCGGTTCGAGGAACCGGAGCCGGCCCGGCCCGTCGAGCGCCACCCGGACGAGCCCGGCCGCGCCGCGCGGCATCCGCGCCGACACGATCCGGACCGGCTCCGGCGGGTCGTCCCAGGTGACGACGGCGAGCGCGGTCTCCTGGTCGGGGCCGGGCGGGCGGCGCACCCGCACCTCCGCCTCGTCGCCGGCGCGCGCGCCCGCCGGGAACAGCGGCAGCCGCACGACCTCGGCGGCGCCGTCGCCGGGCCGCGACCGCAGCGCCGCCAGCCCGTAGGACAGGGCGATCGGCCGCTCCGCGAGGATCCGCTCGAGCAGCGCCGCCGCGTCCGGTTCGCCCGCCGCGATCCGGACGTCCGGCAGCAGGTCGGTGAACGCCCGCACGACCGCGTCCGGGAACGGCATGCCGGGCAGCCCCGACATGACCGCCGTGTCGACGGACGTGCAGTACCGCCGCACGAGGTCGCCGGCCGCGCCGCCGATCGTCGCGTCCGCCCACGCCGGGTCGATGCCGGACGGCCCGCCCGCGAGCTGGAACCGGCGGTGCGCGGCGTCCTCCGGCAGGCCCGGCAGCAGCGCCGACCACGGCACCGCCGCCAGCTCGCGGAACCCGAGCGGTCCCGCCGCCGGGACGCCGCCCGTCACGAACAGCCGCACGCCGGCGTCCTCTACGGCGACGACGACGAGCGCGCGGTTCGGGCCGAGCGCGTCCAGCACCGCGGCCAGCGGCGGCCGGGCCGCCTCGCGCCGCGCGGCGACCTCCCGCCGCGCCTCCTGCCACTGCGCCTCCGTCGGCCTGCCCCGCAGGTGGGCGGCGTACGGGAGCCAGTCGTCGCCGGCGCGGGCCGCGGCC
>NZ_WBMR01000362.1 GCF_008923365.1 Actinomadura montaniterrae
AGCCCCATCTCGGCCACCGTGAACAGGCTGTTCAGCGCCTTGACGGCGGGATGGGAGAGCCGGCCGGACAGCCCCGGGTAGTAGCGGCGCGAGCGCAGCGCCAGCGCGCTGAGCCCGGCGGAGCTGCGGCAGCCGGTGGCCGCGCCGAGCGCCGCGGCGCGCACCAGCGCCCGGCGGGACGGGCGGTCGGGCGCCGGCTGCCGGAGGGCCTTGCGCTCCTCGTCGGCGCGGAACATCGCGGCGAGCGCGGAGTGCGTCGTGATGCCGTAGACGAGGTGCGGGATCGCGTCGGACGCCCAGTCGGCCCGGGTCCAGGTGCGCGGGTCGGAGATCCCCAGCCGGGCGATCGGCAGGTCGGCGGCCGCCATCGCCGCCGCGCCCAGCAGCGGCCCGCCGATGACGGCGGGCAGCCGGATCCCGGCCGCGCGCAGCGCCCCGGCGAGCGCGCCGACGGCCATCCCGGTGAAGGTGCCGCCGAGCGCGCCGAGACCCTCCAGCCGGTTCGCCCGCTCCAGCTCGCCGCCCGGCATGCTCACGCCGGCGAGGCCGGCCAGCTCACCGGCCACGGCGGCCGGCGTCCCGCTCGCCGGGCGGCCTCGTATCGCCATGTCCGCTTCGGTCGTCGCGTTGAGCGCGGTCGTCCCCGCGGCGCCGGCCGCCATGCCGCGCAGGACGCCCTTCAGTAGTGAGGTCACGCCCGGGCACTACCCGTGCTTTCGGCGATTACCCGCGCGCCCCCGGCCGCCCGCCCGCGATGGCCGACCGCGCCGACCGCGCCCGGTCAGCCGAGGTGCACGGGCAGCGAGTTGACGCCGTAGACGATCGACAGCTTGCGGTAGCTCAGCTTGTCCGGCTCCACCGCGAGCCGCAGGTCGGGGAACCGGCGGACGAGCGCGGGGTAGGCCGCGCGCAGCTCCATCTTGGCCAGCTCCGCGCCGATGCAGCGGTGCGCGCCCCACCCGAACGCCAGGTGCGGCGGGGTCTTGCGACCGGCGTCGAAGCCGTCCATGCCGGGGCCGAGCGCCGGGTCGCGGTTGGCCGCCGACAGCGAGATCAGCACCACGTCGCCCTCGGCGATGCGCACACCGGCGACCTCGGTGTCCTTGCGGGCGAACCGCGGGAACGCGAGCTGCACCACGGTCAGGTACCGCAGCAGCTCGTCCACGAACGGGACGATCGCCTCGTCGTCGTCGTGCACCCGCTGGAACTGCTCCCGGTCGCGCAGCAGCACGATCGAGCCGAGCGCGAGCATGCTCGCGGTCGTCTCCAGGCCGCCGGTGAGCACGCCGTCGGAGAGCCCGGCGATCTCCAGGTCGTCGAGCTCGTCGCCGTGCTCGCGGATCAGCATGCCGATCAGGCCGGGGCCCGGCTCGACCCGCTGCCGGCGGACGACCTCGAGCAGGTAGTCCATCGACTCGGAGATCGCGCCGACCGACGCGCTCGCGCCGCCGAACAGGTCGAACCGGGCGCTGCTCAGCCGCTGGAAGTCGCTGCGGTCGCGGTGCGAGACGCCGAGCAGCTCGCAGATCGTGAGCAGCGGGACGGGCAGCGCGAACGCCTCCATCAGGTCGACGGGCCCGGACCGTTCCGCCATCGCGTCGAGCCGCTCCTCGACGATCGTGTGGATCAGCGGGGTGAGCCGGCTCAGCCGGCGCATGGTGAACTCCGGTGTCAGCAGCTTGCGCCGCCGGGTGTGCACGGGCGGGTCGGAGAACCCGAGCCCGCCGGGCGTGAACCCGGCCGGGACGTCCACCTTGCCGACGAGGTTGGACAGGTCGTTGCTGAACGAGTCCGCGTCCGCGAGGACGGCCTTGGCCTCGTCGTAGCCGGTCACCAGCCAGACGCCGAAGCCGAACGGGAGCGGCAGCCTGCTGACGCTCCGCGCCTCCCGCATCTCGGTGAGGTCGCTCACCGGGTCCAGGCCGTCGCGGCGCAGCGGCGCCAGCGTGGAGTTCGGCAGGAACCGGATCGACTCGAGATTGAATCCGGCACGCTGCTTCCTGGCGATGTATCCCCGTACAAGCCACTTGGCCGCGCGTGCCCCGACATTCGCCATGATCGCAGGTTATTGATCAGAAGCGCTCGTCGCACCTCCGTGCAGGATCTAAAACATCACATCTTCGAGACGGACGCCACCGGATCTCGCTGTGCGTCCGGTTCGTATCGCTCTGCGACTGGTGGGGTGTTACGGGCGAATGGCTCCGGGGCGGGCGGGTAGGACGGTGACCGCAAGCCGGAGACAGGGGGGAAGCCATGGCCGGCAAGAAGATGGAAGGGAACGTCCAGCAACGCCGGAAGGCCGCCCGCGAGGCGAGGGAGCAGGGGAAGGCCCCGAGCGCCCGGAACGTCACCACCGGCGCGTCCAAGCAGCCGCACTCGGCCCCGAAGCACCAGCCGCACCATCACGCCGAGCGGCTGGGCAACATCCACCGCGGCAAGCAGCAGGACACCTCGCCCGAGCCCAAGCCGGGCTACGGCGAACCGGCGTCCAAGCGGCGCCGCGAGGACTGAGGCCGCCGGGCGCCGGCCCGCCGGCACCCGCGCCGGTGCGGGTCAGAGGCCGGCGTCGCGGCCGATGATCTCCTTCATGATCTCGTTGGAGCCGGCCCAGATGCGGGTGACGCGGGCGTCCATCCAGGCGCGGGCCACGCGGTACTCGCGCATGTAGCCGTAGCCGCCGAACAGCTGCACGCAGGCGTCGATGATCTGGTTCTGCACGTCCGAGCTCCACCACTTGGCCTTGGACGCGTCGACCGCGGACAGCTCGCCCGCCACGTGCGCGGCCAGGCACTGGTCGACGAACGCCTGCGCGACGTCCAGCTTGGTGATCAGCTCGGCGACCAGGAACTTGTTGTGCTGGAAGTTGCCGATGGGCTGCCCGAACGCCTTGCGCTCCTTGACGTAGGCGATCGTCTCGTCCAGGACGCCGCGGGCGTGCGCGACGTTGGCGACGGCGCAGGACAGCCGCTCCTGCGAGAGCCGCTCCATCATGTGGATGAAGCCGCGGTTCAGCTCGCCGATGACGTGCGAGTCCGGCACCCGGACGTTCTCGAAGAACAGCTCGGAGGTGTCGGCCTCCGGCTGGCCGACCTTGTCGAGCTTCGTGCCGCGGCTGAAGCCGGGGGTGCCGGCCTCGACGCCGAACAGGGTGATGCCCTTGGCGCCGCGCTCGGGGTCGGTCTTGGCCGCGACGATGACGAGGTCGGCGTGGCCGCCGTTGGTGATGAACGTCTTCGACCCGTTGATCACCCACTGGTCGCCGTCGCGGACCGCCGTGGTCTTCAGCGCCGCGAGGTCGGACCCGCCGGACGGCTCGGTCATCCCGATCGCGGTGATCAGCTCGCCGGTGCAGAACCCCGGCAGCCACTTCTTCTTCGCCTCGTCGGTCGCCAGTTCCAGCAGGTACGGGGCGCAGATGTCGATGTGGATCGACACGATCGAGTTGTAGGCGACCGCGACGCGCGCGAGCTCCTCGCCGATGACGGCGTTGAAGCGGAAGTCCCCGGCGTCCTGGCCGCCGTACTCCTCGGGCACCTGCATGCCGAGGAAGCCCTGCCGGCCCGCCTCCAGCCACACCTCGCGCCTGAGCATCCGCTCATTGCGGATGTCCTCGTCCAGCGGGAGCAGGGTCCGCTCGACGAACTCCCTCACGGACTCCCTGAACAGCTCGTGGTCGGCCTCGAAGACGGTGCGCCGCATGCGGTTCCTCCTGGAATGGTGCGAAGTGCGGGCCCAGTGTACTGAGCGATCGCTTAGGCTTCTGCGCATGGCTCCCCGCAGCGGCTCCGATGACGGCGGCGACGCCATGTGGGCGGGCGTCGCGCCGGACGCGTCCCGCCGCCTGCTGCTCGCCGCCGTCGACTCCTTCGCCGAACTCGGTTACCACGGCACCTCGACGCGGCACATCGCGGCCGGCGCGGGGATGAGCGCCGGCGCCCTCTACGTGCACTACCGGACGAAGGCGGACCTGCTGTTCCAGATCGCGCTGACCGTCCACGAGTCGGTGCTCGCGGAACTGGAGGCCTCGGTCGAGGGCGTCGACGGGCCCGCCGCGCGCGTCCGGGCGCTGATGTACGCGTTCGCGCGCTGGCACGCCCGCCACCACCGCGCCGCCCGCGTCATCCAGAACGAGCTGGGCGCGCTGGACGCGGCGCACGCGCGGCGCATCGCCGCGATCCGCCGCCGCGTCCGCGCTCTGGTGCGCGAGGAGGTGCGCGCGGGCGCCGCGGCGGGCGTGTTCGACGTCGCCGACATCGAGGGCACCGCACGCGCGATGTCGTCGCTCGCGATCGACGTGTGCCGCTGGTACCGCCCCGAAGGGCCCCGCTCCCCGGAGGAGATCGGCGCGCTGACCGCGCACCTGTCGCTGCGGATGCTCGGCGCGCGCCCCTAGCCCGGCCGGTGCGCCGCTAGTCCCACCAGAACGACCAGTGCGTCTTGCCCCGGATCTCCTCGGCGTAGCCGGCGAGGGTGCCGGGCCCCTGGAAGAGGATGTCGGGGCAGAACGCCCAGTGCTCCGCCGCGACGTGCACCGCGTGGCGGGTGGTCACCGGCGGCGCGGCGACGCTCAGCTCCAGCGTGTTGAACCCGAGCCCGACGACGCGCGCGCCGAACCGGTCCTCCCAGCCGCGCAGCACGGCCGCGAGCGGCGCGGTCCACTCGTTGTGGTTCAGCGCGCCCTGCCAGCCGACCGCGGCGATCGCGTCGGCGCCGCGCTCGACCGCGACGAGCCCGAGGGACGGCCCGCGTGCGCCGAGGGCGCGGGCGTACCGGTCGGCGACGGCGTCCGGGTCGTCCAGCAGGGCGCCGGCGGGGGCGGGGCCGGGGCAGTGCCTCCCGAACGGGGCCAGGTCGTCGTGGTCGTCGTCGGCGGCCTGCTCCGCCCAGTCGGCCCACACCTCGTACAGGAACGCGTCGGGGGAGTAGTTGCCGATCTCCTCGACCGGCTCCGGCGCGATCTGGCCGGACGCCCACGGCTGGTCGGTCTCGTCGAGGAGCAGCGGCCACAGGCCGGACCGGGCGTGCTCGGCGCGCAGCCGGCCCCACAGCTCGCCGTGCACGGGCTCGTCGCTCAGCCAGAAGGCGGGCCGCATCAGCAGCTGCCGCTGCGGGTAGCCGGGGTCCGGCCACACCACGTCGCCTTCGGGCAGCGACACCGACAGGGTCCGCCCGGCGGCGCCGTCCGCCTCCGGGCCGGCGCCGTCCGCGCCGTCGGCGAACAGCTGCGGGAGGTTGCCCGGCAGGTGCCGCCGGATCTCGACATCATCCATTTCACGCCGTTCCGGTACAGAGCATGCCAACGGGATCTTGGCACTCCGAGATGGTAACGGCGGTGCGGGCCGCCCGGGGGAGGAGCGGGAGTGTTCGGTCCGCCCGGGCGGCGCGCAGGGGCGTCAGCGTTGCCCGCGTCGGCCGCGTAGGAGGTAGTCCAGGACGATCGCGACGACGCCGAGGCCGGTGACCACGCTGACGGGGATCTCCAGCCAGGTGCCCTTCAGCGTGAGGCCGGCGACCACGTTCGCGGCCAGGAGCAGGCCGAACAGGGGCCAGCGGGCGGAGTTGCCGGTGCCGTTCATCGTGGATGCGCCTTTCAATGGATCTTCGGGGAGGTGCGGCGGCGGAGCATCGCCGCGGCCGGCACGAGGACGGCGGCGGCGCCGGAGCCCGCCACGGTCGCGAGGATGGCGGCGCAGGTCACCGGGGACACCGCGGGCAGCGGCAGCCCGGTGACCGCCGTCGCGAACGCCGGGATCACCACCGCGACGATGAGGGACCCGGCGGCGGCGCCGGTGCCGAGCACGATGAGCGCCTCCAGCCGCAGCATCCGCATGACCTGTCGGCGGGTCGCGCCGACCAGCCTGAGCAGCGCGAACTCGCGGCGCCGCGCGGCCGTCGCGAGCGCCAGCGTCGTGACGAGGCCGATGAGGATGAACCCGGCGATCGCGCCGACCACGACGTAGTTGATGAAGCCCTGCAGGCGCGTCTCGTCCGACAGTTCGGCGCCGAACGCGTCGCGGTCGACGGTCCGCGCGCCCAGGTACGCGGCGGTGACGGATCGGAGGTCGGCGTGCCCGCGGACGAGGACGTGGTCGTCGAGCGGCGTGGACGAGTGCGCGACGGCGAGGTCGTGGGGGAGCAGGACGTCGCCGAAACCGAGCCCCCGGTCGTACACCGCGACGACCCGGGCGTCGATCCGCGTGCCGTCGCCCAGCCACAGCGGCGCGGTGGAGCCGACGTGCAGCCCTCCGGCGACGTCCCGGCTGAGCGCGACCGCGGCACCGCGCAGGGCGCCGAGGCCGCCCGAGGTGACCTTCGGGTCCATCGTGGCGGCGGCGTCGGCGCCGACGCCCTGGGCGGTCAGCGACCGCAGGTTCTTCTCGCCCAGTTCCTTCACGGCCATGACGACCGTGGTGCGCTTGACGGGCGTCGCGGCGGTGACGCCGGGGACGCGCCGCGCGGCGTCCGCCGCGCCCTGCGGCAGGCCCGGGCCGTCGGCGACGATGACCTGGTCGGCGCGGTTCCCGTCGGCGAACTGCACGGCGGTCGCGTGGACGACCGTGGACTGCGCGAACAGCTGCACGCCCGCGAACGCGAAGGCCAGCGCGACCGGCGTCATGATCGAGCCGGCGCGCAGCGCGGCGGCGCTC
>NZ_WBMR01000363.1 GCF_008923365.1 Actinomadura montaniterrae
GTCCCCGGGCGCGGCGCGCCGGAGGTGATCGCCCCGGCGCCCGCCGAGGAGGCTCCGGTCGTGCCCGCCGCGGCGGCCGCCCGGCTCGGCCGGATCCTGCGCGGCGAGTACGTCCAGGTGCTGCCCGAGTGGCTGGACGCGGCGGCGGCGCGCGGGCTGCGGGTGCCGGCGCGGCTGCTGCCCGACCTGCTCGAACGCGGCCGCGGCGACCGGATGCTGCGGCCGTCGATCAGCCGCGCGGCGGGGCGGCGCGGCGTGTGGCTGGCGCTGCGGAACACCGACTGGGCGTACCTGGTCGGGGCGGGCGACGACCCGGGCGGCGGCGCCGAGGTGTGGGAGACCGGCACCCGCAACCAGCGGGCCGCGCACCTGACCGCGCTGCGCGGCACCGACCCCGCCGCCGCCCGCGAGGCGCTGCGGGAGACGTGGGCGAAGGAGCCCGCGCCCGACCGCGCCGCCTTCCTCGGCACGTTCCGGACCGGGCTGTCGCCCGACGACGAGGAGTTCCTGGAGTCGGCGCTGGAGGACCGCGGCAAGGACGTCCGGCAGCTCGCCGCCGACCTGCTCGCCCGGCTGCCCGGCTCCGCGTACGGGGAGCGGATGGCCGCGCGCGCCCGCGCCTGCCTGACGCCGCGCCGGCGCACCGTGCGGGGCCGCGAGCAGACGTGGATCATGGTCGAGCCGCCGGCGGCGCACGGCGAGGACCTGGCGCGCGACGGCGTCCCGTTCCATCCGGGCGGGTCGTTCGCGCCCGGCGGCGGAGGGCGCCCGGTGGGGACGCGGGCGGCGTGGCTGCGCGAGATCCTCGCCCGCACGCCGCTCGGCACCTGGACGGACCTGTTCGGCCTGCCGCCGATGGAGATCGTGTGCCTGCCGGTCGCGGCGGCCGGTGCCGCCGAGGGGCGGCCCGGCCGCGACGAGCAGGACGGCGACGCCCGGGACGTGCACATCGGGTGGGCGCGGGCCGCGCTGAAGCAGCACGACACCGAGTGGGCGCGCGCGCTGCTGAAGGGCGGGGTGATGGTGGACGAGCCGGGCGCGCTCGCCGACCTGCTCGCCGTCCTGCCCGCCGGCGAGCGGGACGCCGCGGCGGCGGGGCTGATCCGCTGGGTGGAGGGCCGGTCCGAGCTGCCGCCCATCCTGGAGCGGGTCCCCGGGCCGTGGACCGGCGACCTCGCCGCCGCCGTGGTCGGCACGCTCGCCGCGTCCGCCGGGCGCCCGACGCGCCGCGACGAGCACGCCCTCACCCAGCTGTGCCGGCTCGCCGAGCGGCGCCTCGACCCGTCCGCCGCGTCCCGGCTGGAGGAGCTGCTCGCCCGCCGCCCGCCCGAGGAGCAGGGACGGGCCCTGCCGCGCGCCGTCCACGCCCTGATCACCACCCTGCGCTTCCGCGACGAGATGCTGAAGGAGCTCGCCCCGTGACCGAACCCGTGACCGGAGAACCCGTGCCCGCCGGGGTGCTGCGCCCGCACGCCGAGCAGGAGTACGCCGGCGAGCTGGCCCGGCTGGCCGAGCACGACGACCGGCCCCGGCCGCCGGGCTGGCGGCTGTCGCCGTGGGCCGTCACGACGTACCTGCTCGGCGGGGAGCTGCCCGACGGGACGGTGGTCTCGCCGAAGTACGTGGGCCGGCGGCGGCTCATGGAGGTCGCGGTGGCGACGCTCGCGACCGACCGGGCGCTGCTGCTGCTCGGCGTGCCCGGCACCGCGAAGACCTGGGTGTCGGAGCACCTCGCGGCGGCGATCGGCGGCGACTCGACGCTGCTGGTGCAGGGGACGGCCGGGACGGCGGAGGAGGCGATCCGCTACGGCTGGAACTACGCGCGGCTGCTCGCGGAGGGGCCGTCGGAGAAGGCGCTGGTGGAGAGCCCGCTGATGCGGGCGATGCGGCGCGGCACGGTGGCCCGGATCGAGGAGCTGACCCGGATGCCGTCCGACGTCCAGGACGCGCTGATCACGGTGCTGTCGGAGAAGACGCTGCCGGTCCCGGAGCTGAGCACCGAGGTGCAGGCGCGCAAGGGGTTCACGGTCATCGCGACCGCGAACGACCGCGACCGGGGCGTGAACGAGCTGTCCAGCGCGCTGCGGCGGCGGTTCAACACGGTGGTGCTGCCGCTGCCCGACACCGTCGAGGACGAGGTCGACATCGTCGCGCGCCGCGTCGACCGGATCGGCGCGTCGCTGGAGCTGCCGCAGGCCCCGGCGGGGCTGGAGGAGATCCGCCGGGTCGTCACCGTGTTCCGGGAGCTGCGCTCGGGGCTGACCGCCGACGGCCGCACGAAGCTGAAGTCGCCGAGCGGGACGCTCAGTACCGCCGAGGCCATCTCGGTGATCACCAGCGGGCTGGCGCTCGCCGCGCACTTCGGCGACGGGGTGCTGCGGGCCGCGGACGTGGCGGGCGGGCTCGTCGGCGCCGTCGTCCAGGACCCGGTGTCGGACCGGGTGGTGTGGCAGGAGTACCTGGAGGCCGTCGTGCGGGACCGGCCGGAATGGCGGGACTTCTACCGCGCCTGCCGGGAGGTGTCTTGACGGCCGGACGGGTCGAGGTCTTCGGGATCCGCCACCACGGGCCCGGTTCGGCGCGCGCGCTGCGCGGCGCACTGGAGGAGTTCGAGCCGGACGCGGTCCTGATCGAGGGGCCGCCGGAGGCGGACGGGATCGTGGAACTGGCCGGCGACCCCGGCATGGTCCCGCCGGTCGCGCTGCTGGCGTACTCCCCCGCCGGGCCGTCCGGCGCTCCGGCGGGCAAGGGCGACCGGAAGGCCGCGTTCTGGCCGTTCGCGGAGTTCAGCCCGGAGTGGCAGGCGATCCGGTACGGGCTGGCGGCGGGCGCGGCCGTCCGGTTCTGCGACCTTCCCGCCGCCCACCAGCTCGTCCCGCCGGACGCGGACGAGCCGGACGAGCCGGACGAGGCGGCGGAGCCAGCGGAGACGGCGGAGGACGTCCGGCTCGACCCGCTCGGGACGCTGGCGAAGGCCGCCGGCTACGACGACGCCGAACGCTGGTGGGACGACGTCGTCGAGCACCGCCACGAGGGCCCCTCGCCGTTCCCGGCGATCGCGGAGGCCATGGCCGAGCTGCGCGAACGGGTCGGGCCGTCCCGGGTCGACCGGCGCGAGGAGCAGCGCGAGGCCCACATGCGCCGGACGGTGCGCCGCGCCCTCAAGGAGGGGTTCGAGCGGGTCGCCGTGGTCTGCGGCGCCTGGCACGTCCCGGCCCTGCTGGCGAAGGTGCCCGCGGCGCACGACGACCGGACGCTGCGCGGGCTGCCGAAGACGAAGATCGCGATGACGTGGGTGCCGTGGACGCACGGCCGGCTGGCGGGCCGCTCCGGGTACGGCGCGGGCGTCCGCGCCCCCGGCTGGTACCACCACCTGTTCGCGGTGCCGGACCGGCCGGTCGAACGCTGGCTCGCCGGCGCCGCGCGGCTGCTGCGCGAGGAGGACCTGCACGTCTCGTCCGCGCACGTGATCGAGGCGGTCCGGCTGGCGGAGACGCTCGCCGCGCTGCGCGGCCGCCCCCTCGCCGGGCTGGACGAGGTCACCGAGGCGACCCGCGCGGTGCTGTGCGAGGGCGCCGAGCTGCCCGTCGAGCTGATCCGCGAGCGGATGGTCGTCGGGGAGCGGCTCGGCTCCGTCCCGGACCGGACGCCGATGGTGCCGCTCCAGCGGGACCTGCAGGCCGAGCAGCGGCGGCTGCGGCTCAAGCCGTCCGCCCTCGACAAGGAGCAGGACCTCGACCTGCGCAAGCCCACCGACCTGGAGCGCAG
The DNA here is from genome assembly GCF_008923365.1 of Actinomadura montaniterrae. Lineage (GTDB taxonomy): Bacteria > Actinomycetota > Actinomycetes > Streptosporangiales > Streptosporangiaceae > Spirillospora > Spirillospora montaniterrae. Next base: position 3,769 of record NZ_WBMR01000363.1, read on the forward strand.
CCGGCTGCTGCACCGGCTCCGGCTGCTGGACGTCGACTGGGGCGTGCCCGCGGAGAGCCGCTCGAAGGGGACGTTCCGGGAGACGTGGACGCTGGCGTGGCGGCCCGAGTTCGACGTCGAGCTGATCGAGGCGAGCGCGTGGGGCACCACCGTGCGGGACGCGACCACGGCCCGCGCGGAGGCGATGGCCGCCGGCGCCACGGCGCTGCCCGACCTGACGTCCGTCGCGGAGCGCTGCCTGCTCGCCGACCTCGGCGACGCGCTGCCGACCGTGATGCGCGCGCTCGCCGACCGGGCCGCGCTCGACACCGACGTCGCGCACCTGATGGCGGCGCTGCCCGCGCTCGTGCGCGCGCTCCGCTACGGCGACGTGCGCGGCACAGCGACGGGCCCGCTGCGCACCGTCGTCGACGGCCTCGTCGTCCGGATCTGCGTCGGCCTGCCGCCCGCCGTGTCCGGCCTCGACGACGACGCGGCCCGCGACTTCCTCGGGCACATCGACTCCGTGCACGGCGCCCTCGCCCTGCTCGCCGACGACGCGCACCTCGAACGCTGGCGCGCGGCCCTGAAGATTCTGATCGCCCGGCCCGAGACCCTGCACGGGCTGCTCGAAGGCCGCGTCACCCGGCTGCTGCTCGACGCGGGCCGGCTGGACGACGTCCCCGCCCGGATGGCCCGTGCGGTGTCGGTCGGCGCCGCGCCCGCCCGCGCCGCCGCCTGGGTCGAGGGGTTCCTGTCCGGCGGCGGGCTCGTCCTCGTGCACGACGAGGAGCTGCTCCGCCTGGTCGACGGCTGGATCGCCGGGCTGCCCGACGACGCGTTCACCGACGTCCTGCCGCTGCTGCGCCGCACGTTCGGCGCGTACGCCGCCGCCGAGCGGCGCGCGATCGGCGAGCGGGTCCGCCGCGCCGGGACGGGTTCCGGGCCGCCGCGCCCGTCCGCCGGCGACGTGGACGAGAAGCGCGCGGCACCGGCCGTCGCGACGGCCCTGCGCGTCCTCGGCTGGGAGGCACCGTGAACGAAGGCAGCGGAGACGAAGGCATCGGGAACGGAGGCATCCCGGACGGAGGCGCCGTGGGCGAGGATCCGGAACGGATGCGGCGCTGGCGGCTGGTGCTCGGCGGCGAGCGCGCCGACGGCACCGGCGTGTCCCTGACCGGCGACGACGCCCGGATGGACGCGGCACTGGAGAAGCTCTACGGGGCGGGCGACGCGGGCGGGGGCCGGCCCCGGCCGGGCCGCCGCGGCGCCGGGCTCGGCGACTCCGCTCCGTCGGTCGCCCGCTGGCTCGGCGACATCCGCGCCTACTTCCCGTCCACGGTCGTGCAGGTGATGCAGAAGGACGCGATCGAGCGGCTCGACCTCACCCGGCTGCTGCTGGAGCCGGAGATGCTGGAGGCCGTCGAACCGGACGTGCACCTGGTCGGGACGCTGCTGTCGCTGAACAAGGTCATGCCGGACAAGGCCCGGGAGTCGGCGCGGGCCGTGGTCCGCAAGGTCGTCGAGGAGCTGGAGCGGCGGCTCGCGCAGCGGACCCGGTCGGCGGTCGGCGGCGCCCTCGACCGGTCCGCGCGGGTGCGGCGGCCGAAGCGGCTCGCGGACGTCGACTGGGACCGGACGATCCGCGCGAACCTGCGGCACTACCTGCCGGAGCACGGCACGCTCGTGCCCGAGCGGATGATCGGTTACGGGCGGCGGCGGCAGGCCGTGCAGCGGGACGTGGTCCTCGCGATCGACCAGAGCGGCTCGATGGCGGCGTCGGTGGTGTACGCGAGCGTGTTCGGCGCCGTGCTCGCGTCGATGCGGTCGCTGCGGACGTCGCTGGTGGCGTTCGACACCGCCGTCGCCGACCTCACCGACCAGCTGCACGATCCGGTCGAGGTCCTGTTCGGGACCCAGCTCGGCGGCGGCACCGACATCAACCGCGCGGTCGCGTACTGCCAGGGCCTCGTGTCCCGGCCCAACGAGACGATCCTGGTGCTGGTCAGCGACCTGTACGAGGGCGGCGACCGCGACGGGATGCTGCAGCGCGTCGCGGCGCTGACGGCGGCGGGCGTGCAGATCGTCGTGCTGCTCGCGCTGTCGGACGACGGCGCGCCGGCCTACGACCACGACAACGCCGCGGCCCTCGCGGCGCTCGGCGTCCCGGCGTTCGCCTGCACCCCGGACGCATTCCCCGACCTGATGGCGGCGGCGATCGAGCGCCGCGACCTCGGGGAGTGGTCGGAGCGGCGGTGATCAGGACGCCCAGAGGCCCTGGGCCAGCAGGAGCACCACCAGCGCGGTGAGGGCGGCGTGCCCGGCGAGCGCGGACGGCTGCACGGTGACCAGCGCGCCCCACCCCGCCCACATCGCGACCCGGACGACCCGCGCCGCCACCACCGTCCACGCCGCCGCGCGGCTGCCCCGCCACGCGACGATCACCGCGACCAGCGTGACGACCGCGACGAGCGCGAACGAGGACGCGACCACCGGCAGCAGCCCGCCCCGGTGCCCGCTGCTGAGCGACGGCCGGGCGATCAGGATCGCGAGGGCGGCGACGTCCAGCACGGCGAGCAGCGCCGCCAGCGCCAGGCCCGTGACGACCCCGGGGCCGCGCCGAAGCCGACGGTACGTCCGCGCCGGCTGCGGCGCCGGGTGCTCGGGCCGTCCGTGGGCGGCGACCGGGCCCGGATGGCCGGGCGGGCCCTGATGGTCCAGTGGTTCTTGAGGCCACTGATGTTCATGAGGTTGCTGATAGCCCATGGGCTGCGGATACGCGGGATGGCCGGAGTCGCCGGACGGGGCCGGGTGGAGCGCGGACGCGGTGTCCGCGTCCGGGCCGGAGAGGCCGGCGGCGTCCCACGTC
>NZ_WBMR01000364.1 GCF_008923365.1 Actinomadura montaniterrae
TGCGCGGGGTCGCCGAACCGGACCTGGAGGCCTGGGCGCGCGGCGCCGCGGGCCGCTGGCTCGCCGCCCGGCAGCTCGACGCGCGCCTCGCCGACCGGCCGGAGCTGCGCGCCGCGCTGAGGGACCTCCTCGCCGGGGACGAGGGGAGGTGAGCCCGTGCAGATCCTGATCGTGCTGCTGCTGGCCGCCGTGTGGGCCGGCGCGATGTGGCTCGGGTTCTGGTACGTGTTCCCCGTGCTGTTCCCCGCGACGCTGATCGTCGCGGGCGCCGCCGCGCTCGGCGTCTACTACCTGAACGCGTGCCGCACCCTCGCCCCGTCCGCCCTCGACGGCCCGTCCCCGGTCGCCTCGCCGGACGTCGCGTACCGCAACTACCTGCTCGCCCAGGTGTGGCGGGACTGGTGGACGATCAGCCGGACCGTCGTCCCGCAGGTGTACCGGATCGCGTCCGGGATCGTCGTGCGGCTCACCCGGACGCTGCTCGGCGGGCCGTGGGGGTTCTTCGCGTTCCCGATCTGGCTGGCGCTGTGCGCGGGGATCGTGGCGGCGGCCGTCCCGGCGGCGGCGTTCGTGCTGGCGCTGACGGTCCTGTACGGGGTCGTCGCGGCGGCCGGGCTGGCGGCGTGGCTGGCGTGCGTGCTGGTCCTCGCGGCCGTCGAGCGGATCTTCATGGCGTACGGGCGGATCCTGCAGACCTGCCCGCACCCGTTCTGCTACGAGCGGATCGGGCTGCCCGAGTACGAGTGCCCGGGATGCGGCGCCCGTCACAAGCGCCTGGCGCCCGGGGCGGCCGGGGCGTTCCGGCACGTGTGCCGGTGCGGCGCGCGGCTGCCCACGACCGTCCCGCTGGGCCGGTTCCGGCTCGCCGCGTACTGCCCGCACTGCGGCGGGCGGCTGCCCGAGCGCATCGGGCGCGTCCGGGTCGAGCCGCTGCCGTTCGTCGGCGGGCCCGCCGCCGGGAAGACCACGTTCATGTTCCTCGGCATCCGGGCGCTGCACGCGCGCGCCCGGTCCGTCCAGGGACGGCTGGCGTTCGTCGAGCAGCGGCACGCGCAGGCGTACGCGGGCGCGATCCGCGAGTTCCGGCGCGGCGGGCGGCCCGCCAAGACCGGCCCGGAACTGCCGCTCGCCACCATGGTCGACGTCGACCTGCCCGGCCGCGCCCGCCGCATCCTGTACCTGTTCGACCCGGCAGGCGAGCACTACACGGGCGCCACCGAAGTCGAGTCGCTGCGCTACCTGGACCACGGCGAGGCGCTGCTGTTCGTCGTCGACCCGTTCGCGCTCCCCCAGGTCCGCCGCGCCCTCACCCAGGACGAGCGGGACCTCGTCGACCAGGCCGCCGCGTCGTCGGAGGAGGACCCCGCCGACACCCTCCAGCGCGTCCTGAACGACCTGCGCTCCCGTCCCGACCAGGGGCGGCAGAAGCGGGTCGCGGTCATCGTCACCAAGGCCGACCTGCTCGTCCGCACCGAGATCGGCCGCTGCCTCGGCCACGACGGCGACGTCCGGGCCTGGCTCGGCGGCGTCGGGCTCGGCAACACCGTCCGCACGCTCGACCAGGTCGCCGGGCAGGTGCGCTACTTCGCCTCCGGCCTGGCGACCGAGCCCGCCGACGTCGCCGACCTGCTCGGCTGGGCGTCCGGCCTCGCGCCCGCCGGCCCGTCCGGCGGCGACCACCCCCTCACCGCCGGGGACGCGCAGGAGGTCCCCGGCACCGCGCCGCTGCGCGCCCCGTGGCCGGTCCGCGGCCGCGGCTCGGCCCGCGTCCCCGCCGGCTACCAGGCCGGACGCTGGGCCGTGCTGTGCGGGCTGTCGGTGCTCACCGTCGCGGCCGTCACCGGCGCCGTGGTGGCCGCCGCCGAGCGGTTCCCCTTCTGAACCGGTGACCGCCCCCGGGTGTGACGCATCGCACTCCCTGACGTGGCAGATAACGTACCGTCATCCGGTTACACCTTCTCGGAGCCGGAGATCCCGCGGCTCCCCCAGCCGAACGAGAGGTGAAGCCATGACGACGATCGCGCCCGAGGGGCTGCTCGCCATCGACGCGTCCGCGCAGGACCTGCTGTTCCGCGAGGCCCGCACCGCCAACACCTTCAGCGCCGAACCCGTCACCGACGAGCAGCTGCGCGCGATCTACGACCTCGTCAAGTGGGCGCCGACCGCGATGAACGCCCAGCCGCTGCGCCTCGTCGCCGTCCGCACCCCCGAGGCGCGCGAGCGGCTCCTGCCGCTGATGGCCGAGGGCAACCGCGCCAAGACCGCGTCCGCGCCGCTCACCCTCATCGTCGCCGCCGACGAGGACTTCCACGAGCACCTCCCGGTCACCTTCCCGCACAAGGAGGGCGCCCGCGAGGCCCTGCACGACAGCCCCGGCCGCCCCGCCATGGCGCGCTTCAACGCCTCCATCCAGCTCGGCTACCTCATCCTCGGCATCCGCGCCGCCGGCCTCGCCGCGGGCCCGATGGCCGGCTTCGACGCCGCCGCCGTCGAGAAGGAGTTCCTCGGCGGCAACCAGCGCGCCATCGCCGTCGTCAACGCCGGCAAGCCCGGCCCGGACGCCTGGTTCCCCCGCAACCCCCGCCTCGACTTCGAGCAGGCGGTCAGGGTTGTCTGACCCCGGAGCCCGGGCGGCCGCGCCCGCGCGCGCGGCCGCCCGGCCCGACCGGCGGATCGTGCTGATCGGCGTGCTGGGGGCGCTGACCGCGATGGCGCCCCTGTCGATCGACATGTACCTGCCGGCGCTGCCGAAGGTCGCCTCGGACCTGTCGACCGGGGCGATGCAGGCGCAGCTCACCCTGACCGCCTGCGTGGTCGGGCTCGCCGTCGGCCAGGCCGTCGCGGGCCCGCTGAGCGACGCCTTCGGACGGCGCAGGCCGCTGCTCATCGGGCTGGCCGCCTACGCCGTCGCGTCGCTGCTGTGCGTCGCGGCGCCGAACGTGGAGACGCTGATCGCGCTGCGCGTCGTGCAGGGCGCGGCCGGCGCGGCGGGGATCGTGATCGCCCGCGCCGTCGTCCGCGACCTGTACGACGGGGTCGCGGCGGCGAAGTTCTTCTCGACGCTGATGCTGGTCAACGGCCTCGCGCCGATCCTCGCGCCGGTCATCGGCGGGCAGCTGCTGCGGGTCATGCCGTGGCCCGGCGTGTTCGGCGTGCTCACCGGCATCGGCGTCGCCCTGCTGCTGGCGACGCTGGCCTGGCTCGGCGAGACGCTGCCGCCGGAGCGGCGGGAGACCGGCGGCCTGCGCGCGACCGCCCGGACGTTCGGGACGCTGGCGCGCGACCGCTCGTTCGTCGGCCCCGCCCTCGCGCTCGCGCTGGCGTTCGCCGCGATGTTCACCTACATCTCCGGCTCCCCGTTCGTCCTGCAGGACATCTACCACCTGTCGCCGCAGGCGTTCAGCGTCGCGTTCGGCGTGAACTCGCTCGGCATCGTCGCGGCGGGCCAGCTCAGCGGGTGGCTCGCCGGACGCGTCGCGCTGGCCCGGCTCATGGCCGCCGGGCTCGCGACCGTCGCGGCGGGCGGGCTGCTGCTGCTCGCCGCCGTGCTGGCCGGGGGCGGGCTCCCCGCGGTGCTGCCGGCGCTGTTCCTCGTCGCGTCCGGGCAGGGCCTGATCATGCCGAACGCGACGGCGCTCGCGCTGGCGGACCGCCCGCCGCGGGTCACCGGGAGCGCGTCGGCGCTGCTCGGGCTGTCGCAGTTCGCGCTCGGCGGGGCCGCCGGGCCGCTCGCCGGGATCGCCGGACCGCGCACCGCCGTGCCGATGGCGGTGACGATCGCGGTGCTCTCGCTGCTCGCCGCCGCCGTCGCCGCGGCCGCGCCGTCGAGGGTTGCGTCAGCGAACTGACCGTGCGTACGGTCGGGACGTGATCGTTCGCATCGGCATGGCCCCCGCGTCCGGCGCCCTCGGACCCGACTCCCTCACCGCCCTCGCCCTCGGCCTCGAACGCGAGGGCTTCGACTCCCTGTGGGTCTCCGAGCGGGCGTCCGGGCGGACCCTCGACCCCGTCGTCGTGCTCACGCACGCGGCGGCGCTGACGTCCAGGATCAAGCTCGGCACCGCCGTGATGACGGTGCCGGGCCGCTCCCCCGCCCTGCTCGCCAAGGAGCTCGCCTCGCTGGACGTGCTGTCGCGCGGCCGGCTGCTGCCCGCCTTCGGGCTCGGCCAGCGGCTGCCCGCCGAGCAGCAGGCCTTCGGCGTCCGCCGGGAGGAGCGCGCCGAGATCTTCGAGGAGGCGCTGCCGCTGCTGCGCCGCTTCTGGGCCGGCGGCGCCGTCGTCCACGACGGGCCGCGCTTCCATTACGACGGCCTGCGGATCGAGCCGCGCCCCGTCAAGGGCTTCTTCGACGTGTGGATGGGCGGGACGTCGGACGCGGAGCTGCGCCGCACCGGGCGGCTCTCGGACGGCTGGCTCGCCGCGTTCACCACGCCCGCCGAGGCCGAGCGCGGCCGGATCGCGGTCCAGGACGCCGCCGCTGCCGCCGGACGCGAGATCGAGGAGGAGCACTTCGGCGCCGTCGTCCCGTACCGGCGCGGCCCCCTGCCGGAGGAGGCCGCGGCCCGGTTCGCGCGCGTCCGCAGGGTCAGCGGCCCCGCCGACCCCGCCGACGTCGTCCCCGACCTCGACGGCCTGGAGACGCACCTCAAGCGGCTCATCGAAGCGGGCCTGTCGAAGTTCGTCCTCGCCCCGCTCTCCCCACCCGGCGACTGGGACACCGAACTCGCCGACCTCCGCGACGCGGCGCTCCCCCTGCAAACCCGCCGTTAGTCGAGTGCGGCGAGGATGAAGTCGGCGACCTCGGCGGCCAGTTCGGCGGCGGGCTTCGGGCCGTCGGTCCGGTACCAGCGCGGGAGCTGGTTGACCATGCCGAGCGCGACGATCGTGACGGTGTCGGCGGGCGTCGGGGTGGTGAACGAGCCGTCCCGCTTGCCCTGCTCCACCAGGCCGCGGAACGTGTTGTGGTAGCGGCGGCGGTCGGCGCGGACGGCGTGCATGCGGGCGTCGTCGAGCCGGTGCATCTCGCGGCCGAACACCTTCGCCTCGTCGATGTGCTCGGCGGTGCTGAGGATCAGCCCGGTCAGCACCCGGCGGACGGCCTCGCGCGGCGGCAGCCCCTCGGCGAGGACGGCGTCGAGGTCGGCGAGCTGCCGGGCGATGAGCGAGTGGTAGATCTCGTAGAGCAGGGCGTCCTTGGAGTCGAAGTAGTGGTAGAGGGCGCCCTTGGTGACCTCGGCGGCCTCGACGATGCCCTGCACGGACGTCCCGTCGAAGCCGCGCTCGGCGAACAGCCGCAGCGCGGCGTCCAGGATCCGCCGCTCGACGGGGCTGCGCCGGACCGGCACGGAACCCGCGCCGGTATCCGCGCCGGTATCCGCGACCGCGTCCGCCGCGGCGTCCGTAGGCTGGGTCTCGGTCATCGGCGTTCCTCCCATTGACGCGCCCGCGTCCACGGACATAGCTTGCCAGAAACCGACCGGTCGGTATGCACCCGTCCCGCCTGGATCGAGGGAGACCCCTGATGCCCGCAGTCGAGACCGTCCGCGGACCCGTCGACGTCGCCGCCCTGGGCCGCACGTACATGCACGAGCACGTCTTCTGCCTCAGCACCGAGCACGTCGAGAACTACGGCGCCGGCGACTGGTGGGACGAGGAGGAGAAGGTCGCCGACGCGGTGGCCAAGCTGCGGGAGCTGCCCGCGCGCGGCATCACCACGATCGCGGACCCGACCGTGTGGGGGCTCGGCCGGTACATCCCGCGCGTGCAGCGGATCGCCGCGCAGGTCCCGGAGCTGAACATCATCGTGGCCACCGGCATCTACACCTACAACGACGTGCCGTTCCAGTTCCACCTGCGGGGGCCGGGCACGCCGCTGGACGGCCCCGAGCCGATGATCGAGTACTTCGTCCGCGACCTGACGCAGGGCATCGCCGACACGGGCGTGAAGGCCGCGTTCCTGAAGTGCGCGATGGACGCCCCCGGCCTCACCCCGGGCGTCGAGCGGGTGCTGCGGGCGGTGGCGGGCGCGCACCGGGAGACGGGCGCCCCCGTGACGGTGCACACCGAGAGCTCGATCCACGCGGGCCGGACGGTCGTGGAGATCCTCGGCAAGGAGGGCGTCGACCTCAGCAAGGTCGTCATCGGGCACGCCGGGGACAGCAACGACCTCGACTACCTGATGGAGCTGGCCGACACCGGCGCGATCCTCGGGATGGACCGGTTCGGCCTGGACGTGATCAACCCGACCGCCGACCGGGTCCGCACCGTCGCGGCGCTGTGCGAGCGCGGCTACGCCGACCGGATGGTGCTCAGCCACGACGCGAGCTGCTTCATCGACTGGTTCGGCCCCGACCCGGCGACCGTGCCGGCGTTCGCGCCGAACTGGAACTACCGGCACATCAGCGACGACGTGCTGCCCGCGCTGCGCGAGGCGGGCGTGCCGGACGGGCAGATCGACCAGATGCTCGTCGGGAACCCGCGCCGGTACTTCACGCGCTGAGAACGCCCCAGGACGGGCCCCGGCCCGGCGGCCGAGCACGGC
>NZ_WBMR01000365.1 GCF_008923365.1 Actinomadura montaniterrae
CCGGCGCCGGACGCGGAGGGGCCGCGGCGCCCGCGGTTCCCGCGCCCGCTGCGGCGCGGGCGGCGGGTGCTGCTCGGCGCGCTGGTGCTGACGAAGGCGGCGAAGAGCGCGAAACGGGCGGGGAGCGGGCGGGTGAAGGAACCGCCGCAAGGGGACGGGTGAGTCGATCCGGGGAAGAAGCCGTGTCCGGCTCGTAACGCACGCTCCGAATGCGTAATGTCACCCTGTGTACATGGTCTGCTACTGACTCGTAACCCGGGTGTCATCGGCCGAATCGAGGGTCGAGGCAGGCAACCCCCGGCTCCCCGAGAGGTGACAATGTCCCGTCGGCATGGTCTCGCCTTCACGGCCGTCCTGACCGTGGCCGTGAGCACCGGTCCCGCGACGGCGGCCGCCGCCGGCCCGCACCGCCCCCTCCCCCCGCTCCCGCCGCTCGTCCCGTTCGTCCCGCTCGCGGAGCGGCAGGCGGCGGCGGCCCACACGATCCTCGACGTCGGGCACCGCGGCGCGTCCGCGTACGCGCCGGAGAACACCCTCGCGTCGTTCAGGCTGGCGAGGACCCGGCACGCGGACATGTTCGAGCTCGACGTCCAGCAGACGAAGGACCACAAGCTGGTCATCCTGCACGACGGCACGCTGGCCAGGACGACGAACGTGGAGCACGTCTACCCGAAGCTGAAGCCCTGGAAGGTCTCCCAGCTCACGCTCAAGCAGATCAAGAAGCTGGACGCGGGGTCCTGGTACGCGAAGAAGTACAAGGGCGAGCGCGTCCCGACGCTGGACGAGGTGCTGAGCGCGATGAGCGGCACCGGCGCCGGCATGCTGCTCGAACTGAAGAGCCCCGCGCTGTATCCGGGGATCGAGGGACGGGTCGCCGCGGCGCTCAAGCGGCACCGGTCGTACTGGCTCGGCGCGAAGGGCGAGCCCGCGCGGAGCCGCCTGATCGTGCAGTCGTTCGACTGGGCGTCGGTCAAGCGCTTCCACAAGGACCTGCCCGGCGTGCCGACCGGCCTGCTCGGCATGCCGAAGGCGAAGGACCTGAAGAAGCTCAAGGCGTACGCGGACCTGGTCAACCCGTCCTACGGCGACCTGACGAAGACCTACGTCAAGCAGGTGCACGCCGCGCACCTGGGGCTGCTCACCTGGACGGTCAACAACAAGACGAAGATGGCGAAGGCGGTCGACCTCGGGGTCGACGGGGTCATCACCAACAAGCCGGACGTCCTGCACACCGTCCTGAAGGCGAGCGCCTAAGGGAGCGAGGGCAGCACCGCGCGGGCGCGGGCGATCAGCGCCCGCGCCGCCGGGCCGCGCGGCCCCTCCGCCCGCCACGCCAGCGCGATCCGGCCGCGCAGCCGGGGCCGGACGATCGGCATCGACGCCAGCTCGTCCGCCCGGATCGCGGTGGCGGACTCCGGCAGGACCGCCACGCCCAGCCCGTGCGCGGCGAGCTGGGCGAGGACGGGCGGCTCGCCGGCCTCGAACGCGATCCGCGGGCGCAGGCCGGCGGCCGCGCACGCCTCGTCCAGGACGGCCCGCAGCCCGGTGCCCTTCGGCAGGCTGACGAGGTCCTGCTCGGCGAGCGCGCGCAGGGTGATCGACGAGCGGCCGGCGAGCGGGTGGTCGCGGGACATCGAGGCGAACAGGTCCTGCTCGATGACGGGCTGGACGGCGATCCCCGGCGGCGGCCCGGCGCCGAGGCTGAGGAACGCGAGGTCGGTGCGGCCGGCGAGCAGCGCCTCGGCGAGCGACGCCGACTCGTCCTGGACGACGGTGATCTCCACGTTCGGGTGGTCGCGGTGGAACCCGGCGAGCAGCCCCGGCAGGTCGAGCGAGGCGATCCAGTCGATGGTGCCGATCGTGACGTGCCCGCGCAGCAGCCCGGTCAGCTCGTCCACCGACAGCTTCGCGCCCTCGACGGCGGCGAGCGCGGCCCGCGCGTAGGGCAGCACGGCGGCGCCGACCTCGGTGAGCCGGACGGTGCGCCCGGAGCGGTCGAGCAGCGGCTGCCCGAGCTCGCGTTCGAGCTGCCGGATCTGCGCGCTGACGCCGGGCTGCGCGACGTGCAGCTTCGCGGCGGCCTTGGTGAAGCTGGCCTCCTCCGTCACCGCCACGAAGTACTCCAGCTGGCGCAGCTCCATAACCGGGGATGCTAACAGCGAGAGCGTCCAGCTCTTGGACTTCTGGCCGACTCGGGACGCACGCTGATGGCATGCGCGCAGAACCTCCCGCTTTGGACGGGGCGATCGGCCCGGCGGACGCGTGGGGCACCCTCGCGGTCGCGGCCGTCGGCCTGTTCCTCGCCGTCGTGTCCACCACGGTCGTCAGCGTCGCGCTCCCGACGATCGGCCGCGACCTGCACGCCAGTCCGGCGGCACTGCAGTGGGTCGTGGACGCGTACGTGCTGGTCTACGCGAGCCTCCTCGTCGCGGGCGGCGCGCTCGGCGACCGCCTCGGCCGCAAGGGCCTGTTCATGGCCGGGACGGCGGTGTTCGGCGCGGGCTCCCTGGTCACCGGCCTGGCGCCGGCCACCGGGACGCTGCTCGCCGGGCGCGTCCTGCAGGGCCTCGGCCCCGCGCTGCTGGTGCCGGGCAGCCTCACGCTGATCAGGACGGTGTTCGAGGACGGCCGGCGCCGCGCGATGGCGATCGGGCTGTGGTCGACCGCGTCCGGGCTGGCGCTGGCGGCCGGGCCGCCGCTCGGCGGGCTGATCGTCGCCGGGCTCGGCTGGCGGTGGGTGTTCCTGCTGAACGTGCCGCTGACCGCCGTGCTGGTCGCCGCCGCCGGGCGGTTCGTCCCCCGGATTCCCCGGCCGGAGGCGGCGCGCGGGCCGTTCGACTGGCCGGGCGCCGCGCTGACCACGGCCGGGGTGGCGCTGCCGGCGTTCGCGACGATCCAGGGGCAGGACGCGGGCTGGACGTCGGCGCCGGTCCTGCTCGCCTTCGCCGCCGGGACCGCCGCGCTGGCCGGTTTCACCTGGTGGGAGCGGTGCGCCCGGCAGCCGCTCGTCGACGTGACGCTGTTCCTGCGGCCCCGGTTCGCCGCCGCGAACCTGGTGGCGCTGGTGGTGTTCTTCGCGTTCGTCGGCGCGATCGTGTACTTCAGCGCGTTCTTCCAGCAGGTCCAGGGCCGCTCGCCGGTCGGGGCGGGGCTGGAGGTGTCGGCGATCGGCGTCGCGTACGCGGTGGCCGCGACGCTGTCGGGGCGGCTCGTCCACCACGTGGGGGAGCGGGCGCTGCTGGTGACGGGCCTGCTGGTCGGCGGCGCGGCGACGCTCGGGCTGCTGCGCCTCGCGCCCGGCACCGGGACGGGCGCCGTCTGGTGGGACTTCGCGCTCCTCGGCGCGGGGATCGGGCTCTGCGGGACGCCGATCACCACGATCGCGATGTCGGCGGTGGACGCGTCGCGGGCCGGGATGGCGTCGGCGGTGACGAACGCGCTGCGGCAGGTCGGGCAGGTGTTCGGCGTCGCGGTGCTCGGCGCCCTGGTCTACGCGGGCCTGCCCGGCGGCGGTGCGCCGGGCCGGCTGGATCCGGACGGCGCGGCGGCGTTCGTCCGGGGCCTGCACCACGCGCTGTGGACGTCGGCGGCCGCGCTGCTGGCGGTGGCGGCCGTGGCCGCGCTCCTCTGCGCCCGCGAGCGGCCTGCCGGCCGGCTGTCTGCCGGCCGGCGGCCCGCTCGTGAGCGGCCCGCGGGCGAAGGGTCTCGCATCGGCGGGTGAAAGCGGTGTCATCGCAGGTCAGCGGCCGGTCATGGGCAACCATTTCTTTGGCCTCTCTTGGGTGCCGGGCGCCCGTCGCGAGGACTGAATCCGGTCCTGCGGGTGATTACCTCACCTGCGGGAGGTCGGGTGTACGGACGGCGCACATGGTCCATACGGGTGCGGATGACCGTGATTGCCGGGACGGTCTCCGCCCTCATCTGCGCCGTGCTCATCGCCATGATCGTCGTCGGGGTGCGCGGCCGCGCCACCGAGTACAAGCGCAACCAGGCGCTGTCCGCGGCGATGAAGGTCGCCGAGGAGTTCCGCCGCCGCCCGGTGCGCGGCGTCGTCGGCGCGCCGCACGGCATCGCCGTCCAGGTGCTGGACCCGCGCAACACCGTGGTCGCCGGGACGCCGGGCCACGTGGCCGGGCCGCCGATGGCCACGTTCCGGCCGGGCGCCGCGACCGGCTTCAAGGACGCCCAGGTGCTCTGCCCGCCGGCCGGCCTGCGCGGCTGCCACTGGGTGATCGACTTCACCGTCCGGCTGCCGTCCGGGGAGTGGCAGGTGTACGCCGCCGCGCCGAACGTGCCGTGGTTCGTCAGCGGCGGCCTGATCACCTTCGTGATCAGCGTGGGCCTGCTGCTGGTGCTGATGGTCGGCCTGCGGACGTGGCGGACCGTCGACCGGACCCTCGCGCCCGTCGACGGGATCCGCCGCGAGCTGACCGAGATCACCGCGAGCAAGTCGGGCCGCCGGGTCACCGTGCCGGAGAACCGGGACGAGATCCGGATGCTCGCCGAGGCCGTCAACGCGACCCTCGACCGGCTGGACGCCGCGCTCGCCAGGCAGCGCGGCTTCACCTCCGACGCCTCGCACGACCTGCGCAGCCCGATCGCCGCCGCGCGCACACAGCTGGAGGAGGCGCTGCTGTACGCCGACGACACCGACTGGCCCCGCACCGCCCGGACCGTCCTGCAGACCCTCGACCGGCTGCAGGCGATCGTCACGGACCTGCTGCAGCTCGCCCGGCTGGACGCTGGCGCCTGGCAGGACACCGAGACGATCGACCTCGCCGCCCTGGTCACCATCGAGCTGGCCCGGTCGGACCGCAGCAAGCGGATCGTCCCGGACCTGCAGGAGGGCGTGCAGCTGCGCGGCGACCGGCTGCGGCTGGTCCGGCTGTTCACGAACCTGCTGGACAACGCCGAGCGGCACGCCGAGTCGCGGGTCGACATCACCGTCCGGGACGACGACGGCGTCGCGGTCCTGGAGGTGCTGGACGACGGCGCCGGCATCGCGCCGGAGGACCGCGAGGTCGTCTTCCAGCGGTTCGCGCGGCTCAAGGACGGCAAGGCCCGCGACGCCAACGGCACCGGCCTCGGCCTCCCGATCGCCCGCGAGATCGCCAAGGCGCACGGCGGCACGCTGAACGTCGAGGACAGCGACCGCGGCGCCCGGTTCGTCCTCCGCATCCCGCGCGAGCCGTGACCGGCACCGCGGCGTCCGCCGTCCCGGCGTCCGCCGCCGCGCCGGTCAGTCGCGGGCGCCGGTGTCCGCGACCCGGATCCAGCCCTTGAGCCGCGACTCCTTCACCCGGGAGGTGAACGGCGCGTACCGGGCGGCGTCGTGGCCGGGCGCGTGCGCGAGCACCGTCTCGTACAGGAACGCGGACGCGACGAAGGCCAGGTCGGCGCGGGTCTCGGCGAGGCGCTGCCGGAGCGGGCGGGCGTCCAGCAGCCGGGCCGCGTGGATCACCGACGAGCCGGACACGCCCTGCGGGTCCGCGGTCACCGGGCCGACGTGCAGCGCCACCCGCAGCTGGATGCGGACGGCCTCCTGCGCGGTCCGGTTGTGGCGGCGCAGCGACGCGGCGAGCCGCGCGACGACCGGCTCGACAGCGGCGGCGGGGGTCTCGGGCGGGACGACGATCAGGGCGCCGTCGCCGCGGTCCTCGCGGTGGCACTCGTCCCACGGGACACCCGCGTCCGCGAACGCCTCCCACAGCAGCTCGTACATGATCCGGCGCATCTCGAGCCGGTCCATGTCGGTGCGGTACGGCGCGCTGAAGGACGCTATGTCGACGAACATGATGGAGCACATGTGGCCCGTCCACGGACGCCGTGCTGGAGGCTCCTTAACGGCGGTGGCGTACGCACCCCCAGGAAGGGCCCTGCCCTGTACGGATGGCATGGTCTGCGCGTAGGACGGGGTTAGGCGCAGAGGGGGCTCCGCCGCGCGCGCGGCGTAGGGGGACAGGACACCGTCGTCGTCGTACGGGGTGATGGCGGCGTAGGCGCTCGTCCCGGTGTAGGGGTCGAGCGGGGCCGCGGCGGCGCGGGCGTGCTCCTGCGACGGGAACACGCGCTCGGTCAGCCGGTCGTACACCTCCTTCTCCACCAGGGCGACCACCCGTGTGTGCGCGGTCAGGTACGCGGCGAACTCCTGGGTGGACATCCGCAGGGCGCGGACGGTGTCGACCGCGACGACGGTCGCCGACCGGCGCCGCAGCAGCAGCGCGGCGCGCTCGCCGATGATGTCGCCGGGGCCGCGGAACGCGACGATGCGCTCGCCGCCGTCCCGGTCGACGCAGATCCGCACGGCGCCGGAGCGGATCACGAGGAGGTGGTCGGCGGCGTCGCCCTCCCGCCACAGCACCTCGCCGAGCGGGTACACGACGTCGTGCGCGGCCGCGAGGAACCCGGCCTGCTCCAGCGGCGCGAGCGAGGCCCAGAACCCGGACCGCGCGGGAGGCCGCGGCCCGGCCGCCTCGGTGGCCCGCGGCCCGGCCGTCGCGGGAG